>CACZWF010000012.1 GCA_902784785.1 uncultured Bacteroidia bacterium
GATTTGCCCTTGACGTTTTCTTCAGCCTTGGCCTCTATAGGAATGACTCGTTTTTCTGTCTGGACAGAGAAATCTATCTCGCACTCAGACTCATTGGACGAATGGTAGAAGGTGGGGATCTGAATGCGTGCGAGCTGCTCGTTGACGTAGCACTCCGTGAAAGCACCTTTGAACTCCTTGAAGATGTTGTCGCCCACCAGCATCTGGGAGGCCGGCACATCTGTCATCGCGCCCAGTAGACCCACATCCAGCGGGAAGATCTTGAACACATCGAAATCTTCGTAGAATTTGAGCGGGTACTCGATCTTGGAGACGCGGTGGATTTTGTAGATGAGACCGGCATCCTTGAGCCAGGTGATGGCCACTTCAAAGTCTTTGGCCCTGCCACCTTTTCGAACGGCGCCGTAGATGAATTTCTTGTTTTCCTTGGCCAAATGCGATGGCAGGGAGTCCCAGACCATCTCGATGCGGGGAACCTCTTTCTTGGGTGCGTGTTTGGAGAAGTCCTTGCGGTATCCAGCAAGGATATCTTTCTGGATCATGCGAACGGCATTGAGGCCTTTCCCTTCGATATAGCCGGCTACGGCCTCGGGCATGCCACCAACGTAGTAGTATTGGCGCAGGAGGTCAATATACTTCTGGCTAAGGGTGTTTACGGCGGGCCAGTCACAGCTGAGGAGGAGCTGCGTGAGTTTCTCATTTCCGGTGGCGTTCAGGAACTCGTGCAGGGACATCGGGAACATTCGGACCAGTTCCACCATGCCGACCGGGAAAGACTGGTCTTCGTGGATGGAGATACCCAGCAGCGAACCGGCGACGGCGACGTCGTACTGCGGGAAGTCTTCCTTGAAGTATTTGAGACAGCCGAGGGCGGCGGCGCTTTCCTGAATTTCATCAATGATGATGAGGGTGTCCTTCGGCACAATGTCTACGCCGGTATGGGCGGATAGAGTGCGAAGAATGCGCGGTATGTCGTGGTCCGGCTCGAAGATGGACTTGGCCACGGCATCTTTGTCCAGGTTGACGTAGGAGAAGTTTTTGTACTCCTTGCTGCCAAACTCTTTGAGAATGTAGGTCTTGCCTACCTGACGGGCACCGTCAAGGACGAGGGGCTTATGGTCTCTACGAGACTTCCACTCAAGTAGTTTTTCGTATATTTCTCTCTTCATATTACAAAAATTCTGACGAATATGAGATTGTTTTTAACATAAATTCGGACGAATTACGGAGGCAAATATACATTTATTCCGACGAATACGGAAATGTTTTCAACAATAATTCCGACTATTTCCTCTTAAAAGCTTCCTCCATCTTCTTGATAGCGTCTTTCTTGGCGGATTCAGTAATGTCGATGTAGGGGCGCATGGACTTGTAGTCGCAGTGGCCGGTGACACATCAGGAGCGATGCCGTTGGAGAGAGCGAAGCAGATGAAGGTCTTGCGGCCGGTGTGGGTGCCAACCTGGGACCATTTGGGGAAGACGTCATCGTGCCGTACTCCGTTGCGGTAGAGGGTGATCTTGACGGGCGTATTGAATTCGCAGATCTCGCAGAGGTCTTTGAGGCAGCGGTTCATCTGCTGGTTGGTCATGTACGGGAGGGCGCGGTTGCCGGGGAATTCTTTGTCTTTGTACTTCTCCAGGATAGCCAGAGCGTTTTGGTGGAGGACGATGGGCAGGCGGTCGTGGGTCTTCTGGGTGGTGATGGTTAGGACGCCATCGTGGATGTCAGTTCGCCTGACCTCAACGACATCGGAGTAGCGGAGGCTGGTGAATGCGCAGAAGCAGAAGAGGTCGCGGGCGATGGACATGCCTTCGTGCTCGATGACTTTCTTCTCGTACTCCTTGCCGTTCATATCGTGGAGTTTGAGCTTGGTGCCGGTCTTGGGAATCTCGAGATTGAAGACTTTGTCCAATTCGTCCTGCGTGAGGAAGATGACGGGCTTTTTGACGGTCTTGAAGACGGGCTCGTAGGACTCTATATCGCGCACCTGCGTGTATTTCTTACGTATGGCCCAGCGGAGGAACCAGGCGAGGTTCTTGTAGACTTTTTCGGCTGAACTCTCCTCCAGGCCGGCAGTGGAGCGAAGGTAATTGATGAATTTGTCGATGCCGTTCTGGTCATAGAAGTCCAGGCCCACGTTTTTCTTGAACTTATTCAGGTGGTTCTTGAGGGACTTGACCATCTTGCGTGTCTCCATGCTCCACTCTTTGATGCGGCTCTCTTCGTTGATGAATTCGTCCATGTAGTCAACGGCCGGCTTTACCTTCACCTTAGGCTCCTTTTCCTCAGCAGCCGCTACCTTCTTTTCGATGACCTCCTCGCTGTCTTTGCTGCTGATGGCGGCGATCTTTGCTGCGTTTTTGTTCATGACCTTCTGAAACTCCTTCAGCATAGCCTCCGAAGTGGGCTTGTCATCCAGGGTGAGGTCGTACGTTGTGAAGTGGGTGCGGATGTCAGCGATGCGGGAATTGATGACGCGGTAGTCCTTGCCTTCTTTATTGATGGCGCCGTGCTTGACCTGCTCTTTGACGTCATCCCATTTGTCGGCGCTGCAGGTGTAGCCGATGAGCTTCTGCAGGCGGGTGCCGCGGATGTTTATGTCGGCCCTGATGGGGCACTCTCCCGACTTGTTGATGTCGTTCTTTTTGAGGTAGAATCTGATCTTCATACGCTTCCTTTTTGGCTTCCGGTGTAGTGTTCAGTATTACGTAGTAATACCAGGGGTTTTGGGTTGTCCGTCCCAGTTGGGAAATCGGCCTTGTAGCTACGTGAGAGGGCGATTTTGGGGTTAATCTGGGACGCTCCTGGGCTTCCGTCCCAGTCCGTCCCACTTCCGTCCCACTTTTTATCTATATGCAAATATACGCCATTATTCCCTAACATACAAATTTATTTGCAATTCGTTGTGTTAGCGATAGTTACGAGGATATTATTATACGGTAAAAAACCTTAGAATATTCATTTCGATTCTTCCCAGTACCACAAAATGTGCCTCATTGGCAGGGGTTTTCAGAACCCTGTTTTTACAAGGAATCGTAGGCCGCTATGGCCTTTGTAAAGCGCTTTTCCACATCCGAGAGCTTATAAAGGCGGTTGGCATTCGATTCTCGATGGTTTCAAACGAAATTGATACTTCCCGTTTTATACCCTTAAAATACCCTGCGACTTGACAATCTCGATGCCTTGACGGCCGGATTGGGCGAGGCGGATCATCGCGGCGGCGACGGATTCGGTGGGCATAGGGGCCCAGGAACGGAGAAGACCAATCGCGTTAAGCCCTTTCATAACGGCCACGGCAATAGAGGGGTGGTAGTGTAAAGATTCTACTATTTTGGAGAAATGCGATAGGTGGGTGGAGAATCCCACCGCAAAATCTTGCAATGAGCCATCTGTCGCTCTTTTCAGTATTTCAATCCAAAACGAAAAGTTTTTTATTATATTTGTGGTGTTGTAGTTTATGGAAGACGGCTATATAGATTTTGATGAATACATCAGGCAGGGGGAACCGGATCAGAAAGAGAAGGCTGCTCTTTGGCGGACCGCTATCGGCCTGCAGGCTGTTGACGGGCTGCAGACTTCTGATTACCTGAAAGAGACGGCCCGAAAGCATATCGAGGGTGAGATTGATATTGACAAAGCACGGGAACTGATTAAAGGTTATTATCAATCTAAGCAATTGCGGGAGCCGGATGATGACCAAAAGCAGGAAGCTGACAAAGTATCTGCCAATATCACCAAAATTCTGTCGTCAGACGCGCTGGATTTCAGCTCGCAAGGTATCATTGCCCTTCATCGAAGAATCTTTGAGGGGGTGTACAAACACGCCGGCAAGATTCGGGATTATGACTTTACAAAAAAGGAATGGGTGCTGGAGTACGATACCATTCATTATCTGAACTGGGAAGACCTTCGACGGGCACTAGATTACGATTTTGAACAAGAGTGTGGTTTCAGCTACAAGGGAATCTCGACAGACGAACTTATCGCCCATATCACCTCCTTTGTTTCAGGCATCTGGCAGATTCATGCTTTCTGTGAAGGAAATACCCGTACAACGGCCGTATTCACGATTCTCTACCTTAGAGACCTTGGCTTCAAAGTGAATAATGATATGTTCGCCAAACACGCCTGGTATTTCCGCAATGCTTTGGTACGGGCGAAATATCGCAATGTGCTCAAGGATATTGATTACAGCCCCCTCTATCTAGAGCGGTTCTTCCGTAATTTGCTACTGAATGAACAGTGGGATTTACGCAACCGCTACTTACATATCAATCCTTCCCCGGAATGGAGTGTTCAGCCCAATCTTGCTGACCCGACAAGTACAGATTCGGCACCCGACAAGCACCCGACAAGTACCCGACAAGTACCCGACAAGTTACATACGGACAATCCTCAAATTCTCAAGTTAATTACAACGATAGGTTATCAGCAGCTATCGGTAAAAGAAATGCTTGCAGTTCTGGATTTAAAAGATCGGGAAAACTTTATGAATCTCTTCCTTTCACCCGCAATAAGGGAAGGATTTGTGTGTATGCTTTATCCGGAATCGCCCCGTCACCCCAGACAGAAGTATCTGCTTACCGAAAAGGGAAAAGCATTCCTGAATAGACTTGAAAAATAGCCTTTTATACCTTTAAATCTCCTGCGACTTGTCAATCTCGATGCCGTGACGGTTTGAAATAAAGACGTCTACGAGGCTTGGACATGTTGTTGGGTGTGTGTTGGGTGTGGACGAGGTTTCTATATCAGTTCTTCTAAGCGTTTACAGTAGAAGAAGGCCTCGATATTGACTTTCTTCAATCTGTTAAGTTTGTTAAGTGTCTGATCTTCGATAATCTCCGAAGCAAGGGATGCATCGGCTTTCTTGGTATAGTGCTGGACTTCATTGATTCTGAGCTGAATAAGGCGTGCTAAGTATGCAAGTTTAGCGGCATCACGGACGGCACGTTCCATCGTGTAGTTCTCTATGAGAATGAAACTGTTCACGCGGTGGGCGCCGTCAGTGAGATAAGTGTATTCCTGCTTATTGAGAGCGCCATACTGGCAGATGTTCATGGCCGTGGCGTAGGCATCTGTGAGAACGTCCTGGGCTGTGAGAGTATCTAGGCCGCGGTAGCTTAGTTCGATGGGAACGAGTTTGTGGAAGGTGCTGCTGACAGATTCCAGGGTATCGGTGCGATCTAGGATGGAACTAACGTCGAAGAGTTGCTTCATAATCTCCATGGAGAAGGGCTTGTCGCCCTTGAAGAACGGGATTCCTGTGGTGTGCGGGGCGAAGGCAGTGAGTTTGTCGCCCAGCATGTCTTCCAGGCTGGGAACTTGGACCATAGCGGGTTCTCCTTCGGTTTTGAGCAAAGGGCTCTCAATGGGAAGTGTAAGTAACCGAGTGTAATCAATGTCTTCATACAGAACATCAAGCAGAATCTCCCCGCTTGAGTAGCCGGCAGGATAGGAGACCAAGTATTCATAGGCGGCGTGGCTCTTAGGGACATTGGTGCGGGCTTTCCGGGAAACTTCTTTTACACCGGTAAAGCCGTACTCGCCGGCATAGCGTTCCAGATAGTCCCAGACGTTGGTCCCGGGTTTGCAGACGATGTCAATGTCTATGCTGAGCCTGCGGGAGGACCCCAGATGAAGCATTAACGCGGTACCTCCTTTGAAAATAAAGGGGCAGCCGGAGCGCGCCAGGGATTCCAGCAGGGAAAATGCCCGGATGGTTTTCTCCAACAGGGATGCGTCTTTGATGTAAGGATAATGGGTACGGAGGGATTCTATCCACTCACGGGTGCGGCTTTCGGGGCTAATCATAGTCCGGTAAGTCTATGTTAGCAAGTATTTTCTGTATGGTGTCTAAACCCCTTCTGCGGCGGGCATAGCGGAGCAAGGCGGAACGGGAAACAGAGCAGCTTCGGAACGCGTTCTCAAAAATGGTGAATACCTCCGAACCTTGGAGGTAGTCAAATTCCGGATTGACGGCGATGTCCACCAGCACCTTTTCAGCCATGGGAACCCTCAGTCCGGCAAATGACTCCAGCGGAGATTCGGTGTAGAGCGGATGGATAACGATGCTGTCCTTGCCGTCTCCATAGGTGTAGAATTCCTCTTTGGTGGGGTGTGGCAGGACGCTGTACTGCGGGAACATCTCCTTGAGGGCATCAAAGAACGTGGGCTCCACGCCCCTTTCCACATCCACGACGGTAATGTTCACATTGGGTATGTGGAGCATAAGCGGTACCACACTGAAGGAATCCCATATGCAGAAATTCACCAGCGGATAGCGCTCCCTCAGCGCCCGGCCTATTCCCAGCGCCTCTTCCTGCGGACGTACCAAAAAACGTGGCTTGATCCCTTCTGGAAGGGCATATTCTCCCCATCCGGTCTTGACCAGCTTGCCCGTGGCTACCAGGCGGCTAAGCAGGGCCGATAAGCTGGCTTCATTGATGGTCGCATCCGTGCGTAGCGTTTTAAGCAGATCCTTCTTTTTGAAAGAACCACCCTGCTGCGCTGCGAAGTTGATAATATTCTCTGTTACAGCCATTCGTTCATTAATCTCGCTGCAAAAGTATAACAAAAAAGGCACAAAACAAAAGAATTGTGCCAAAATTGTTAAATATTCTAGGAGAAACTTCCCTGAAGTTTGAAGTACCCAAATGGTATTTCAAACGGCAATATCTTACCCTTTTATACCTTTAAAATCTCCTGCGACTTGACAATCTCGATGCCGGGACGGCCGGATTGGGCGAGGCGGATCATCGCGGTGGCGACGGATTCGGTGGGCATCGGGGTCCAGGAACGGAGAAGGCCGATGGCGTTGAGCCCTTTCATAACGGCCACACCCACTTTTTCTCCGAAGCGGTCGCTCTCCTTGCGGACCAAGGACGGAGGCTGAAGAATGAAACAACCCTCGAATCCGAGTTTCTGCACAGCGTCATCCAGCGCTCCTTTCATTCTGCTGTAGAAAAACTTGGAGTTGACATCCGCACCGATGGCAGAGACAAGGACATACGTCTTGACTCCGTTCGCTCGGGCGGCTTTGGCGACCTCGTACTGATAGGTATAGTCCACCTTCCACTGCGCCTCCTGACTGCCCGCCGCCTTGATGGTCGTTCCCAGACAGGAGAAAAGGACGTCGCCCTGAAGCTCATCGGCCCAGGCTTCAGGATGGTCGAAGTCCACCACGTGAACGGTCAGTTTGGATGAATCCATCTTGACCTCGCGGCGAACAAAAATATCTACGGATTCAAAAGAGTCGTCAGCCAGAAGTTGCTGAACCAAATCCTTTCCCACTGCGCCCGTGGCGCCAAGAACAAGAGCTTTCATAAGAGGATCTGTTAAGATAATTGGATGATTGCAAAGATACGGAATTTGGGAAAAACAGAGCACTATAATTTCGAGAGAAGGACTTCAGGGTTAGTTTCTGACATTAGGGAAACTGCAAACCATTTCTTGCCAAGGTCTTTTAACGATGCACCAACAAGATAAACCTTATCATCTATCATTAGGAAGCGGTCATGAGATTTTTTGAATTCTTTAACTTCGATGACAGGATATTGAGCATTGTGTTTGGTGATGTCCAGCTGGAACTGTTGAGATATCTTTTGTGTGTAAATCGTAGCAGACACACCGCCCTCACGTTTATCCAGCATAGTTAGGATGGTCTCATCCACATAGTTGTCAATTAGAACAATACGTCTCTTGGCATTCTTAATGAGCCCGCAAATGAACTCATACGCATCATAAATTTGGCCGTCAAAGAAGATGCCTTGCTTGGGCGTAATTGAACGCTCGTCGATTTTTCTGAAGAGTTCTTCTATTCGATGATCAGCTTCTATCTGCTTATACTCTATCCGATCGAGACGCTGGAATATTTGTGCGTTAGATAGCAAGAAGTGGCGCATTGCCACGAAAGCGTCCATTATACGAATGCTGACTTCTATTGCTTCATCACTATGTAGCACAGAAGATAACATCGCAACACCCTGCTCGGAATAAGCATATGGTTTTGAAGGATTGTATTGTAGAGAGAATAATCTATCGTTATTTGTGATGAGTCCCTTTATTTCTTCTGAAGTAAGTTGAAAACGGAATCGTTCGGGAAAACGTTTGATATTGCGTTTAACCTGCTCATTTAATCTATATGTGGGCACGCCATAAAGTTCTGCCAAGTCTCTATCAAGCATTACTTAAACTCCTCGAATCGTAAAAATTCGCGTTTCTACAGCATTCTGTGGCAGGTTATCGCAAATTGCGATAACCCTCTTCGGATTGCTGATTTCTTGTTTTAACGGCTCATTATTTGTAGTAGATTGCAACTGATTGCAACGTGTAATAGGCTCCAATATATTATTTATTGTTTTCTTCTTGTCCATAGCAGGTATGTTTAACGGGGTAACAAATGGGGAGATAGAATATCATTTCCCAATTTAACGATACAATTGTGAAGGGAGCTGCTTTCGAGCGAAAGACTTACTACTCCTGATTTCTTTACCGGCCGATTCCACGACCGTCTTGCTTAGGGCAAAGATAGTGATATTTGTCGAAAATTGCTTAAATTTGCGTATTATATATAGTGGTTTATTGTCTACCGATGTAAGCAAAGATCACTTCGGCGGCCTCGTCTTCGGTCTGGAAGTCCATGTCCAGAATGAGGTCATAATATGGTTTCCATCAATTGGGTGGCCTCTTCACGCGTCTTATTCTACTTGGCCATGATGCGCTCGACGCGATGCTTCTGACAAATTATTCCGGAACGCCAAGGCATTTTTATTTACACCGAAATTCAGCCAGCGGGGCATAGCCGAGTTCCGCCATCAGGGAATCCCAGTTGCGTGGCAGTTCGATCTTGATGGTGGCATATCCGCCGCCCGGCATCGTCTGGACCTTGTTGCGGGCTGCGTCGCCGGAGATGAGGAAGGCGGTCATTCCGCGCTTCATCGTGGGAATGGTCATCTGTTCGCTCTCGGGAGAATCATACCACTCCGGGGTGGGCGTCAACTCCCCTCCTTCATCCTTGCGGATATGGCCCTGATACTGACGCAGACTGTGTTTTCCACCGTCTTTGGCCCCGCCCGGATTGGCGTAATAATTGGCAAAAGCCCGCTCTTTGACCGGGCGGCGGGAAGCCTCGATCAGGTCCCGCTCCAAGGCCTCCGGACTCCGGTACTTGCCGGTCAAAATTTTCGCGACAGGTTCGGTCATCAAAATCGTTCGGAAGGTAAACTGACGGCCGCTGCCCAGAGCGAACTGACTGCGTTCGCTGATGTCCCAGGCCAGCAGTTCCATCAGTTTCTCGGGGTTGGTGGTCGAAGGGGCCATATTGTTTCCCCAAAGCAGCGTGGAGCCCAGGGTGATGGTGCTTTCGTTCAGCCCATAACCCGCCCGAACGTGATAAGGTTTCCAGCCCACACGTAGACAAGCGGCGTCATCCTCCACCATACACCAGGACATAGGATAGCCGAAAGTCCCCATCCGGTCCTGCTTCACATAATAGCCGCAGAGGTTCATCAGAGCCAGATTCATAAAGCGGCCGATGGCCACGTTGGCGGCCTCGTTGATCTGCCCCTGGCCGCTGTCGATGCCCAGTTGCCGAGCCACCGGACCGTTGAGCCAACAATACGGAATCCAAGCGTGCGTGCTGGCGAGCGTGCGTCTGAAATTGGGGTCTCCGAGGCCTTTGGTTAGGGCTATCAGGATGGGCATATATTCCGGCTTGCACCCGGCCATCACCGCATTCACCGCCACGTGCCAGACCGTTGTGTTCCGATGGGCGATGGGCAAAATGGCGACTGTCTCATCCCATTTCTGGTCCGTATATTTAAGGAAAGAACTCACTTTTTCGAAGGTCGGCGGAACGATGGGAAGTCCGTCCGACCACTTCATTTCTTTGAAATAATCGTTGATTTCGTCAATCGTTCCGAAAAACGCATCGTCGCGGATATCCCCCGTCTTTCCACTTATGCCCGACGCACGTTCCTCCTCCGAAATCGGCTTGGTCAACGCCTCAACGATCTGCGGCCACAGTATCTCCCGGGTATTCCGAATCAGTTCCTCGGCCGTATGCGTGGCAAAAGCGCCGGGGTACTGGGCCACCCGCATCACGGGCACGCCGTTGTTGAGCGCCGTGTATTTCGCCTGGTCCACAAAACCGGGACCTGCAATCATCACGGAAGGGATGCCCAGATACTCGGCCGCGATGCAGGAACCCGTCTCTTTGGGCGTACAAAGGCCGCAGCCCCCGTTCCCCGAAATAACGGCGTCCACCCTCATTTCCCTGAGCCCGGGGCGGGATAAGGACCGGCAATGCCGATTTCGTCCAAAAGAATCACCCGGGCCGAAGGATAGTTTTCCCGAATCAGCCGCTTGATTTCCGGATGGGTGACGGCGGTCATAAAACTGACGCCGACCACCGCGATGGTCTTCCCCTCCAGCGTCTCCAGCCGAGCCCCCTGCTCAATCATCTCGACCGACGACCGACCCACCGGACTCACCACCGCATAGGTTGGATCTTGGTGGGGAAAGGGGGTGGATTCGGCCGCAGGAGCGGACGACGCTGCGGATGTGAGCGTGGGCGCATCAGCCAACTTGCATTTGTCGTCACAAACAATGCGCTGGGCACTTAATTCAACACAAAAGAAACTCACTGCCAGAGAAAGCAGAACAGTCCGAAAGAAACACAGGTTCATAGCAATTAGGCATTACAAACATCTATTGGACGCCAAAATGCCTGGAAAGTTAAACGAGCAGAAGCAGTTGGGGGGGGGGGATAAGTTCTGTCTTGAAAAGTCTGATACCAGACATCTATTGTTAACACCTGGTGCAGGCTTGCAGTCATGCGGGGACGCGCCTTTACTTTTTTTATCCCCCGCGAAGGACTTTTTTAAAAAAAGTTTGACCCCTTATAAAATTCGGGGACATTTGGGGGACAAACGTGAAAAGGGTTAAAAACTAAAATTGTTATTTACAACAAGTTATTGGATTATTCTATTTTGTGCATCGCAAATACGGCCAATTGGGTTTCTTTCCAAGACGCGGTTTTATTGGAAGTAACGCAGAAACTTTACCAATGAGCAGGATGACTTATAAAGAACTATTTATGTTCTCATCTATGACAACTATAGGCAGGACTCAATTATGGAACTATTTCTTTTTATACCCGAACTTATTGTCGAGAATGAGTTCGGCGTATTTCTTATAGATGGTTTCTTTTGTCAGGTTCTTGTTGCCTAAGGCGTTGTGTCTTTGAATCAGTTTTACAATATACTCCGGAACAAGTGCTTCCAACCGCCCGTTCTCAAATAGATATTTCTCCGCCTTTTTCCGCGATTGAGGAAGGTCATCTTTGATTGATTTGGTTATGGGATATATCCAGCAGTAGTTATTTCCAAAGGGAAGACTATGATCCAATAAAGGGGCGTTATTGTCGACAACAATTTCTTTGTATCGTTGGTATCCCAAATAGCAAAAATCCCCACATTTGAATCTTACATTATATGTTTCAAGGCGCATATCAAGTTTTTTTATGTCATAATTCAAGTGATTCACAAAATGGATCTTGTTGGATTTTCCTTTAATTAGTCGATAGTAGCAGCCATGTTGACCGAGGGTAAATACTTCTGAACAGTAATAAGTGTCTGGAATGTCGTGTCCACTCACACGAACGATAATCTCGTCTTTATGAAATACGGAACCATTACTTATAACTTCGCTTGTAAAAGAGGAGTTAAACGATGATATAACGAATTTCTCAGATTCAAGCAACTTTTTAATAGGCACGGCTTCTCCTGTATTGTCAATGCAAAGAAGGCCGCTTTGCTTTGTTTTGGGAATTTTATAGTCTTTCACTGGTACCAAATCCGGCTCGATAGATGTTTGATACTTCCAGTTGACAATACAAAAGTACACATACTGTTTAAGGACAGATTGATCTTTAGGATAGTCAATAAGCCGCCGTCTCAAAGGTTCATATATTAATTCGAGGCAATCGGGTATAAGGGACTCTCTAAACTTGTTGAACCACCTCCTCCCATGGGGCAGAAGACCGTCTCTAGATAATGTTACTAAAGAATCGGCTTCTCTACACCACAAATCCCAGCTGAAGGCATTGAAATTATTACTGGAATATATAGTAGATATAGGAATGTTACGCAAAAACAACTGTTCATCAAACTCATAAGTATCATCTGTAAATGATATCTTGATTCGAGAGGCCATCTTGCCAGCGTTTTCAATGATAAAAGGAAACTCTTTCTGTCCCCATTTCCAATAGAGCCGGAAGTTGCCCTTCTCTTTTACAAATTCGTAGTCTTTTTGTTCCCTTCTTGTTTCAAAAGATGAATAAGGTGAATGATATCGGAGAGGAATACTGTCGATGTCCTGAAATGCGTACTTCACATAAAAATCAGTATGTTCTGCTAGGTGATACTCAACAGCATCCGTGTTATCAAGCAGTTCTGTCACATTTTCTGGATTGATTTCAAAGAAATTGCTCCAATGCTCTTTATCAATCACAATCTTCACGGTTGAACCGTGAAGGACTTCTCTCTTCTCGCGGAGGAAATCAAAACCCTCCTCATTGATGGAGCAATAACTGCCGTCGGTAGAAGTTCGGAAAACAATACGTCGGGTAGGCTCGCCAGGGTAGTGGGTGTCAACGACAAATTCGTCGGTAACGTAAAAGATTGTCTGCAACCCTAAACCAAAGGATGCCGTTGGTTGGAGGAAAAAGGGCATCCCATTGATTATTTTCTCATAACCCTTGTCCGCTTTGCGGCTACTCCCAACTTGACTAGTCATTCGAATTAGGCTTTCTTCAGAAATGCCTGTTCCCCAGTCTTCACAAATTACTGTGATGGTCTGCTCTTCCTTATTGTAATCAACTGTAAGGTCAATAGGATACTTTTCATATACTTGACTTGGGATGTCATCAGAAAACCGGATATCTTCCAGTTTTTGTATCTGCCGATCTGGATTCTTCAGTTCAAAAGGCAAGTGAATATCCATATCTCTCCATATCTGCAATTTTGTGGCGTCCAGAGCATTTTGAACTATCTCGCGGAGAAATACCCGCCCCGGATTCCTATAGATAGCCCCTCCTTTGAGCATTTCGAAGGTACGCTGGCTGGAAATATCAAACCGGAGATTACGTAATTCATACCGGGGGCGTGTCCCTCTGTAAAATATATTGATTTTGTCCTTATGCAATACGGGAGGGAGCCCTCCAAGATTTGAGGGTGCGATGACACTCCATTCGCGGCACTGATTTGCGACTTCAGATTCCAGCCAATCAAACAATTCGCGGGCAACTCGGTAAGATGCCTCCGTCGGGCAATTCAGATCGACTTCGATGCCTTCCGGAGAAATAAGCAGGTGTTTTACTGCTTGATGTTTATCATAGTGTGCCCGTGAAGAATCTGGAATGTCTTTTACCATTGCTATGGAATACGGATTAAAACGATTGTTATCGATATCTAACAGATCGCCCAAACGAATCATACTGGCAATGAATCGAGGGTGTGCAAAGTCACTCTTGAATCCGGTTGCCTTTTGAGGTAGCTCCATGACTTCATCGAAGTCTGTACCATGAAGACGCGCCACCTGTGCAATAAGAGTCAGGTATCTTTCCGGCAGCGATTCAAAGTGGAACCTGCTTGCATTTTCACGGAAAAAGTCGCTTTTCTTAAGGAATTCTGAGCTACGACCTCCATGTCCTTGGCGCAACTGGTGCGCCAAGATGATAGTTACAGCATTGCGAACCCCCAACGCCCATTTGAAACCCTCGGCAGCATTGGCAGGACGGGTATAGTAATCTTGCAACAATCTGGCAGCAGTAGCTATTATTTTGTCACTGCTTTTAGCATAACTTTCAATTAGTTTCTTGACCTCTGGCTTGTCCCATTCTTTCTCCACCATTTCATAGGTCATGTACATTCCAAGGTCATGTGTGAGTGCAGACATGAGCAAGAGAAACGTATCGGTAGCCCCAAGGCGTTCCACGCGATCTCGCCCCAATAACCGCTGAATATTGTCAAGAATCGTAATCGAGTGACTAATGTCGTGTTGGCTGTAATGGGGAAATACTGATGCGATGTTATTTAACACCGCTGCCAAGTTCTCCTTGTTCAGTCGCCAGACTGCATAAAGTATTTCATAGTCCTTATCGCCGTTGCAGATCGCTTCCAAGTGCTTTTCAAGTGAGTAATTGCCCGTTTCCATATACGACACTTTTTTATATCAAATATAACAGTATATCAAGTATTCAATCATCTATTTATGCCTGTTTGTCGAAGCAGAAGATAACCGTTTGTGGTCAGTGCGTTGCACTTTACATAATCCCGATATAGAGACCATTCAATTGCTTTAAGTTTTATCCATCACATATCCTCCATCGAGAGACAAGAAAGCACGATCTTGTTCTTTCTGGCCTGCTTCTCTTTGGAGGAGAAGAAAGCTGTTTTCTCTTCAAGAAGTTCCTTGTTGAATTTGTCCGGATTACGCTTTACCTCTATCACATCGAGAACATTTTCCTTGAGGCGCAGGGCAACGATATCCAATTCGGCCTGCTGATGATGTCCCTCATTGTCTGTGTACCCTTTAGGGTCCCACCAACTTCCAACGTCGCGGTAATCCAGACTCTCTACCAACTTCAGCTTAAAGTATCGTTCAAGGACATCACCGGAATAGGTTTCATAATCCTCTTCCATAATTCTGCACAGGGCCGGGTACTGTCCGATTTCGATGAGTCGCTGGTTCTTTTCCACATAGCGGAACCAGAAACGAAGGAAAATATCGCTGATCTCGTACCTTACGGTCTGGGTCTTGGGCTTTGCCCAAATAGGTCGAACCTTTCGGATGAGATCGTATGTCTCTTCGAGATTCAGCAACTGTCCGCCCACACTCTTTCCACCCAGGTAGTCTTCAATCGAGGACTGGGTATTGTACCCCATCGATATGGCCTGAAGGATGGAAAAGTAGGTCGCATATTTCTTTCCGAACTCCTGGATGAGGAGTTTCCTGCCCTCTTCTATCAACGGAGAGTCCTCCTTGCAGATTTTGGTAATCATCTTCTTGCAGGTGGTCGCATTCACATCCATAAATAGTTCTACATATTTCGGAATGCCACCCGTGAAAGTATAAAGCGCGAGAAGGTCATCGTTGGAATAGCCCGGAGCGTTGTCCTTCATAATCTGTTTGAGGACAGAAGTGGGGAATGCCTGCAGCTTGATGGTCGAATCCTGCCTGCCGTAAAGGGGTTCTTTCCTGTTTTTGAAAAGCTTCTCCATCAAGGAATATACGGATCCGCTGACTACCATATTCACGTGGGTCTCTTTCTGAGACTTGTCCCACCAATTCTGTATATCGCTGTATATGGATGGATTAATATCAAGGAAATTCTGAAACTCATCAAAGACCAGGGTGTATTTCCGACGCTTTCCCTCCTCCATCAGGAAACGGAACACATCCCGGAAAGCGCTCATCGAAGGGACGAATGAACCCATCTTCTCCTGATACTCCTCACAGAACTCCCGGCAAAGTACCGATTCACTCTTTTTACCCACAAACAGATACACATAAGGTTCGTCTTTGTAGGCTTCCTTGATAAGGGTGGTCTTTCCGATACGTCTCCGTCCGGTAACAACCGTCATTCGGGAATAACCATCGTATGATAGTTCCCTCATTTCGCGCAACATCTTCAGTTGCTCTTCCCTGTCATAAAATTTCATACGTCCAAATTTTACGGCCGTAAAATTTACGGCCGTTGCAAAGTTAGTAAAAAGAATTGAATCTCCAAATTTTGAAGATGTTAGCGCACATTTTCACTCATTTTATTCACTGTACTGCACAAAATCGGCGGATTTTATCCACTATACAATAAATAATGAATAAAAACCGTATTATTCCGAACAGGATTATGATATTACCTTCATTCCCCTAAGTTTTTCCAGAAACTATTTTTCAACTTCCAGGTCACACCAGGCACGAGATAAACGCCCTGTTTCTCCGACCTAGACCTGCCCAAGAACCGAACTGGCATTTATTTACCAATATCATTTCTAATTCTAGCGTATTAATATGGGGCGAAAAACAAGGTTATTTGGGGCTGCGAACACTACTTCAGCCCATCCAATTCAATTTTGTAAGTCTGAACAGCCAATTTATCTTTCTCCAAAAACATAACCATATAAACCGGCACATAGGTTATGCGGCCGCCGACGGTTAAGTTGTCGTTGTTCAGCACCAAAGCCTCAGAAAGATCGTACTCCTCACAATCCATAATGTTGGAGAGGGCACGATGGGATGTATAATCTTTTCCCGACTTGACCTCGATAGGGAGAACCGTTCCGTTTTGCTCAACGATAAAGTCCAACTCTCCTCGTTTCTTATTGTTGTAGTAGTAGGGCTCCAGACCATGCGCGACAAGTTCCTGGGCTATTGCATTCTCATAAATAGAGCCGAAATTAATGTCCTTATCACCCTTGATAATCCGCATCTGGATACCATTGGCATATTGGGCGGCCAGCAAGCCGATATCGTTCAAGAAGAGTTTAAGAAGGTTGCGGGAGCGTGCCAGCAGAAGAGGGACCTTAGGCTCTTCCACATTGTAAACGGGTATCGCGACGCCTGCATTCTTGAGCCAGAGGAAGCTATTCTCATAACGGTCGTACTTGGCATTTGCGTTGAGGCTTTTGAGAATGAAGCGCTTATTTTTAGCATTGAGTTCCGGCGGAATCAGGCTGAAAATTTCCTCTATGTACAACTTGTTGTCGGGGTCGTATTTAGCAATGTCTTTCTTATAAAGTTGAATAATCTCCTGCTGCACCGCCAGCACTTCCTGCAGGTTGTTGCTTTCAAGGTACTTGCTGACAGCCGCCGGCATACCTCCGACAATCAGGTAGAGCCGGAACAATTCTATCATCTTGTTATGAATGAACTCGTCAACAGGCCGCCTGTTCGTCCAAGCATCTTTCACCGAGGCTATCACATCCTCATTGATTCCAACACAGGTGATAAACTCTTCGAAGTCCATCGGGAACATTTGCTTTACGCCCATATACCCGACA
This sequence comes from uncultured Bacteroidia bacterium, assembly GCA_902784785.1. Classification (GTDB taxonomy): domain Bacteria; phylum Bacteroidota; class Bacteroidia; order Bacteroidales; family UBA932; genus Cryptobacteroides. The sequence continues at coordinate 17,062 of CACZWF010000012.1, forward strand.
GGGACCGAACGGATATCCTTCAATTCCACGCCGAGCAAGGAGCCGCTCAGGATATAACGGAATGAACCCTCATCGACAAGAAACTTGATTGCGGTGACAATATCCGGGCACTCCTGTACTTCATCAAAGAAAATCAAGGTTTCCCCCTTTATCAATGGAACATTCGCGATAGTGGATAAGCGCATCAATATATCGGCCGTTCCCCTTGCATCTTTGAACAAGCCAATGGCATCAGGATTCTCGATGAAGTTGATCTCGATAAAACTCTTGAAAGTCTTGCCAAACTCTCGAATTGAATAGGTCTTTCCTACCTGACGGGCACCTGTTATCAATAATGCATTACCTGATTCTTGGTAATATTCTCGTAAGTAACTGTCTATCTTTCTTTTAATCATATCTCTTCCATTTTTCCAACGCAATTTAGGGGAAAATTTCCACTTTTCCAACAGAAATTTGGCGATTTTTTCCACTTTTCCAAAAATTGACTAAGATTTCAAGTCAATGTGATGCACAAAATCACCCTAATTCCGCAGCGATCATGGGCAGCAATATCTCATCGGCAGGGAGCCAGTTGACGGAATGAATTTCCTCCTTGCTCAGCCAGCGAGCGGCTTCGTGCTCGTTGAGATGGAGGGCGTCCGACAGCAAAGAGGCCATATAACAATGCATCGTCAGATGAAACTGGGGATAATCCCATTCGACCGTATAGAGGAATTTGTCAATGCTGATTTCCGCATCCAGTTCTTCGTGAATCTCGCGGGCAAGTGCCTGTTCCGGCGTTTCTCCCGCCTCCATCTTTCCGCCCGGGAACTCCCACCAATCCTTGAAATCTCCATATCCCCGCTGGGTGGCAAAAATCTTGTCCCCTTTCCGGATAATCGCTGCAACTACTTCTATTCGCTTCATAATGATTGTTATGGAAAAAGACCTCGCGGTTTCCGGTTCAAATTTACAAAAAATAGGGAAAAACGCGTTTTTTGCACAAAAATTTGGATCCCAAGAAAAAACTAAGTACCTTTGGTGTCCGAAAACATACACATGAACGAAATCAGAGTCATAGAATTATTCGCTGGAGTCGGAGGGTTCCGGGTTGGGCTGGAAAAGGCCGATGCGGATTTTTTCAAGACCATCTGGGCCAATCAGTGGGAACCTTCCACCAAAGTCCAGCATGCAGCAATGGTTTATGAAAAGAATTTCGGGATGGGAAGTGTGGTCAATGTCGACATCAACCAGGTTAAGACCAATGATATTCCCAATCACGATATGCTTGTTGGTGGTTTTCCATGTCAGGATTACTCCGTGGCCACAACGCTAAGCAATTCTAAAGGCATTGAGGGGAAAAAGGGTGTTCTTTGGTGGTCTATCTATCGCATCCTCAAAGAGAAAGAAGCCAATCGACCCGAAATTGTCTTTTTGGAGAATGTTGACCGCCTGTTACTTTCTCCGGCAAGCCAACGTGGACGTGATTTTGCAATCATTCTGGAGTGCTTGAATGAATTGGGGTATATTGTGGAATGGCGCGTCATCAACGCCGCAGAATATGCCATGCCCCAGAAACGCCGCCGCACCTATATTGTGGGATATAAAAATGATGGCGTTATCGGGAAAACATTCACGACTCCCGAGGATTGGATATTCCATTCCGGCATTTTTGCAAAAGCATTCCCTGTGCTAATCGCTGAGAAGCAACCGACGTTGCGTTCAATTAAACTTTCCAGCAGCAAGAAAAACAGACTTTACGATATCACCAATAATTTTAACGAAAGCAACAAACTACATCCTTTCGAGAATAGCGGTTTGATGGCGAATGGTATTGCCTATTCTGTGTCCACCATCCCTGTTTGCGAGGAAAAACCGAGGAGGATTCGTGACATCATGGTTTCACCGGAAGAGGTTCCTGCCGAATTCTACGTTCCGGAGGAACAAATCGAACGATGGAAATACTACAAGGGCGCAAAGCGAGAGCCCCGTACCAAGAAGAATGGCATCCAGTATATGTATTCTGAAGGAGGGATGGAGTTCCCGGATTCAATTGACAAACCGTCCAGAACTATCATCACGTCCGAAGGTGGTAAGAGTCCGGACCGTTGCCGGCACGTCATTCAGGATCAAACCGGTCGCCTGCGTCGTTTAGTTCCTGTGGAGTTGGAACGACTGAACATGTTCCCGGCCAACCACACCAAACTCGACGGCGTGGATGACGGAAGAAGGGCATTTTTGATGGGTAACGCCTTGGTCTGCGGAATCATTACCCGAGTGGGAAAGGAATTAGAAACCAGACTGAAAGGATAAAATAAATGCGAGGCACAGGCCCCGCATTTATTATTTTTGGCCCTCCACAATCGCCTTTATATAGTCGTGATTGAACCAGTAACAGTATTTCTTGACGGTACCACCATGCGGATTCGCCGTCACATCGGCAGCATTCTTTGCCTTAGGGCGTACGTGGAATTTCTTATGTTCGCTCTCCTTGTAGAATGATTCTGGAGCTATGCGATTCTCTTTTACTGCGTTCTTTATGTTCTGCCAATATTCAGACGCCTCGTCCAAGTCTTTTGCCGGCATGGTCCAGAAGAAGGCTTTCAGCAAGCGAACCTGGCCATCTTCTCCTTCTTGGAAAACAACAAATAGGAACCGGCCGGTAAAGATGTCATAAAGCCGGGATTCATACCAATCGTCTTCTTGCATGACGTCAAAATAATTGATGTTCTCAAAGGACATAGCTTCTGCCGGACGACCTTTCTTGTTGATACGGATGGTCTTCAGGACGATACCAGACTTGACAAACTCGTCAGTCTTGGTAACGTCCTCACCACGGGTTTCACGTTCCGTGAGAATTTCGTTTGCGAGGAGGAAATACTTACTTTTGGCACCGGTTTCTGGCGCATTGAACTCCACTACAAGTTCATCATAAGTGTATCCATAATAGGGCTTAAATCGATCCAAAAGGATGTCTTCGAAACTTTTCCTGCGCAACTCACTTACTTCAACTAAGTGGGACCCATAACCAAAATCGAGAGATGGCGTATTAAAGGACCCCTGACCTCCCGTCTTCTCAGCAAAGGCAAGAACCGTCCTCATATATTGAGGCTTAAGAGAAAAGGCCCTTCTGGGCGCAGGCATCTGGGAACGACTTCCGTCCGCAAGACGATAGAAGACGTCGGAATCGCCCTTTTGACCTTTCCTACAGGCACCCAGGTACGTTGTATCACCTTCAGACAATTCGTGAGCCTTTCCTGCGCGGATTTTTCCTATAATTCTCTCATAGTCCTGCTTCATAATTAGCAGGTCCTTTTCAGGAATCTGCCACAAGACTGAATAGATAAACAATAGTTGCTGAACCGGAACATCTGCCTTATGGAGATAAAAAAGAATCAGCATATAAGCGCACTTCAGATAAACATGAGACTGTTCGAATGACTTATTCTGATCCACATCATAGTCAATCATCGTGCATACCAAGCGCTCTTTTATGGCCAACGCTTTATTCTTCAACTCCTTGAGAGGGGTAACCTTGAGTTCCAATCCGGCATCTGAGAAATCTGCATCGGGATTGGAATTAACATCATACCCGAAGAAATACTCCTCGACCAACTGTCCAAGGCGCCCTTTCCCTCTACGGGCTTCAATGACATCCGGCGCAATGGCCTGCTCCAAGGTCTTGCCAAGGAGTTGTTTGCTATACTCTAAAATTGAGTATTTATCGGTCCTGTCGTAGTTACTGTCCATAAATCAAATTTCTAACTGCCAAAGATAATTATTTTGTTTAAATCTACGTAAATTTGCAAAGCAAATAACTTGAAATGACTTCCGAACAGATTTCCAGATGTATGTCGAGCAATCGAGCCATAAATACTGGCCCGGAACTGAAGTTGCGTCACGCACTCTGGCACTTGGGATTTCGATACCGGATGAATGACAAGAAACTTCCCGGATCCCCCGATATCGTTCTCCCCAAATATAGGACAGTCATCTTTGTTCACGGATGTTTTTGGCACGGGCATAAGGGATGCAAAGCATATACGGTCCCTAAGACGAATACCGACTTTTGGACTGAGAAGGTTGCACGAAATCAGCAGCGCGACCAGAAGGTATGGCGTCAGCTGGAAGCAAAAGGATGGGCCGTCATCATCGTCTGGGAGTGCCAGTTAAAGAATGCCGTCATAGAAGAAACTATTTCCCGAGTGCAAGGTGAAATTATCTTTAGCGGAGAACATTTCCGCAAAGCACAGGAAGAAAGACAAATCGCCCGTGAAGCCTATCGCCAAGAATGTCGCGCCAGGAAGGAGCGGGAATCTAAGTTGATGGCAGAAATCAAACAAGCCAAAGATTTTCCCGGGCACCGAGACTAAAATAATTTCCTATCTTTGCAGAAATCAATACTTAACGGATATGAATCGCAGGGAGTTTATTGAGAAGTCGGCGTTGGCGGCGGGCGGCGTTCTGCTGTCGGCCAGCGGAGCGAAAGCCGGCAACTCGCAAGCAAAAGGCGAGCAAGCCGGAAGCGAGCAAGCCAAGACCGAACAGGCGAACAGCGCGAATGCAGCGGACAACAAGGATAGCAAGAAAGATATGAAGGTATTACTGATCAACGGAAGCCCCCGTCCCAAGGGCAACACGTCCATCGCTTTGGCCGAGGTGGCCAAGCAGTTGGAGAAGAACGGAATCGAGAGCGAGACCGTATGGGTCGGCAACAAGGCCGTCCGGGGCTGCATCGCCTGTAACAAATGCAAGGAGAAACCCGGGGCGTGCGTCTTTAACGACGATGTCTGCAACAGCATCAGCGCCAAGTTCGCGGAGTGCGACGCGCTGATTGTAGGCTCGCCCGTTTACTGGGGTCAGCCGAACGGAGCCGTGTTGTCCGTCATCCAGCGCGCATTCTATTCCAACGGGGGCGCGATTGCCGGGAAGCCGGCCGCAGCCATCGCCGTCTGTCGCAGGGGAGGCGCCACAGCGACTTTCGAGGCGCTGAACATGCCTTTCCAAATGATGAATATGCCGGTGGTGACGTCCCAATACTGGAACATCGTTTACGGGCGTGAAGCCGGTCAGGCCGCATTGGATAAAGAGGGTATGCAAACAATGAGAACGCTGGCCAACAACATGGCTTGGATGCTGAAAGCCACGGAGGGCAAGCCCGCTCCCGGACGCGGCGAAGAGCCTTGGGAGCCGATGCATTTCATCCGATAAGGCACCCGACATCGGCATTCTTATTATGAATTTCGAATAAGTTTTGCTAACTTCGCACATCGGATTGAGTATTGCTGCATCTGATGAGTCAAATTTTCCAATATAAGTCCGCCATCCGTTTCGCGGTCATCCTCACAAGCTGCGTGGCGCTGAGCTTATGGCTGTCCCGCTACATCCCCGAGGATTTTTTCGAAAAAGTCATTACACCCATTATGATCGTCAGCACAATGACGGTGGCCATCATCGGCGCTGTGATTGTCTTCCGGCATTCGGATGGGCTGCGCGTCCGGAAAATTTGGGGCTGGACGCTGCTGATCTGGGGTTTGGGAGACTTCACTTATATCTTGTCCCTGGTGATTTCTCCGATGCCCGCAATGAATATGAGCGCCTACCAACTGACGACTTACGAACTTTTGATCGGGAATCTGTTGGGCTGGTTTCTGATTCTCTACCCGACCGAAGCGCTCCGTCCGGGCTGGATGAACCTCAAAATCGCCGCTTGGCAAGTCCTTCCCATGATTTTACTGGTAGCGCTGGACTACTTCATTCCATTCAACCTGCAACCGATTATCACGCTCTATCCTGTCGCCCTCGTCGTCCTTCTTCTTTCCCATATACGCGCGTATAGAATATGGTGTGAGGAAAACTTCTCCACGCTGGACGACATCGATGTGGATTGGATTCTACGCTATCTGGTGATGCTGACGCTGGTCGGCTTTGTGTACCTTTATATCTGTTTATCGCACGACCACAACCGCGGATTCACGCAACTGTGGCTGATGGTGATGATGCTGGGGTACGGGACGGAACAGATCCTCTTCCGCCGAGACCCGTGGGAGGTCCTTCGCCAAACGGAAAACGCGGAGGAGGAAGAAGTGTTGGCGGAGACGAATGCCGAGACCGCCCATTCCGCCTACCGCCAGACATTGGAAGAATGGATGGAGAATGAGAAGCCTTTCCTCAACCCCGACTTCAAGTTGCTCGACTTACGCAAAGTCCTTCCCCTGAACAGGACTTATCTTTCCCAGTTCATCCATAACGAATACGGTTGTAGTTTTTACCAATTCGTCAACCGATACCGCATCGAAGAGTACCAGCGCTTGAAGACCGAACACCCCGAGATGAAAATCGGTGAACTTTCCGTCCGCTGCGGATTCTCTTCTCCGACGGTTTTCACCCGTACGTTTACGCAAATCACCGGCACTACCCCCAGCGAATGGGGCAAGAAATTCCACTCTGCGTAAAAACGCACCTCCTTTTCTCTACTTTGCGTAAAAAAAACGCCCCACACCTTGTTCGGGCGCATCTTATCTCGTAATTTTGTTCGGTTTAATACTTTTCAATTATGGCAAAACAACTCAAAGCGCTTCTGTCGCTGGCACTGTTCGCCGCGATGACCGCCCCGCTCCAAGCCGAGGAAAAGACCGGCGCGATGGCACCAGTGGAGAACCCCGGTTACATCGGAATCGGAGGCGGAACATCCTTCGGACAAGGAACCTTCTGCAGCATCACCGAAAACGGTGTCCGCAGCTGGGGTCTGCAAGGCGGCATATTCGGCGGTTACAAGTTCAACCGCCTCGCCTCGTTGGAACTCGGTTTCCAATACGGTCAGCAAAGTCAATACAACCTGCAATGCTGCCCTTATTGGCTGTCTACAACCGGGGAATGGAGAGCCACTCAGGTCATCGACCAGGACGGCTGGTATTATGACGACCTCCAGACCTTCTCACGCTGGTTCAAGCTGGCGCTCCAGGCCAACTTCGACCTCCTCTCCTTCATCCCGGACAACCGTCACTGGTCTTTGGACGTATCACCCCAAATCTCCGTATTGAACACCCAGACTACCTGGAAAGGAAACCTTTCCTATACGGGTGTTTACACCGAATCGGTCCGGCCTGCCAACTGGCATCTGGGCCTGGGCGGACAGGTGGCGGTCGCCTGCGCGTTCAACGAGAACTGGAAACTGGCTCTCTACGGCGGCGTCACCGCCCTGACCGGGAAGCGCTTCGACTGCATACCCACCAAGGCGCACAAGACCAACCTGATCTGGGACGCCGGACTCAAGCTGACCATCAGCTTCGGCGGCAACAAGAAGAAGAAACAGGCTGAGGCCGAGATGGCCGCCGCCCAGGAAGCCGCCAGACTGGCTGCCGAGCGGGAGGCCCAGGAACGCGAACAGGCACGCCTGGCTGCCGAGAAGGCCGCCAAGGAGAAGGCCGAGCGCGAGGCCGCCGAGCTGGCCGCCAAGGAGAAAGCCGAACGCGAAGCTGCGGAGGAGGCTGCCAGACTGGCCGCGGAAGAGGCCGCCAAGTATTATCACGGCACCTTCCCGACCGTCTACTTCGGCGACAGCAGCTACAAGCTGGGACCCGAGACCGAGAAGCTGAAAGAGGTGGCCCGCATCATGGCGGAATATCCCAACACCACCCTCTCGCTGGACGGATTCGCATCCCCCTATGGCACGCCGTCATACAACCAGATTCTCACCGACAAACGCTTGAAGAAAGTCAAGGATTATCTGGTGGAACTGGGCGTGGAAGAGAGCCGCATTGTGAATGTCACCAACCACGGCATGGACCGCACGGTGAAGAAGAGCAGGGACGGCCGCCGCGTCGAAATCGCTCCCATCGAAAAATAAGCGCGTATGAAAAAGATCAGATCAATAATGATGCTGGCAGCCCTGCTCATGGCGGGCGCCTGCACCCACAAGATTCACTTCGAAGTGGATATGCCCCAGGATGAAGACGGGGGCAAATATCCCGCCCCGGAAGGCCTCGGATACTTGGGCAACGACCTCGCCTGGGAAGACATTGCCGATCAAAAAAGTGAAATCACGCACTTGAAGTACACCGTGACCGGTGCCAACGGCGTGAAAGAGGTCAAGGAGTTCAATTCGCCGAAGGAAGCGTGCGAATGGATGATTCCCCTTCCCGTAGGAGAATATGACGTGCTGGTCGCCGCTAACATGAACGACGCCAACGGCTTCGTTCTGTCGGAGACGGGCGGAAAGGCTCCGAACCTCACCCTCCCGACGACCGTCGCACGGCTCAAGAACCCGTCCTCCAACCCCAACCAGGCCTGGAACGGTATTGCTCACGTGAAGGTAGAAGCGAACAAGATGACCACTGTCCACCTCGACCTCGACCGTCTGATGGCGTTGTTTACCCTAAAAGTCAACAATGTTCCCGAGGGTACCCTTATTGATGTGAGCATCCGCAATGCGTGCGAGTTCGTCACCCTCACGGAACTTCGCGCCGAAGGCCACTATGGACTTCCCAGCACGACTATCAGCGAAGATGTCATCCTGGGCCGGCTCACGGCGGAAAATGCCACGACGGGCATCAATGAATTCAAGGTCTATCCTACCGCCAAGAGCCTGGACAAGACCATCCTGATGTTCCACATCAAGACCCACGCCGGCATTGACTTGGATTATGTCGGCGAGGCGCCCGTGATGGAAAACGGCAAGAAATATGTCCTTACACTCGACTACACGAAACTCACGCCGTATATGTATATCACCTCCACCGCCATCAACGACTGGACCGACGCCTGGTCCTTTGACGGGGAAGTGTTGAATCCTCAAGCGAATTAAAATTAAAGGTATAATACAATGAAAATAGTTCGACTTTTCACTGTAGCGGCGCTTGCCCTTGCGCTTGCAGCCTGTAACAAAGACGGAGAGAAGCGGGTCCCCTCCGGCATCATTTCGGTGGATGCGACCATCGGAACGATGACCAAAGTTGCTTACAGCGGCAACTCTTCCGCATTTGAGACGGGCGACAATCTCACCCTGACCGCCTGGACGGGCAGCAATACGGCCGTTCCCGAACAACGGGTGGTGGATCGTGTCAATCACACACTCACTTCCGGCGAATGGGTGCCGGCCACGCAGATCAAATGGGCCGATATGGTTACGCCTCATTATTTCATCGCCGTCTCTCCTGTGAGGAACATTGCTTCTTTCACGGCCGACGCCTACACCCTGGACCCCTCGGCTGACAAATTCCAGCAGAGCGACCTGCTCATAGCCACCCGTTTGGACGGTCTGGTCGCCGATGACCACCGGGTAGAACTGGTCTTTGATCACGCCATGGCCAAACTCAATGTCAACCTTACTTTCCGCGACCAATGGACTGCCCTGCCCAAAGAAAATCCGGAAGCCCCCGACACCGAAGCCCTCGTCGCGTCCGTCTCCGCCACCGGCAAGACGACAGCGACCGTCAATTATCTCTCCAAGGCCGTCACGGCGACCGGGGATGCCTCCGCCATCGCGATGAACAAACTGGCCAATGCGAACTGGACTACCCTGATGGTTCCCCAGACGGGTTTCCGCACTGTGACCATCGTCCTCTCCGGCAACGATGAATGGCTGGGCGGCAACGGAACCTTTGTTTATAATGCTCCTGCGGACATCACCCTAGAGAGCGGCAAGATTACGACCCTCAACCTGATTCTCGGCCGTGACCAGATTGTCCTGGCCGATAACGGCATCACGATTACGGACTGGGCCACCGGCGTTTCCCTGCCCGATGGCGAGGCCGTAATTCCGGAGGAAGACTAACCCCTAAGACTGAATGCGTATGAAAAGAATACAAACCTTTTTCCTCCTGGCTGCCCTGGCGCCCCTGAGCCTTTCCTGCAACAAAGAAGCGGGCAACGATGTCAGTGTGACCGATGCCGGTGACATCCGCCTGAACGCCGTCGTCAGTGAGATGGCGACGAAGGCTACCACCAACGAGAGCGGCGTAACGACTTTCGAAGCCGGCGACAAACTCACCCTCTATGCCTGGACCGGCGCCGCAGATCCGACTGCCGCCACAGTGAAGATGGTGGTGAACGGGATGGTGAATACCTATGACGGTCAAGCCTGGAAGCCCAACACCCAGATGCGCTGGCGCAATGTCCGCGACAACCACTATTTCGTAGGTATTTATCCCAAACATACCGTCACCTCCCTGGTAAATGACGACGTGGCACTCAATCCCGCCGCAGAAGCCTACGAGCAGTCCGACCTCCTGGTCGCCCGCCGTCTGGAAGGTCTTTCCGCCCAGAACGACGGCATTACCGTGGACCTGGTCTTTGACCATATGATGGCCAAGTTCAACCTCAACCTGCGTTACCGCAACCAGTGGGGAACCTCCCCCTGCCCCTCCGCCGTCACCATTCAAGCAGCCCAGAGCGGCAAAATCAACTATCTGACCGGTGTCATTACCCCGGGAGAGAAGAGCACACAGGCCCTCAATAAGGTCACTTCCGCCCAATTTACCTCTCTCGTGATGCCCCAAGGAGGTATCCGGGATGTCGTCCTCACCATAGACGGAAAGGACTATACCTACACCCACACGGAAGACATCAAGTTCGAGGCCGGCAAGGTCACCACGTTGAGCCTGCTGGTGGGCAAGGACTTGATAACCTTGAATGACAATACCGTCGAGGACTGGACGGATGGCGGCAGCAGCGTATCTCCCGATGCTCCCGAGCAAATCATTGAACAGACCCGCCCGCTGACGATGCGCGCCCTTGTGGACGGAACCTCCGTCACCTTTACCAACCGCTCCAACGCTCCCGTCAGTTGGATTACCAACGACGGGCGCAGCGGCGTAATCTCCACCGAGAATATGTCTTCCGTTTCCCTTGACGAAGGCCAGCGCGTCTGGTTTATGGGCGAAGGCGGCAACGAACCCTACGGAGATGGCACCTCGACTGGATCCAGCCACATTGCCGTCAACAAGGACTGCCAGGTCTATGGCAACGTGATGAGTCTCCTCACGCCGGACTACTCCACTGCCACGACCCTCTCCGCCCCCAACAGTTTCTCCTATCTGTTCAGCGGTCAGGTCCACTTGAAGAACAAAGCGGACGAGAGCCTTCTGCTTCCGGCTACCACCCTTACCAAGGGCTGCTACAAGAATATGTTTGCCGGCTGTACCGGCCTGAGCAAGCTGACGGTTCTTGGAACGGATACGAGCGCTGCCGGCAGCACCGATGGCTGGCTGGACGGCGTGTCAGAAAACCTCTCCATCGTGACCGCCCAACCGACGATTTGGCCGGTTGCCGCCGGCGTCACCGTCTATGAGACGCAGGCCGGTGCAGATCCTGTCAAAATCTTCAAAGCCCCGATGCCCAAGACCGGCCTTGCTTACAACAAGAATGCGCAGGCGCTTGTCACGGCGGGTACGTCTTATGACAGCGAAGTGACGCTCGAATACAGCACGGACGGCGCCACCTGGTCCACTTCCGTTTCCACGGCGACCAATGCCGGAAGTTACACGGTTTATACCCGCATCCAGGAATCCGGCAAGGTGATTCTTACCCTGCCGGCATCCATTGCGAAGATTAACCCGGTCGTCACGGCCCCCACGCCCAAGAGCGGCCTGACTTACAACGGCAACAACCAGGCGCTGGTCAATGCCGCCTCCACGACAGGCGGTACGCTCCAGTATAGTCTCAACAACTCTTCCTGGAACACTTCCGTCCCCACCGGAAAGAACGCCGGAAGTTATACCGTATATTATAAGGTGGTCGGCGGAACCAACTATAATGATGTCGCCGCCCGCAGTGTATCGGCCAGCATCGCCAAGAAGACGCCGAACTTCAGCGTAAGCGCCAGCAGCGTGAGTTTTGCCTCAACGGACGCAGTGGACGCTACCAAGACGGTGACCATCACCTACGACGGCGACGGCACCCTCAGCGCATCTTCCAACAATACGTCTCTGGCAACCGTCTCGCGTAGCGACAAGACACTCACCATTACCCGTAAGAGCACTGATGAGGGTTCCTGCACCATCACGGTTTCCGCTACGGCGGGTACTAATTATGCGGCTCCTTCCAGCAAGACCATCAATGTCAGCCTCGCGCTGGGAGACACAGGAAAGCCTCTTCAGGATTCTTCTTATGGAGATTATGTAGGCAGCAACGGCAAGGCATATTCCTCAAAAGCAGAAATGCCTTCGGGAACTTCTGATGTAGGCTTCGTGATTTATAAAAACGGGAAGAACGGATATGTCATCGGCCCTCGTCAGATATTCGACGCATCCTCCAAGGAAGATCACAGTTCATGGGCCAAGGCTGCCGGGAATTTTTACGTACAGAATCTCAACGATACACAAGCCTTGAATTGGGTCATAGGCTCTAAGTCAGACTACGGCAATTGTGGGATTTCGGATAGCAGCATGGGGTCCTTCTTTACTGTTTTGAGTACGTATGGTTATGCTTCCGTGGATGACCAGGGTTACTATCCTGTTGCCGAGCCCAATACCATATTCACCGCAGTAGCTGCATACAGCGGATTTTATACATTCACGGATACGACATACGGTCTTTGGCTCGTGTACGCATACCCCATCATTAAATTCTAGGGCCGATTAAAATATGAATAGAATGAAAAATTACAAGACAATTTTATTGGCAGCTATTTCGGCCTTGACGCTGGCTTCCTGCGCGAAGGAAGCGGTCTGCGGGCCGGAGCAGAGCGCGACCCCGATGACGTTCTCCGTCAGCGTAGACGGCACCCGCTCCAGTATGACGACCTCGGACCTGGAGGTGTTTTTCCTCAAGGTGACGGGGCCCAACAACGTGTTCAGTTACTTTGAGCCCATCGTCAAGAATGACGGTGGAACGTGGTCGGCGTCGAAACGTCTCTTGTGGAAGGATGAATCCTCGTCCATCACTTATTCGGCCGCTTGGTATGGCGCGCTCGGTCCCGACTATTTCAATGTGTCCGTCAGCGACGCCATGTACACGGCGGGAGCCGACTTGAGCCTCTGGACCGACCAAAGTACGCAGAAAAACCTCAACGCAGCAGACCTGCTGAGCATGAAAGCGACGACACTTTCCTTCTCGGACGCGCAGGGGGGACTCGTTCCCGTCGTCCTCTCCCATGCCCTTGCCAAGTTGAACTTCGTCTTCAAGTTGGCTGACGGCTACTACGATGCCGGCATCGGTCTGAGCGACAATCCCGTCAAGGACATTGTCGTGAAGGGCATCCATCCTGCTTTCCATTTCACGCCCCTGACCGGCGAAGTCTCCGTCCTGACATCGGTGCGCACAAGCACGATGAGTCCTTTTATGGGAAATTATGTTCCCGGTAGCGACAGCGACAAGAAGGCGAGTCTGAACGTCGAATCCGTCCTGGTCCCCGAGACCTTTGCGGCAGGCGAATTGAAAGTCTATTTCTCCGTAGGAAACGATGATTTTGAGTGGAGCAACACGGAAGCCATTGCCTTGCAGCAAGGGAAGGAAACGACCATCGTTATTGACGTAGCCTACAAGCACTGATAGGAGGAATCGAGTATGAAAATGAATAAAATCATAGCCCTTTCGGCCGTTGCGACGCTTTTCGCCCTTTCGGCCTGTAATAAAGAAGACATCGCCGTGGAAACGGCTCTCTCTTCCGAGGAAATTCGGATTGAGGCCGGTGTCGGCGATCTGAGCAAAGTCAGTTATAACGGAGCCTCCTGCCAGTTTACGACGGGCGACAAGATTGCCGTCTGGGCCTGGACGGATGGTGCCGCACAGGTTCCCGCCGAGCGCGTGGTCAACGGTGTGGTCAATACGCTGGGCACCGAAGGCCGTTGGACGCCGGCGGTGCAGATGCTGTGGAAAAATCCCCGGGATGCGCACTACTTTTTAGGTGTGTATCCTGACAAGGTCATCGAAAATTTCACGGCGGACGCCTACACGCTGGGAGCCGACCTGATGGTTGCCACCGAACTTTCCGGGATTGTGGCGACGGAAAAGCCCGCTCCGGTATCTCTTTCCTTCAGCCACGTCCTTTCCCGACTGGACATCAACCTGAAATTCCGTTCCCAGTGGGATGCGACGCCAGTGGTCACTTCGGTCGCCACGACGGCGCGCAATCACTATACGGTGAATTATCTGACCAAGGCGGTGACTCCTACAGGAGAGAATGCCCAGGTGGCGCTTTCTGCCGGAGCCCCTGTTCCGACCGGCTATGCCCTCAGTTACAGCGGCTTGCAGGTCCCTCAGAACACGGTCAGCATCGTGACCGTCACCATCGATGGCCTGGCTTATATCTTTGAGGCCGCAGAGCCTATCGCCCTGCAGAGCGGCTGTATCACGACGCTCGGTCTCATCGTCGGCCAGGAGAAGATTGAACTGGATGAAGTCAGCGTGACGCCCTGGGTGGCGGGAACGACCCTTCCCGAAGGCGAGGCGGTCATCCCCGTGACCGGACTGAGCTTCAAAGAGGGAGCCAGCGGCATCATTCCTTTCGGTGGTTCGCAGCAACTTACGCCTATCTTTGCCCCTGAAGATGCGACCGGTACGGATTGCGTCTGGGAGTCCCTCGATCCGACGATTGCGCAGGTGGACCAGAATGGTTTCATCTCCGCGGTCTTCCAGGGTAAGGCAACCATCAAGTGTACTTGCGGCAAGCAGGAAGCCCTGTTCGATCTCTTCGTAGAGCCCAAGACCGGAACCCTTGTCGCCCAAGCGAGCGCCAACAGTACGACGGTCTCCTTCATCAATAGAGCCACCGGCCCCGTCTATTATATGACGAGCAACGGGGTGGCGGGTGTCATCGAAGCCGGCAAGACAGGCGACATCAGCCTGAATGCCGGGGCAAAAGTCTGGTTCTATGGTGACAATGCCGCTTATGGCAACGGAACGCCCGAAGGTTCCAGTTCTATCTCGATGGACAAGGACTGCCTGGTATCCGGCAATCTGATGAGCCTGGTGGATGCCGCTAATTTCGAAACGGCGACGCTCACCGAGCCCGACGCCTTCTCTTATTTCTTCTCGGGCGAAAGCCATCTGAAGAATGATGCCTCCAATCCGATTGTGCTTTCTGCCCCGAACCTTACCCCGGGTTGCTACAAGGGTCTCTTTGAGGGTTGCAGCGGCTTGAAAGCCATCGACGTGAAAGCCACTGACATCAGCGCCTCCGGCGCGACTGACGGCTGGCTCGACGGCGTATCCTCTTCCGGCCAGTTCATCACGCCCAAGCCGTCCCAGTGGTGCAGCGGCGGCAATCTGCCCGAAAGTTGGACGGTGTATGAGCCTTCCGGCGAGGGTTCCGTCCTTGCCCAGCAGGCTCCTGCCGTAGGCGAAGGGAAAACGGGTACGACGATTACCCCCATTTCGGGCATCGACGCCCACGACGGAAGCATCCATATCGATAGTCCCGCCGACCTGGCCTATTCCACCGACGGTGGCGCGACCTGGACGGATGTTCCTGCCAGCGGCGACATTACCGGCCTGGGCCTGGGCAAAGTCTTTGTCCATAAGAAAGCGGCTGAGCCGCTGGATGCCAGCGCTTATGTTTCCATTTCCCTTAAAGCCGTTCCCGCCTACACGGCCCCGGTCGCCAAGAGCGGTCTGGTCTATTCGAGCTCTGCCCAAAATCTGGTCACCGCAGGTTCCACGTCCGAGGGTACGACGATGGAATACAAGGTGGGTAGCGGCTCGTGGTCGTCATCGCTGCCTACGGGCACCAATGCCGGCAATTACACCGTTTCCTGGCGCATCAAGGGCAATGCCCAATATGTCGATGTGCCCGAGTCCAGCCTCGGAACCATCAACATTGCCAAGGCGGCTCCCACCTACACGGCTCCCACTGCCAAGAGCGGCCTTACCCACAATGGCTCGGCCCAGACGCTGGTGAATGCGGGTACGGTCAACGGCGGTACATTCCAGTACAAGGTGAGTAGCGGTTCGTGGACGACGACGGCTCCTTCCGCCACCAACGCCGGCAGTTACGCGGTCTCCTGGCAGATTGTCGGAGACTCCAACCACAACAACGTATCCGCCACCTCTTTGGGCAATGTTTCCATCGCCAAGAAGGCACCTTCCTTCAGCGTGAGCCCGAGCAGCGTGAGTTTCGCTACAACGGATGCGGTGAACTCCACCAAGACGGCGACCATCACCTACGATGGCGACGGAACGCTTTCCGCCTCGTCCAACAACACGGGCATGGCGACCGTTTCGCGTAACAACAAGACGCTCACCATTACCCGAAAGAGCGGCAACGGCGGGTCGGTAACCATCACCGTCTCTGCAGCAGCCGGAACCAACTATTCCGCAGCTACCAATCAGACTATTACTGTATCCCTGACAGCGGTGCCCAGCGGTGTTCTTTTGAAAGATGCCGCCGTAGGCTATCCTGTGGCCAGCGACGGTTTCGCCTACAAGAAGACCGAGGACATTCCAGAGGGCAAGACCGTCATCGGCATGGTTGCCTATAAGAACGGGAACGGTGGCCTGGTGATGCAGTACGACTGGTGCGCTAATTTCAACGCATCCTCTAAGGATGATATCGTCACGGCCAACAACAATCATACATTCGGCTCGGCCAAACTTCATACCACCAGCAGCACTTCTACGACGACTTGCTATTGGTTTGGTGGAACAAAGGCAGACTATGTGAACTGCGGAATGGCGGATCAAGCCGGTTTCAATACCGTCAATGCGAGACGATTGGCTGCGGGATGCGAGGATATCAACGCGTATCGCACCTACGGGACGAGCGATGGCTGGGAATTCTTTGGCAATAACTCAACATTCTGGTATAATTACTGGAGCGGTGGTTCCCACCTCGTCGCCCTGCTGATTTCCTTCTAACAGATTATTCAGGAAACAACCTATTTTGAAAAACGGAGATGTCTTGCGGCATCTCCGTTTTTACTACAGCATCGCTTGAATGTCTTTCTCGATGTCTTCGGGAGTGGTTGTGGGAGGGAAGCGTTTGATGACGGAGCCGTCGCGGTTGACGAGGAACTTGGTAAAGTTCCACTGAATATCGCTCTTCTTCCCGACACTCTTGCTGATGGCCTTGAAAAGGGTGGAAGCGGCCTTGGCCTTGAGGCCCTTGTATTCTTCGGTCGGAGCCTGCTCTTTCAGATATTCAAAAACAGGTTCGGCGTTCGGACCGTTGACCTCGCATTTGGCCATCAACGGGAAGGTGACCCCGTGATTGAGGCGGCAGAACTCAGCAATCTCCCCGTCGGAACCCGGTTCCTGACCGGCGAACTGGTCGCAAGGGAAGCCGACGATGACCAGTCCCTGCTCTTTGTACTTCTGATAGAGGGCCTCCAGGCCGTCATACTGCGGAGTGAAGCCGCATTTGGAGGCGGTGTTGACAACCATCAGGACTTTGCCTTCAAACTGTGCGAAGTCCACTTCTTTGCCCTTGTTGGAGAGGGTCTTGAAATCGTAAATTTTAGCCATAATGGATTTTCTTTAAGTGTTTTGACGCAAGATACGGATTATTTTTGAAAATCCTACCAGCGGTAGAACAAAAAGCCCAAATAGACGCGAGGCCCCATCGGCAAACTTTGTCGTCCTTTGACGAGGGTATGCAGGCAATCGACCTTCAGCGTCACGTGAAAGGCGGGTGATACAATGAAATCACAGCCGATAAAAGGGTCGATGACCATAAAGCCCTGTCGGTGGAAAATCGTATTGTTGACGGGTGCGCCGGGCTCCACAGGAGTTTCATTCATCAGCAATGTGGTGGCGGCGCCTCCTCCGAGGGTCAGGCCGACATAAGGCATCCACCAGCCGAGCGTCCAGTAGCCGTCCACCACCAGTCCGCCCCAACCGGCTTGATAATAACTGCCGTTCCCTTTCTGGGGCAGGACGGAAAGATACCCCTCCCCGCCGACGCGGAAATGATCCCACAAATGTACGCGTGCCACACCCCCGATGCCGAAGGGCGCGCCGGAAGCCTCGTAGCCCAGCGGCTGGATGGTTCCACGCAGATAACCGGTATGGATCATCATTCCCCCGTCAAACCCGCGGAAGACCTTCTTCTCCTGAGCCTCCTGACTCTTTGGGCTCTCCTGAGCCCCGGCCCAGAGGCTTATCAGCAGGGTCAATAATAGAAAGGTAAGTTTTTTCATCGATTGCAATGTCTTATTGGGGCTGAATTTCGCTATGGCCGGCTGCCTTCAACCGGCTTTCCTCACGCTTTTTCTGATAATATTCGTGGCGTTTCGGATTCTCCGGGAACCACCCCTTCAACACGCGCTGCTCCTGCTTGAACACTTCGTGGATGCTCCAGAAACTCGAGAAAGCCACCGCGCCCGTGATCGTGGAACCGATATAGGACTCGATAAACAGCGAAAGACAGACGCAGAGGATGCCCAGCACAAGGAAAATCCACCACGACTTGAGCCCCCAACGGTATTCCCAACGAATGACCAGCGGATGGAAGATGCCGATACAGGCAAAGACGGCCGCGCCGATAATGATTCCGTTAAAATTCATCTCCTGATTTTTTCAGGGTGCAAATTTACGGCAGAATCTACATATTTGATAGGAAGGTGAGGGCAAAAATTAGGACAATCCGTGCATCTTTTTCCGAAAGGCAAGCGGCGATATGCCAGCGTGTTTCTTAAAAAAGCGCGAAAAATAGGACGAATCGTCCAATCCTACCGCCGTGGCAATCTCCGAAACAGGCTGCTCCGTATCCCGCAACAGGCGTTTGGCCATTCCCAGACGGGCGATGTCAATCCACTCGCCTACGCTTTTCCCGGTCGCATTCCGTACCATCCGGTTCAGATGGCCGGGACTGACACAGGCCTCCTGGGCATAAATGGACAGTGTTTGGGGCGGACGGACCGTTGAGAACACGCTTTCAAGAAATTTCGACACCACCTGAGAGGGTTGGTTGAGAGACTGCGATTTGACCCGTGAGAGCAAGAGATCCAGACCTTTTCCGAGAAACTCACGGTCACCCCGCTGGAAAGAAAGGACCATCATATTGAACAGTTCCCCGACAAAGACCGCCTCGTCGAACCAGAAGGCCTGATGGACGGGCTCCAACCACTGCAGGACCACTTCGGGACGGGAAAGCAAATCGGCGCGGAACCCCCCGGTATAGCCGACCGCATCGGAATAATAGCGAATGGAGAACGAGCGGCCCTCGGGAATCAGCAACAGGTGGCCGATGCCGCACAGGAACTGGGTTCCATCGACTTCCGCCAGAACCTCGCCCCCGGTCAGGAATAAAAAGCCCACGAAAGGCAGATGGGCCGAAGGAACTTCCGGCACAGACACTTGCTCCCGCGTGTTCATACGCCGGATGAAGAACGGGACCTGCGAATAATCCGCGTCCTTGCTCCAATGGGGGTGTACTCGATGAGCATCCATTTGAAAATCCTTAAGCCGTGCAAAGATAGGTCTTTTTGGACTTTCAAATCGTAAAACACGAAAAAGTTTTTCCGGATTTTAAAAAAGTAAAGAAAAAATTTTCTTTTTCCGAGCACTTTTTGTTTTTGCAAACCGCATCTTTGCGCAAAAAAACAGACACGTATGATAGTAAATGTTTTGAGCGCAAAATGCATCGGCATCGAAGCGGTGCCGGTGACCGTGGAGGTCGATATCACCCCCGGAATCGGTATTCATCTGGTCGGTCTGGCCGACGTCGCCGTCAAAGAAAGTCTGTTGCGGACCGTGACGGCCCTGCAGTCGTTGGGCTTCCGCATTCCCGGCAAAAAAATCGTGATCAACCTGGCTCCGGCCGACCTCCACAAAAAGGGGAGTGGGTATGACCTGCCTATCGCGTTGGGAATCATCGCCGCCTCCGAACAGGCCCTGCTGCCGCGGTTGAATGAACTGCTCTTCGTGGGAGAACTGGGGCTGGACGGGCACATTCGGACCATCCAGGGTGCCCTGCCCATCGTGGAAATGGCTGCCAGCCTGGGCATAAAGGGGACGGTGCTGCCCTATGACGCGGCGTTGGAGGCATCCGACTATGGGGAAGAAAATATCTATGCGGTGGATACCCTGACTGACGTATTGCGCATTGCGAGCGGGCAGGAGGATGTCTCCGACTTGCTGGTACGTCATCGCTTGAAAGCGAAAAAAAAGACTGAAGACGAAGAGCAGACGGGCGACCACGGAAAGAAGGGCTTGCCCTCGCCCTATCCCGATTTTGCGGATATTATCGGACAGGATGCAGCCAAAAGAGGCATAGAGATTGCGGCCAGCGGCTGTCACAATGTCATTCTTGTCGGTCCTCCGGGAGCCGGAAAAAGCTCTTTGGCCAAAGCGCTGGCCGGCATCCTGCCCGAAATGTCTCGGGGAGAGGCTTTGCAGACGAGCAAGATTTACTCCGTTTCCGGCATCTCCCACGAGGGGCTGATTCGCCGTCGGCCTTTCCGGCAACCGCATTACACATCCTCTCTTCCGGCGTTGCTGGGTGGCGGCAGCGACGCCGTGCTTCCCGGAGAGGTGTCTTTGGCACACAACGGGGTGCTTTTTCTGGATGAATTCTGCGAAGCGCCCAAACGGGTGACTGAGTCGCTGCGAGCCCCTATCGAAGACCGCAAAGTGGTGATTTCCCGCCTGCGCTCGAAGGTGGAATTCCCAGCCTCGTTTATGCTGGTAGCGGCCACCAACCCCTGCCCTTGCGGCTATTATGGCGAAGGCAATCGATGCATCTGCTCGGAAGGCCGGCGCCAGGCCTATCTCAGCAAACTCTCCGGCCCGATGATGGACCGAATTGACCTGCAGCTTTGGCTCCATCCGGTAGAGCCGGCGCGGCTGATGAGCAAGGAACGGGGTGAGTCTTCTGCGGCGGTCGCCCGAAGAGTGGCGCTGGCGAGGGAGATTCAGCGGCGGCGTTTT
>CACZWF010000013.1 GCA_902784785.1 uncultured Bacteroidia bacterium
TTTGAAATTTAATGTTGTTTACTTCTTAATACCTGTTTTTGGAAAAAGGTAAATGATTATTTGATTAAATTTTCAGAATTGTTTTGAATTAGGGTTTGATATAGCCTCGCAATATACTGATTATTAGCTATTATATATTCCATTACAACAGACATATCTTTTTCTGTAATACCCTTGGTTACTCTTTTTGTCAGTGGCATTGTAGTTAATATAGGAGAATTGCTTAGAATTATATAGCTCATAATATTTCTTAGCATATTAGCAATTTCTACTTTCGAATACTTTCGGTTTAGTGCGGTATTCAGATCTTCTATATACTTCACTTCCTCTTTCAAGCCTAAAGGATACATCTTCCCATCCAACTCATTTACAACTCGGAATAGGCTGTTCTTTACAGCACGTTTGCTCAAATGCTTTAACTTCATTAGATTTACTGACTGAAAGAATTAGAAAAAGCCAATTCTATAACCATTTATAGCTTGTGAGTTGTCGTTTGTAACATTACTCTCAAATGCTATGACCTGCAGTCAATGCTCCTAAGCATGAAAGACCGCCTAATACAAATAGTACCCATCCAATCGTTTTCATTCCTGTTCCTCCTTTTTTTCGACTTTGTTGATTTCATCATGGGGAATCTTCTTTGAAAGAAGAACTGCCACCAATCCGATGAACACGTTGAGTAATGAAAGACCAAAAGCCCAACCAAAACCGATTTTTCTGTTGCGTCCCATGCAACCTACCCCATATGCCAATGAAACGGCAATAATCAAAAAGAATGCTCTTTCCATGTCTTTATACATTTATTCGTTAATATCTAATGAATTGTAAAAATCTTGAAATGCTTCAAAGCGTTCAGCCGATAAGGACAAATAACTCTTGCCAACAAGGGTTTCATCTCCAAATAGCCATGCTAACAAATTTGGGTTCGCCTCCAACTGATTGCTGAAATATACTTGTGGATCACATTCGTCTCCATACTTGATATAGTTCTGGCAAATTGCCTGACGTTTGAAGCAGACGTTAGGAATTTCATTGATTTCTGCTTGGGTATTATATCTTCTCATATTATTTGTCTTGTGATTCAACTTCAGTAATTTTTTGATTGTACTTTCCCCGACGATAAACCACCATCACAATCATTGGGAAGAAAATAGCGCAAGATATTAAGTCTACCACCCAGCTTGCTACACTTTCGTTATATTCAACTTTTGAGTTGAATTCACGAATTTCTGCTTTAGTCATCTTTTTCATATTGTTTATCTTTTAATTGTTATTTGATGTTTCTACAACTCTATAACATCATGTATGTAAAAGGTAAATGGAAAAAACAAAAAAAATAAGGCCTCCACTTTATATGGAAGCCTTAAATGCATTGTATTACCTTGGATTACAGCTGTTTAATATCACTAATAAGTTTTTTGCATTTTTCAACAATGATATCACTTTCAGAATGAGAGATCAATAATTCCAGAGTTTCTATTGCTTTTTCTCTGTCTCCATCCTTCAAGTGCGCAATAGCAAGATTCCATCCAATATCATTTATATAATTAGTATAGTCATTGAAATCTTCCGAGATAGCCAAACAGAATTTTTCTTCAAGATTAAGGATTGTGTTATCCAAATCCTCGTTATTCTTGACATTTTTGAACAGTTGAGCCAACTGGGCCGATACATCATCTGCATCTCGCACAACCAATTCTGTAGGTATCTCAGAATAATAACTGTTTCCTAATGCTATCGTCTCATTATATATATAATAGCGGTAGGTTCCAATAGAAATAATGCCAATAAAACAAGCTGCTATACTTATTTTTACAAATGCATGAAGGGAGATTATTCTTGCTTTATGAGACAACTTTGCTTCTTTCCTAAATTCTCGTTCTGATAAACTTTCAATTTGAGAAGCGACACCTTGACCATGTTCGTACCTCAGTTCCTTCATGTTTTTGATAGCAGCAGCCATTGTTTGAGCGCGCTGTCGTAAATCTGGATTACTCTGCAATTCGCTAAGGAATGCCTTACCTTCCTCCTCTGTCATTTTGTTTTTCAGAAAGAGTTCAAGGCGTGTGTCAAAATTCTCAAGATTATTCATAAAACGATTTGATAATTCTGGTGAAACGTTCTTTTAACCTACTCATGCACTGACTCTTCTTTGATTTTACAGAGTCAGCGCCATTGAATCCTATTACATCTGCAATCTCTTTCATGCTGAGATCATCTCCATAGTATGCCCATAAGATGTCCTCACATGGATGTGGGAGATCTTGTACAATGTCACGCATCATCTTCGTTTGTTCTGACGATAAACCATCACCGAGACCTAAAACTGCTTCCAATTGAGCAAGACCATATTCATCATATTGGGTATTATCCAACATTTGATTGAAAGAGATCGTCGAATGCCCTCGATTCACAAAATTATGTCCCATATTTAAGCAAATCTGCGTATAATATGTAGATAAACTACAGGTAAGCGTTTTGAGTTTGCCTTTTTGGATATTATTAAATAGCGCAATACAGGCATCTTGGTAAATGTCTTCAGCATCTTCTGTCGAAATAGACAGACGATTTCTTAGGACAACAAGGACCTTACTTCGCTCTTTTTCAAAGAATTGACCTAAGAGTCTTTCATCTTGGATGTTAAATTCTTCCTTTGTCATATTTATTTACTTGCTGTATTCAATAACCATATTTTGATTAGTTAATCGTGTGTCTTTACCCATCATATCTTTCACCGTTTCTATCCACTTAGTATCTTTTGTTAATTTATGATTAGATAGGACTCGGTTAATATAATAGGATAAGGCACCATAGTGCTTACCACCTTCAACTATTTCTTTGTTGACCTGATAAGATCTACAAGCCTCTATAAAAACTACTTTTCCGAGTGTTGGTGAGGAAGGTATGTTATAGAAATTCCCCTTCTCCAACTTTTGAGGACGATAATATTTGCCACTACGTGTAAAACCGGCTTTCGTGCCTCGAATTACATCATCCTCAATTCCCATGGAAGCCTTACCTGCATGACATGCATCAATTACGACATATAGCATTCCCTTTGTGCCGATTGCCTTTCTAATTCTTGTGCAGTACTCATGCAGTTCGTCATCTATCAAGTGGTTCTCTCCCTCGTACTTTCCCTTGGTGTACTCAATCGGTGCATCTACAGGCACTATGGATTCGTCCCAACCATCATCTTCATCGCCACTTTCGTCCTCGTATGGTTGTCCATGAGTAGAAAAGTGTAGATAAACAATGTCGCCAGTTTTACATTGAGATATCAACACATTCAAGGCTTTAGCAATCCCTGTCTTAGTAGCACCTTTGTCACTAATACAAGAGACAACAAAGCCATTTCTCTTTAGAGTAGGATATAGCAGGTCAACATCATTCTTACCATGAATGTTGTTCCAACCGCCATACTTATTGACGCATTGATAGTCTGAAATACCCACCAGCAGGGCTCGTTTGTTTTGAGCCATAACCAGCTGGGTAAATATTGATATTGTCACGATAAAAAGTATTCTTTTCATAACAGCTTTATTCTATTAGGATAAATGAATTACGTGTATCTTCATCTGCCTTATCCATTGCTTCCCAAAATGATTTGTAGATGGATTTACCACTCGTAAGGTTACGATAAAAATTAATCATGAATGATTGCGTTAGCTCATCGTCCACTTTCTTTAGACTTACAATCATATTTTTTGCACCTGCGATGCGAAATGCACGTTGAAGCCCCCAAACCCCATCTATATTGGTTTTACCCAAACCTGTATCGCAAGCCGATAACACAACGAGTTTTAGATTTGGGAAATTTAGGTTCTCTATTTCATCACAGGTTAAAATCCCGTCTTCTGTGCTTTCATTATGCTCGCCATTTAGAGTTCTGTTCGCCCCAGTAAACAAAAGTCCTGACTCATTGCTTTCAGAGTTAAAGAAACCATGTGTTGCAATATGAATAAGATCTATATTCTTTTTATTAAACTCTTTAACAACTGCTTCTGTTGCCTCTTTTTCGGTATATGAATAAATCGTAATGCTTTTTCTTCTGAGCATATTTGAGATTGAATCTATTTCTATCTTTGTGCCTGGTAAGGGTTGCCAAACATTACCTCTGTTTTGTGGAATTTTTGTTGTTAACTCATCATTAAATCGTGGGTTCCCTATGGCTACAGCATTCTTAATACCAATACTATTACCTTTGTGAATGTCACCCAAAGATAGAACACGGTGTACTTCCACATTTGGAAACTTGGTTCTGAAAAACGTCTCTATAGGATTAACAGACATATTTTCTGAAGGAGAAAAGAATATTCTTTTAGCCCCTTTAATAGTAGATGAAAGTTCTTTTAAGGACTCTTGCGTTAGGGTCTTATAGTCTGTTGTCATAGAAAGACGGTTAAGTTCTACAGGATTGTCTTTCCTTATCACATAAGCATATATAGTAGTGTCATTATTGACAAAGTCAATTCCAACATCACCCTTTAGAAGATTTTTCTTTACCTGTGCAACATTACTATTGACTAAGTTCGCCAATCTCTTTGTCGACAAATCGTTGTATATGTTCCCTCGATTTATTGAATCCTGCCTACTTATAATATGTTCTGAAATTTGAATATCATTTACCTCGATGATTGTATCTGGACTATGTGTTTCTAAAGATTCAGTAATATATTTGTTTTTTCCCAAACGAGATAATTCTTCGTTAATAGCTTTTGTCGTTCGTGTTAAGCGCCCTTTACAGAAAAGTGAAGCATTTGCTGCGTTCTCTATGGAATTCTGTGTACAGGCATATTTAGCTAAACTTATCTGCCACCCTTTTAGAAGTTGCAAATAATTACGTCTTTCTTGATCCGTTATATGATACCATTGCGATTCAACATTATGATACCACGTTGCAATATATTTATTTTCGATATTATCGAATTTTCCATATTCCCCTAATTCTTTATATATATCCATGAGGTCGCCATAAATACGCGCACCGGCAATAGATGGTTCAGGAGAAGCTAGATAATTTTCGTAATAATCGGCTGCTTTCTTTAAATCTTTTCTAGAATACTGCTCGTAAAGCCCAAGACAATAATCTCTTTCATGTTCGCACTCTGGGGGCAATTTAGCAGATTTTATTTCTTCAGCTAAACTGTCTGCCTTAACATCATATCCAAATCTGCTATATGTATCTAATAGTTGAAATCTTTGAAGAATATATGTGTTATTCATATCTCCTTGCATTTGTTTTCTCATTGCCAAAGATTGCTCAGCTGCATAAACTAATTGAGGGTCATATCCATGAGATAGACCAAACATTACAGTTCTATCGCAGAAGTCAAGGAAATCAATACTAATGTCTTTGCTATTTCGAATATATACATCAGAAGCATGTTTATATAATAGTGCTGCCTGTTCAACATCCATCACTGAATTATAGTAATCGGCCATATCCGCTATTATATGAGCATACATTATACTGTCTGATGTATTGTTGTTGTCAAATATTTTTAAGGCTTGTTGAAGTGCAGAAAACCTAAGATGTAAATCTGGAGCAACTTTTGCCTTATCCATATAATGGGTTATTTGTCGATTAACCAAAAGTTGAACGTTTTTCGAAGTTTCATATTGTTCAGCCTCGCAGAAAGTCTTATATGCTTTATTACGGTCTATATATGCAAGAATATTAGCTTTTTTGTTTAAAAACGTATAATGATTAATTGGGTTGTCTGATTTTGGTTCATATTTATCAACAAAATCCAATGCGACTTTTACATCGTTGCCATCAACCAAAAGAGATGCTAACTTAACGGCATATGATGATTTCGTATTCCTATCATCAGTCTTATCAATAGCCTTTATAAAGGAAATTACCGCAGCTTCATTCATTCCCAACGATTCATAACACATTGCTGCTTGATTGTAAATCTTGTGTGAATACACATTTGTGGAATCAGCTGCTGAGAAATAGTCATTACATAAAGAAAGCGCTTTGAGATAATGATTTTGCCTACGTAAGCAAAATAAATATCCCGATAATGAATTTACATATTCCTCAGAGTCTATTCCGAATACTTTTTGAGAAACTTGTACAGCAAGACTATCATAATATGCGACTCTTTCTATATCATTACGCCACAAATCATAGCGATTAGCTTGCGAAATTAATTCTGTGTAATAGACAGCGGATTTCTCTCCATAATAATTCTTTGTGGCTTCTATGTTTTTATCATAGAATAGCAAAGCATTTGTTTTATCAAATAATTCTTCATAGTAGTAAGCAACCCATAACCAATTATGGGTTTTGTAGGTCGATTCATTTCCATGATGATGCCAATTCAGATCATCTCGATTATTGCTTTCAGCAAAGCATATTGCCTTTAGTAAATAATCAATACATCGCTTAGTATCATTTTTGATATGAAAGCCTGTCGAATTCCATTCATAATATTCAAATCTATCTTCGATCGCAAAATCAGAAAATTTATTTGAGTTTTCAATAAAGTCAAAAATATAGTAGTCTCCATGTTTTGACTGAGACTACTGACGAGAAACCGACAAAAGCGTAAGTAGTCCCCATCAGTTAGCCGAGACTGCTGACGGAGCCAACTGCTGACTTGGGCGCAAAGTGCCGAAGCTTCTCTATTAGATTTATATTTGACTATCAAAGAAAAATTCTTACCTTTGCTCGTGTCATCGCTTTGGTGGCTTTACATATTGCGAAAGTGTTTTTCGATCGTCCTTGCTGAAAATCTGGACAATTTACATTTTTGAATACGATTGATTGCGAATGAACTTAATTGTTTGTTCTTCTTTGCGTTTAAAATATTCCTTATTGGGATTGTTTTCAGATAAATTCTATAGTTCGCAAATTTTCCGCCCCTATTTGCGCCCCTTGGATGGGTGATTTTTGTGGGTTTTCTATATTTTTAAGTTTTTTTGGGGTGAAAATTTTGAAATCAAAATTTTTTCAACGAAATTAGTGTTGAAAATTAAATTTATGACTTATGTCAGAGTATTCAATCAATACCTATTTGCGGAAAGATAAACCCATTAAACGCAATGGGAAAATTCCGGTGTATCTTCGTATTCGCATCGGGAATAGTGACACCAAAATTCCTACGGGGGTAGAAGTGCTTCCAGCTGAATGGAATGACACTAAGAAAGAGCCTAAAGATAATTTGCTTCGAATTCGTATTAACAATCGCATTAATGAAATTGATAAATATATCAACCAGATTCTTGTGGAAGATGAGAGTGAACTGACAATAGAATCCGTCAAGAATTTCTGTGCGGGTAATCGAAAGGGAAAGCCAGAAAACGCCTCATTCTTTGACTATTATGAAAAATTCATAGAGAGAAAACGCAAATGTCTGGATATTAAAGAAGGAACAATCAAATGCTATGTTTCAGCATTGAGCGTGTTAAAGCAGTATTGCAAGGACATAAGAATGAAAGAACTGACGCTCAATTTTATAGAAAACTTTAATGATTATTTAATAGAAGAACGGGGGGATTCTCCCGGAGGTTGTGCAACTAATCATAGGCAACTTCGTGCTGTTATTAATGACGCCATCAAACATGATGTCCTCATTAAAAACCCTTATGACCTATTCCCTATTGCGCAAGGAAAAACAAGGTCAATCTATCTGACCTTTGATGAACTTGATAAAATGCGGAAACTACGTCCGACATTGAATCACAATTCAAACGAATATAAAATTTTACAAATGTATTTGTTTGCTTGCTATACGGGATTGCGTTTTTCTGATGTTATTGACTTGGAATGGCGCCATATTGACTTTGAGAAAAACTTTATCAAAAAGAGAATGATAAAGACGCGTAGGGTCGTAATTACTCCTCTCTATACATGGGCAAGAAGTGTTTTGCTGGAGTTATCAAAAGGGAAAACTTTATTCGGTTGTGAAGAAAAGGTTTTCAAACCATTCACCAATAATGCGGCTAATCTCACGATAAGAAAACTTGCTGAACGGGTAGGATTGAAGAAGAGAATATCTTTTCATTCTTCCAGACACACTTTTGGGACGCTTCTTGTTCAGTCGGGGATGCACATTCAAGATGTTTCTAAAGCACTTGGCCATAGCAGCATTGAAATGACAATGAGATATTTACAATATGATGATTCGAGGGCTTCAAATTTAGCACAATCAATTAACGTTTTTAGGTAATCGAAATTCAAAATATGTCTGAGAAAAAGGATATAGTGAAATTGTTAAAGCGCAAACAATCCAC
The DNA here is from genome assembly GCA_902784785.1 of uncultured Bacteroidia bacterium. Lineage (GTDB taxonomy): Bacteria > Bacteroidota > Bacteroidia > Bacteroidales > UBA932 > Cryptobacteroides. Next base: position 8,248 of record CACZWF010000013.1, read on the forward strand.
TTTGAAAGCCATAGCCAAACTTCAAGCAAATTTAAATGCGATTCAATCAGATATTGATAACTATTTTCTCTCCTCTATTAAGGAGATAGTGAGCAATTTTGACCATGCTGATTCTGATATATTATCGCAAGAAGATGTTTGTAAATTATTGGGGGTTTCAAAAACCACTTTGTATAGAATGAGGATTAGCAATCAAATTGAGTTCATCAAGCCCAAAGGGAGAAAATCAGTTGTGTATAGTCGAAAAGCGATAGAGGAATATAAAGAAAAGCATAAACAATAATATGATTGATAATATTACAATACGCTTGACAAAGTCTCAGTTCTCTGGAGGCGTTTCGCAGTTAATTAATTGTGGTCGTTCCGTTAAACGAGGACGGGCTTATTCTCAATTCAATATTCCTTCAAAAGGACATTCCGATTCCTCCTTGTCACTTAGAATATATGAGCAGACAGGACTGGTTACAATCCGTGGTAGTCTTAGAAAATGGTGGTATGGCAGCAACTCGTTTCGGGATTTAACAAGTACTCATTTCAATGAGGCGCTTATTCAATTGTCCAAAAGCCTTAATATGCCTTATGCTCAACTTAGAGAGGCATCTTTCTCCCAATGTGAAATTGGGTTAAATGTCAGAGTAAGGATTCCGCCTCAAGATATTGAGAAGCGAATTCTTAAATATGGCAGATTGTGTTTAGAAAAAAGGGAAAGCATTGCAGAAACCACCCTATATTTCAAAGGCGTAGATAAAACGCTTGTATTATATGACAAAGGAAAAGAACGCTTTGATATGGGAGGTAACTCAATAAAAAAATTAAGTCAAGCACTTGCACGTAACGGAATTTATTACCTTCGTATAGAATTCCGCCTCAAAGACAAAAAGGCTTTCATGGACCACGGATTGGGTAAAATCAATAATTTGGGTAGCCTTGGGGACAATTATCGTGATTTGTATTTGTTTTGGGCACAAGAATTGTCACATTTGAAAATGGTGGGAGATGTGGAAATTCCTGATGCACCATTGTCCATAGACGAGATACTGATTTTGAGTGGATACCAAACCCCTTGTTGTGATGCTTCCGAGTTAATGAGTAAATATGCGGAGTATTGCCAGTCTAAAGGAAGAACCCCCAAAAGTAAGAATGTTCAAAGAAGTAGAGCAATATCAAATTTCATTACAATTTTGGAAGAATACGGAATAAAAAGTGAGTACGACTTACCTGAATTCAAAATGGATATAATTCGCCAACTGATAAAAATTCGTAAAACTGGTGATTTTTTTGATTTGGCTGCTGCTATCAGATTAATAATAAGGGGAAATAATTAATAACCTTATAATGATAGATATCATATTGTAGTATATGTATATGGGATATATTGTATATTGTAAAATATTGTGCATGCACAATATTGAATAGTAATAATACCCCCTTGAGTCTTTTATCTATTGTCGTTGATTCGCGAGCGCATATTTCTTTGTTTTTTCTGCCTTTCTTAATCCTGTCGAGGGTTTTATCGTTTTGTATGCGAAATGGCGTAGAATGCTTTGTAAACCACCTCTCGCGTGAGATATATTATGTGACTTCAAGATAAATTATTTTCTTTATATGAAAAACACTATATTTGCATAGAAATATTGACGAAAGTGTCGTGCGCTTGTTAAAATCGCCAATTTTATCGAATGTATGCACAAGACACGGACGCACCTATCATAATGGTGGGTTGCTATCTGTGTTGCATACGGGTGTTTGGCGATACCTAACAAGAGCGCAGAATGGTAGCCCACTTTCTTATTAGTTTACCTATCGAGGCTATCAGATAGGACTAAATACATTGCCATGGATATAATCGGAGGTTATATGGGGTTCCTGCTTGTTGTAAGCGTCTCTATTGGAACGTCTTTATTGGCATCCAGGAAAGGGCGTAACCCAGTTGATTGGTTTTTCTTATCATTATTCTGGAGCATAGGGGCATTGCTTGTAATTGCTTGTTCAAGACGCATTAATTCAAAAGCAGGAGAAACTGATTCCCTTGCCAAACTCTTATGGATAATCGTGATTGTACCACTCGTTGTTCTTGTTTATTTATTTTTAAAAGTATCACTGAAATAATTAAAAACCAAAAGATTATGAAAAAATGCTTTTTGTTACTTCTTGCTCTACTATTCGCGAGTAGTACGTTAAATGCACAATACATTGAAAGTACCATTCCAAATTATGCTGTTTCACTTTTTGGAAAATCAAGGTCAAAAGTTGAAACGTCGTTGAAGGAAGTGGGCTTTAAGATTTTATCCTTGGAGGATAAGTTGCAGATGGGCTATGGTGCAGATGCGGCAAATACAACTGTTGGTTTTAATTTTGAAACGGCTATGGGGTGTAAGGTGATATGGCCGACTGATGGGATTAGTGAGCGCAAAAAAATAATGATTGGGCCAGTAAAATATACATCATATCGTGCTATGATTGCTGAATACATTGATTCCGGTTTTTCAAAATTTAATAATGAGAATGGAGACCTTGTTTATTTCAAGCAGGGAAAATCCTTTACCTATATTGCGAAGATTGATTATATTCAGGAGAATGGTTTATTTGCCGCGACTACTTGGTTTGCGCGTGTCCGTCGGGAATAAGCCTTTCTATTGCGATTAACTGATTTATCGATTTTCTTTAATTGCGATTCAGTCATATAAATTGCGTATAGTTAGCACGAATTGTAATTTTAAATAAAGCGCAATAGAAAACAAAGATTTTTGATGATTTGCGCCCCTTTTTGCGCCCCCTTGGTGGCAATGAGGAACGCAAGTCTTTTATTTCCAGCAGATTTTGCAAGTCTAATGAAAATCTGGACAATTTTCTAACCAAGGGGTCAATCGTAAGCACTCCGCTCGTCTTTCAGTATGTTGTCGGTGGGTCTCGGCTCATTTCGTACTTCATAACGACGGGTGTGGAGTACGATTGCTTATTCCTTGGTTACGTTGGTCCAGAACGTTCAGCAGAATAAACGAAAACGGCTCCACACTTTTGTTTATATATAACCAGATGAAGGAGCCAATCTGGAATGCTAATATTATTATGTCGTACAAAAATTTTGCACTACTAATGGACAACGGCCTTGATTCTATTACCGAATCGCTTCCGCGTCATTTTTCCTCGTCAGATTTTATCAAGGTTGTGAAAGACAGTTTCCCCGAAGAATATGCTGCTATTCTCCGCCAGGCGGATTACCGTAGTCTGCACTCCTGGATTGCAAGGTGGTATTTGAATAAGCATTTCACTCAAATTGGGGAGGAACACCTTATCACCATCATGGGTCACAAGAATTTAAATAAGTTATGGAGGAAATAGTCAAATGAAAACTATGAAGATCAAGAAGTGTGTTTTTTCCTTCTTTCTGTTATTATGCTTTTGCTTTAGTACTTACGGCCAAAATCCATCATATTCTATGCTTTTCGAAATGGCTAGTAGCTGGTTAAAGCCTTTCCTTTTGGATGATAATAGTAAGGGGGTAATCCACAAAACTGTGGAAGTCCCGACTTATCATTATTCCATATCGTCTGTTTTCTTGAAAAGAAAGATCGCGCCAGGACATAGAATAGTTATCTTGGATAAAAAAACAATCAGAGGCCGATTCTAGAAGGAGTAGTTTCTTATGATCATGACTTCCTTTTAGTAACAGGAATTAAGTATGATTATTCTGCAATCCAGTTGACAACCACATACGGGATCTTTTTAGTTTCTAATGCCGATAATGGGTTGATGGTCTATAAGCCTAAAAAAGCAGGAGATATCAGAATTGTTGAACAAGATGTATATTTCTACCACTCATATTGTCATAATTGTCCAGTCATTGTGAGTCTTAATGGAGCGCCCTGTGTGGCAGTTGACGGAAAGATGGGAGAGGAACAGTTTACCGATTACTATGCACCCATAAGTCAGGCTACGCTAAAGAGGATAGGATATAATAAGCCTTTTGACTTGTTGATGGCAAGTAAGACGGATGTTCGTATTAAGTGGAAAAACGGAGTCGTCTTTTCTGGGGATGTGTTTCTAGAGCCGAATGATAACGGCATCTTTTCTATCTATGCCCTCGCTGGAAATATGAAAGGATTTCTCGATGGATATAAGGAAATTAAGGTTAGAGAGGATAATGGTTCTATATTTATGGAACTCATCGATAGTCCCAAGAATTCAGTTATGAAACATGAAGTACTCAAAGTCTCCGATAAAGACACTATTTCCGAGAAGGATTATTGGAATGAAAATGTATTCTTTGAGAAGGTAAACGAGGTGTTTTGCGAGTACAGAAACGGAGATGTTTTCGAAGGGAACGCCTCATATAAACCTTTATTGAATACTGCGGGAGAGTTGGTCTCAGCAGATGTGGTTTTTACCGCTGGTACGATTCGATATGCTAACGGTGATAGATTTGAGGGGTTGTTCAATGAGGATGGACAGAAGGACGGGGTTTATTATTACGCCAACGGAGATAGATTTGAAGGTCGTTTGAAGAACAAGTGGGGAAATTTGTATTTCGATGGAACTACTTACTTGAAGTCAGGTAAGATTATGGAGGGTAACTATTTAAATGTTGATAATCTTTCAGATGCGGAGCTGGGACGTCTTAAGAATTGTATGTCTCCGTCTGAGGCTACTGCAATGGCTTTTGCGTTCAAAAAAGCACAATGTTATGATGTGTATGCTACTGGAAACTCGTGTCCAACTCTTCATCACTTTGATGCTAATTATGAACAAACAACAATAAAGTTCGGTAGTTTTCTTATTTATAGGAAGGATAAGAAGTGTTATTATTTATTACGTGGAAGTGATGATAATCCTAAAGTTTATGATAAAAGAGGTAGACAGATTTATTCTTTAGGTGATAAGTTTTCTATTATAGTTGTGGCCTATACAGATGATGAAGGACGCCACCTAGAGGAAGTAGTACTGAATAACGGTGTTCCGGATTACATAACTCGATACAAGTATTATTCAAATCATAAAATGAGTTCAATAAAAACACAATGGCTTAACGAAGAGAAGATACTCAAATGCAACTTTTTCTCCGATGGGCTGTTACGGAGCGCATATGAGTATCAAATAGGAAATGGTGATAAAATGGTTTTGAGACGTTCTAAGGAAGCACATCCCTCTTTTGGGGGATATACCTCAAAACTATATGATCTGAATGGAAATTATGAGCGTTTAATTAATTGGGATATAGGCGAACATCGGTGGGTCAACATCGAAGTTGCAATAGAACCAAATATGTCCAATGAGTATTCTCTACTTGATCCGATGGATCCAATGTGGAGATACCTTATATCCTTCCTTTCAGACTTCGAGTAACGACATATCTTGCGTCTCGCCAGAGTGATGTGTTTGCTGTCGTTCGGGGGGGGCTAGTGGAGAAGTTGGCGCCAATCTTGAAGACTTTGCGGCCCTACAGGACAACCCACTCGCCACCTTTATCGCCTCCCTTACGGGTAAGTCTATTGCTTTTCTGCAAATGTGCGATATCACGGGCGATCGTCCTATCTGTCACACCAAGCGATCGGGCTAATTCCGCGATTGAAATGTTGGGGTTCTGACGCATCATATCAAGAATATCCTTCTCGCGTTTGGCCTTACCGGTCAACTTTTCACCGACATTTTCTATGACATTTTCTATGACATTTTCTATGACATTCTGGGAAGATGTCGGTTGTTTTTTGTAAAGAACCGCTGTAAAGAAACCTTCTGTCCGGTATTCTGGCGCGGGAAGTCCGGCCTCGGCCATTAGATTAGTCATTCGCGGAATGCCCGAACCAACCTTCTCAACCAAATCCATGCGGGTGAAGAGTTCGAAGATCTTCGGATTGCGCGATTTGCTCATGTGGCCGAAATTCTTGGCTACGATGGGAAGTAATCCGCCCGGATTGGAAATCTCCAACCGGTCGTCGTAGAGTTCCACCATAATGTTGGCTGCCGTATCAAAGTAATCTCTATGACAAATCGCATTCGTAAGCGCTTCTTTGATAGCATCCAACGGGATTTCCCATTTCTCGATACGGGGATTGAACCCGTCCATAATGTATTCGACGGCCAAACGTTGCTTCAGCCACTTGGTCGTTTCGTTGTACTGATTGAGGATGGGCCCTCCGATGGTCTTGGAGTCAATAATGTGAACCTTGTCTTTCCCTTTGAACAAAACACAGCGAATGATTGCCTGAGGAATTCGTTTACCGCATTCATCGGAAAAGAACATCGGAACTACATTGGTCATCTCACCCTTGGGCCCCAGCAGGTCCAGATTCTTGATAAGCTCGGGATTTGGTGCTGTAAAGGTGATACCGGCTTTTTCCTTGAAATCTTTGATGGCTTGGTTGGAAATGTCTTCCATACGAAACCATTTATTGACAGCCTCATCGAAATGAATTGCTCCAGCCTCTTCAAAAAGTTGCCGCATTTCAGCGGGAGTACGGAGCTTCTGGGAATTGGCACCACGACGGATATAGATAGATCCGGAAGCGACATAAGGCTTGTTATCTCCTTCAGCCACTTCAATAACCCAAATTGAATGGCCTTGTACGGTGAGCGGATATAATTCACAGGAAACGGACGGTTGAATGGCATCCAGAGAGTCCTGAATGGATGAGCGCTTGGAATTATCAATGGCAAAGCCCTTGACAAATTCATTTCTGTCGTTAATCCCGATAAAAACAAATCCACCTCCGGCGTTGGAGAAAGCGCATACCTCTTCGCTGAGCTCCCTCACTTTCGAAGGAACATTCTCCTTAAACTCAACATGCTGGCCTTCTCCTTGGGCAATCAGTTCTAATGCTTTTGTTTCGTCAATCATACAGAACGGTCTTTTCTTGCAATATTACGCAAAAATTCTCAATTCCTATATGTGAATATGAATTTGTTATTACTTTTTGTGGCCTCGTCTCAACGCCTTTCTCCTCATTTCTGTCTTCGAGGCTTTGTATAGGGTGAAAACTTGTGACTGACGGTTTTCTCAAAAACTGTCTGTTAAACAGGCGAATTTCAAGAACTGACCTCTGGCATCATCGTTCGATATTATTTTCAAAGAAGTGTTTACAAAATGTTTACATTTAATTTCGCCACTTGTAAATGGTTAAATATCAATGCGATATGCGGGTAATCCGCTTGCTTCACACGCAAGAGGTCGGCAGTTTGAATCTGCCAGGTCCCACTCCTTCTAACCTATTTACAGATACAGTTTTAAGCCCCTGATTCAGCGGGCTTTTTTTGTTGGTGCTTCTTTTCCCGTCATGCCCGACCTGATCGGGCATCTTTTCTTCATTGCCCCTTGAGGCCTCTCACAGGGCAGTCCACGCTTCCCCTCGTTTCAGGGCCTTCTATGCCATATTGATATGGACTGCCCCTGCTTTAAAGTCCGGGCAGTCCACACCTATACCCCTCTGGCGTGCCTGCAAAGCATACTCCCGTGGATAGCCCTTCACGCGCAGGACGGGCGATTATAACGGATATATTTCGGCGCCGATGAAGTGGATGAGGGCTTCGGGATTGATTTTGAACTGGAGACCGCGGACGCCGGCGCTGACGTAGATGAAGTCGTAGAGGAGGGCGGATTCGTAGATGAAGGTGGGGAGGGGCTTTTTCATTCCGATGGGGGAGCAGCCTCCTCGGATGTATCCGGTCTCGGGCAGGAGTTCCTTCATATGAATCATTGCGGCGGATTTGTTGCCGGAGATTTTGGCGGCCACTTTCAGGTCCACTTCCATATTGCCGGGCATCACGCAGACGAAAAGCCCGTTGCGGTCGCCCCGGAGCACCAAAGTCTTGAACACCTGCTCGATGGGTTCGCCCAACTCTTGCGCGATGTGATCCGCCGCCAGATTGTTCTCATCTACCTCGTAGGGGACCAGTTCAAAAGGCACCCCGGCCGCTTCCAGCAGCCTTGCCGCATTCGTTTTCTGTACCGTGGGTTTCATCTCGCGTTCGTCAATCCGACTGCAAAGATACATTTCTTTCCTGAAAAAAGCTCGCAGGCCGAGTTTTGCAGATAGACGCCGGTTTCTAAATCGATAATTTTGTGTAATTTTGCAAGGATGTTAAGCATTTAGGAAATTGCGTTATGGAAGTTATTCAGAGTTTCACGATAGACCATACGAATTTGAAGCCGGGGATTTATGTCTCGCGTGTGGATAAGGGGTTCACTACCTTTGATTTACGGATTACGGAACCGAACAAGGAACCGGCGGTGGCTCCGGCTGCGATGCACAGTATGGAGCATCTGATGGCGACCTGGTTCCGCAACAGCGCGGTGAAGGAGGATGTGGTGTATGTGGGGCCGATGGGCTGCCTGACGGGAATGTATATCATTATGACGGGGGAATATTCCGTGGAGGATATGCGTCGTTTGACGATTGAGTGCTTGGAATGGATTCTGACGCAAAACGAGGTGCCGGCCACCACGCCGGAAACTTGCGGCAACTGTCTGCTGCACGATCTGCCGATGTGCAAGTGGGAGAGCGCCCGCTATCTGGACCGTCTGCGGAATGATTTCCATAGCGAATACACGAAATTGAGTGTGACCCTGAATGACGGCAAGGTGTTCGCTGACGCATAATTTCACGCGACCCGGTCGAAGGAATGGAGAAAGCGAAATATATTCTGAGAATCCTCGTGCTGGGCATTGCGCTCGGGCTGGGGCCGATGGCGCTGGCGACGGAACCGGTTTCAGAGCCCGTCAAGCGTCCGTCTTTTATCGAGATGTTCCGTCCGCTGTATTTCACCGGGGGATTTCCGGTGTCGGAAAAACCGGACAAGAACAATGCGGATTTGAAGTTCCAACTGAGTCTGGCGATTCCCATTTGGCGGAACATCGGCGGCAGCAGGATTGATATTCTGGCGGCCTACACGCAGATTTCTTTGTGGAATTTTTTCGCCCGTTCCAGTCCCTTTTATGAGAATACCTACATTCCGGGTTTTTACTCGAGGAAGGTATGGCTGTCGGAGCAGGGGAAACCGAAGCGGAGTCTCCTCTGGGGCTATGAGCATCGGTCCAACGGACGGGATGACGCGTATTCCCGCAGCATCAATTATCTGTTGGTCAGTTACACGCGTTCCTTCGACTTCGGTCTGCATTTGCAGGCGACGGCCCGCTTGGGACAGGGATTCTACGGCGATACGCCGACCTGGGATATTTATGCGAAATATTTTGGGCCTTTGCAGTTGAGCGCGACCTATACGACCCCGGACGAGGGTTGGGAATTTATGGTGTCCGCCACGCCGATTTGGAACAAGAGCATCGCGAATGTGAATGTGGAGGTAGGACGGAGAATTGCTTCCCGCAAGGCGGGGAATCCTTATTTCTTCATTCAGTTCCACTATGGCTACGACGAGGCCTTCCGCGATTGCATCGATGTGAACGGACCGGTTGTCGTCGAAGACAAAGCTCCCTATTTGAATGGGGAACCTGCGCCGCCCCGCGCGTTTGTCCGTTTCGGTATCTTGGTGACGCCGAAGTCTGTGATGCGGGGCTGTCTGTAACCGATTACGGCTCTATCATTTTGACGAATTCACGCATTCCTGCGGTGGCGACGGCCTTGATATGGGTGGCGCCGCGGGTCTGGATGTCGGCCGGGTCGATGACGTAGGTTTTGCAACCGTATGGGGCGTAGGCGGAAAGTCCGGCAGCGGGATACACCTGCAGGGAAGTGCCGATAATCAACAGGATATCCGCCGTGGATACTTCTTGGGCAGCCGCTTCGATGTTTGGAACGGCCTCGCCGAACCAGACGATGTGGGGCCGCAGTTGTTTCTGACGGGGACCGCCTTTGTCTCCCAACGCGATGGTCCCGTAGCCGATGTCCCGCACATACTTCAGGCTATAATTGTCGCGGTCGGTGTAGCAATCTTCCGGACGCACTTTGGTCACTTCTCCGTGCAAATGAATGATGTGGCTGCTGCCGGCCCGCTCGTGCAGGTTGTCCACATTCTGGGTGATGACCGTCACCTGAAAGTCGTTTTCCAACTGCTTCAGCAGCAGATGGGCTTCGTTGGGCTCGTGCTCCTTGAGCGACTGACGCATTTCGTTATAGAAGTCTATCATCATTCCGGGGTTACGGTACCAGCCCTCGATGGAGGCCACATCCTCCACGCGATAGTTGTTCCACATACCCCCGCCGCCACGGAAGGTGCTGATGCCGCTCTCGGCGCTGATGCCGGAGCCGGAAAGGACGACCAATTTTTTCATAATCCCTACATTTTTGACAAAAATAGAAAATTTGCGGGGGCTTGTCAAGGATTCCACACAAATAATGTGTAACTTTACTGCGTCAGAGATACCCGGTCGAGCCGGGTATGACGGAAATCTAAACTGATTATGTTGGATAAAATTTATATCAATACGATTGCCGAGCGCTTGCGGGTCAAGGACTGGCAGGTGGAGAATTGTCTGGATTTGTTCGCGGACGGGGCGACGGTGCCTTTCATCAGCCGTTACCGGAAAGAGAAAACCGGCGGCTTGAGCGATGTGGAAGTGTCTCAGGTGAAACATTTCCAAGGAATCTATGAGGAAATGGCCGCCCGTAAGGAGACCATTCTCAATACCATCGCGGAAGCGGGGGCGTTGACGCCGGAACTGGAGAAGTCCATTGCGGACTGTGTGGAGAGCCGCGTGCTGGAGGATTTGTACTTGCCGTATCGTCCGAAAAAACGCACAAGGGCGACCGTGGCCAAGGAGAAAGGTCTGGAGCCGCTGGCGCAGGCGATGTTGGAGATGCGTCTGTTTGACCCGGAAAAAGAGGCGCTTCGCTATGTAAAATCAGCCGCTACCGCCACAGCTGCTTCCGGCTCAGGCCCGCAAGGCAGTTCAGCATCCGGCTCTGGGGCGGCTGCTGAGCTGACCGCCCGAGAGGCGTTGGACGGGGCGAAGGATATCATCGCGGAGAACTTGAGCGAGCGGGCTTCCGTGCGCGAAATGCTGCGCGAAGTGTTCCGCCGCCGGCGGGTCTGCGCCAAGGCGACCAAAGCGGCGTCCGGCAATCCCGAAGCGGACAAGTACCGTTCCTATTTCAATTTCTCGGAATCCTTGCAGCATATCGCGCCGCACCGTTTGTTGGCCATTCTGCGGGCGGAAGAAGAGGGCTTTCTGAATCTGGAGATAGACGCGGATCCGGAGAAATCGTCCTGGCAGTTGTATATGGAACTATGCAAGGACAAAAAGCGTCCGTCCCAGGCCCTCGCCAATGAGTTGCGTTCCGCCTGCGACGATGCGTACAAGCGTCTGTTGGAGCCGTCCATTTCCCGGGATATTCTGAAAGAAGCCAAAGAGAAGGCGGATGTGGCCTCCATCGCAATTTTTGGGGACAATCTGAAGCAACTGCTGTTGGCTGCCCCTGTCGGACAAAAGCGTCTGCTAGCCATCGACCCGGGCTTCCGCACGGGTTGCAAATGCGTCTGTCTGGACGCCCAGGGTAATCTTTTGTATCATACGGCCATTTTCCCGCATCCACCGCAGAATGAGAAAGTCAAGAGCATTCAGGCGGTCAGCGAGATGTTGGAAAAATATCAGATTGAAGTTATCGCTATCGGCAGCGGAACGGCTGGAAGGGAGACAGGGGAGTTTATCAAACGGGTGCCCAAGTCGTCGGACATCAAGGTGTTTTCGGTCAGCGAGGACGGGGCTTCGGTGTATTCCGCCTCGGAGGTGGGACGGGAAGAATTTCCCGAACAGGATGTGACCGTACGCGGAGCCGTGTCCATCGGCCGTCGTCTGATGGACCCCTTGGCAGAACTGGTCAAAATTGATCCGAAATCTTTGGGTGTGGGGCAGTACCAGCACGATGTGGACCAGAAACTGCTGAAAGAGAAGTTGGACGAGACGGTGGAATACTGCGTCAACGTGGTGGGGGTGAATGTCAATACGGCCAGCCCTTATCTGCTGTCTTACGTTTCCGGTGTCGGTCCGGCGCTGGCCCGAAATATCGTGGCCTATCGGGTGGCCAACGGGGATTTGACGGAGCGCGAGCAACTGCGGAAAGTGCCGCGTCTGGGAGACAAGGCGTTCCAGCAGTGCGCGGCTTTCCTGCGTATCAAGGGCGGTAAGAATCCTCTAGATGCCAGCGCCGTGCATCCTGAGGCCTACGGTATTGTGGAAAAGATGGCCGCTAAACTGGGTGTTCCCACCGCGCAATTGGTGGGCAACGAGAGTTTGTGCCAGCAAATCAAGCCGGAGGAATATGTCAGCGAACAATTCGGTCTTCCGACCATCAATGACATTCTCAAAGAGTTGAAAAAGCCCGGCCTGGATCCGCGGGAGGAGGCCTCTGAATTTGCTTTCGCCGACGACATCCGCGATATCGAGGATTTGAAAACGGGGATGGAACTGCCGGGCATCGTGACCAATGTGACGGCTTTCGGCGCCTTTGTGGACATCGGTCTGCACGAGAACGGACTGATTCACGCTTCGCAAATGGGGGTAAAGGGGCTGGCCGTCCCTTCGCAAGTGCTCAAATTGCATCAGAAAGTGCGGGTGAGTGTGCTGAATGTGGATTTGGAGCGCCGCCGCATCGGGCTACGGCTTTTGAAATAGAGCGGGCTGAGACTCGTCAAATAGACAGGAGAACGGTCAGAAACTTCCGAAGTTGACAGAAGAACGTTTGCGCGGATCGGCTACATGGCAAATTTGCTCGTTAAAAGAACAGGTGTTCCACCAGAATTTTCAATCCAATCAGTATCAATATCGCGCCGCCGATCAGCGTGCTGTTGCGCTGGAATCGGGTGCCTACCTTATGACCCAGGTGCAGGCCGGCGATGCTGAAGGCTGCGGTGGTCAGGCCGATAACCAGTATGCAAAGCCAGATGTTGCAGCCGATTAGGGCGAAGGAAACGCCGCAGGCGAGGGCGTCGATACTGGTGGCAATGGCCAGGCCCAGCATGGTACGGAAGCCGAAGTCTGCGGCTTGCGAGAGATGCCCGGTCGAGCCGTCTTTTTCCGTGGATTCGCGCAGCGCTTCGCGAATCATATTTCCGCCGATCAGGGCGAGCAGGGCGAAGGCGATCCAATGGTCAAAGCGTTCAATGAGAGAGGCGAAAGAGCGTCCGAGGTAGTAGCCCAGCAAGGGCATCAGGGCCTGGAAGCCGCCGAACCAAAGGGCGACGCTGCAGTCGTGGTGCAAGCGGATTTTGGGCAGCGATAGTCCTTTTCCGACGGATATGGCAAAGGCGTCCATCGACACGCCCACGGCAATCATCAGTATCTCCCAAAGTTCCATTTTAACATTTTGCCTTAACGGGATGCAAAGGTAATAAAAAAATACCTATGTTCCCGCTTCGCGGGTAGATACTTTCGCCTCGGAAAAGAAAATAAATTTGCTTTTCTCTCGGCTTGCTCGTATCTTTGTAAACTAATCGCGTACCCGCGAAGGGTGACGCCTATAAAGTAAGCAGTATGGAAATTTCAAAGAGAGCTTCGAAAATGCCCTCGTCTCCGATTCGCAAGTTGGCTCCGCTCGCGGAAGAGGCCAAGCGAAACGGGGTAAAAGTATATCATTTGAACATCGGTCAGCCGGACATCAAGACACCGCAGTGCGGTCTGGATGCGCTCAAGACAGTCAATCGTGAGATTTTGGAATACAGCCCCTCCCAGGGCTATCTTTCCTTGCGGACCAAGTTCGTCAGTTATTATGCCCAATACGGAATCAACCTGTCTCCCGATGAGATTATCGTGACCACCGGCGGTTCGGAAGCAGTGCTTTTCGCGTTCCTGGCCTGTCTGGATCCGGGCGATGAAATCATCGTCACCGACCCCTTCTACGCCAATTATATGGCTTTCGCCATTTCGGTCGGGGCGGTCATCCGATCGGTCAAAACTTCCATTGAAGACGGTTTCCGCCTGCCTTCCATCGAGGCTTTCGAGGAACAGATCAACGAAAAGACCAAGGCGATTCTGATTTGCAACCCCAACAACCCGACCGGATATCTCTACACGCGCAAGGAGATGAACCGTCTGCGCGACATCGTCAAAAAGCACAACCTCTATCTGTTCAGCGACGAGGTCTACCGTGAGTTCATCTACACGGGCATGCCTTACATTTCCGCCTGTCACCTGGAGGGGATTGAGGAAAATGTCGTGCTCTTCGATTCGGTTTCCAAACGTTATTCCGAGTGCGGCATCCGCATCGGGGCGCTGTGCACCAAGAACAAGAAGGTGCGTGATGCGGTGATGAAGTTCTGCCAGGCGCGCCTGAGTCCTCCGTTGATTGGTCAAATCATCGCCGAAGCCTCTCTGGACGTGCAGAAGTCCTATTTGACCAGCGTGTACGAAGAGTATTTGGAGCGCCGGAATTTCCTGATTGAGGGGCTCAACAAGATTCCCGGCGTGTATTCGCCGATTCCGATGGGGGCCTTCTATACGGTAGCGAAATTGCCGGTCGATGATGCCGAGGCTTTCTGCAAATGGTGTCTGACGGACTTTACCTATCAGGGCGCTACCGTGATGATGGCACCGGCCAGCGGCTTTTATACCGAGCCCGGCGAAGGCAAGCACGAAGTCCGCATCGCCTACGTGCTGAACATTGAAGACCTGGCCAAGGCTCTCAAGTGCCTGGAAAAAGCCCTCGAGGTTTATCCCGGCCGTACTTTGTAATTGACGGCATTCCCGCCGTCCTTAAACTAAACGTTGAACTATGATGGACCTCACGCTCGCTATTTGTCTGTATAATGCCAGCAAGTACCTTCCGGAGACTCTGGAATGCATTGTCGGGCAGACCGTGCAGGATTTCCATCTGATGCTGATCAATGATTGCTCGACGGACGACAGTGTGGCCGTCATCGAGTCTTTCTTCGCCGCGCATCCCCGCCAATATGAACTGGTCAATCTGCCCGTAAACGGAGGACTTTGTGCCGGACGCCGTTATGTGGAAGAGCACGCGACCACCCGCTATGTCCTTTTCGTGGACGCGGATGACTGTCCTTATCCGGATCTGGTGGCCTCCCTCTATGACAAAATCACCTCCGATGAGGATCTGATTGCGGTGGGTTGTCATCTGGAATATATGGGTTCGAAAGGGGAGAAGTTGACCGGCGGTATCTATCTAGGATGCAAGTCCAAAGAGGAATTCTATGCCAAAGCGCAAGCGGGAAAGTTGATGTTTATGCAGCCGACCGCGATGTACGACCGTCTGGTGGCTTTGCGGGTAGGTGGCCATAATACCGAAGGATTCCCTGAAGGGAAACCCCGTTATCGGGATTTGTGCGAGGATTTGGACTTGTGGTGCCGGATGAGCGATTTGTACACCGAGGGGAAGGCTATTGTGGTGGTTCCCCGCATCCTTTGCCGTTATCGCAAACACGAGAGCGCGATGTCCACCGATTCGATGGGCATGCTCCTCCGGATGAAGCACATTAAAAACAATCTGCGCCGGCGCAGAAGGGGAGAGACGGACTTGACCTTCATCGAGTTCCGGGATTCCTTGACCCCCAAGCAGCTGAAAGCCATCCGTCGGGAAGCGATTGCGGCGGACAGCCTGCGCAAAGGCTATTTCCTGCTGAAAAAAGGACGCGTCTTCTCCGCCCTTTATCATTTCACCCGCTCATTTTTTGCCAATCCCGGTTATCTTTGGCAGAAAATACGCTCTAATCTGATACGCAAATGAGGATACTGGTAGACTGTCATTGTTTTGACTATGTGACATCCGAAGGTGTCAATACGCACATTCGAGGACTCTATAACGCTTTTTTGCGCCTGGCTCCGGAAGATTGGGAGTTTTATTTTGTTTGCAAGTACCCTGAAAAGTTGACTTGGGCTGGATACGGGGCGGATGCCGATTCCGACTTCTCCAATGAAGTCATATCGTCGAGGGTGCATTTTATCAAACTCTCCGACCGGGGGAAGTGGTACCGTCTGTTGGTGGAGTATCCGAAAATCATTCGGAAGAACCATATCGACTATGCGCATTTCCAATATACGGCGCCTCCTTTTAAATCGCGTTTCGGGCATCGTGGCACGCTCGGAGGTCGTTGCCGTACCATTGTAACGCTCCACGACATCTTGTTTAAGGATTTCACCAAATACTTCCCATGGAAATACAAGCTCGTCAAAGGCGCGCTTTTCTATCTGACGGCCAAGCGGGCGGATTTGCTATTAACCGTATCTGAGTACTCCAAGAGCCGGATTTCCTATCATTTCGGCATTCCTGCCGAAGAGGTTTTTGTGACGCCGAATGCCGTGACACGTGATTTCCGGGAAATCGACGAGGAGCAGGCGAGAGCGTTTGTCAGCAGCCGGGGAGTGGGGAAATACATTCTCTGTGTCAGCCGTTTCGAGCCGCGCAAGCGACAGAACTTATTATTGAGGACCTATCTGGAAATGCGTCTGTGGGAAAAAGGCTATGACATTGTCTTTATCGGTCGCAAGACGCTGTCCATGCCGGATTTCGACAAGATGCTCGCGACGATGCCGAGCGAAGCGCGTTCGCACGTGATCGTGCATTATCACGCACCGTATAAAGAATTGAAATTGTGGTACAAAGCCGCTTCTTTGTTCGTCTATCCGGCGGTGGCGGAAGGATTTGGGATTCCTCCGATTGAAGCGGGTGCCGCCAAGGTTCCTTGTATCTGTTCCAATCGTACAGCGATGGGCGATTTCAGCTTCTTTGGCGAGAACCACATCAATTGTGATGACGCAAGCTTGTTGAAGCAGCGTATCGCTGCTATCTTGGGATTGGATGGGGAGGCTCAGCTGCCGCCCGTCGATGCCATTTCCGAGGAAATCGCCAAAGTCTATGATTGGGATGTGATTGCGCGCAACCTGATGGAGCACATCATTGCCGACGCAGCGTCTATTTCTTCCCCCCGCGGAAGATAACGAGTTTCTGTCCGACGCGGATATTGTTGTTTTTCAGTCCGTTCCAGCGTTTGATCTGGGCCACGGTGCAGCCGTGACGAATGGCGATTTTCCCCAGGACATCCCCGCTCTTTACCTTATATATAATGCGTTCGCCGTCCATTCCGTCCTTGAGTTTCTTCAGGGTGACGGGGTTGAAGAGCGAGTCCGCTTTCCAGGCGTAGATTTCTTCTTCATGGTCAATGAAGTCATTCACATACGCATAAGGCACGCGAAGCACATACGCTCCGTCTTTGCCGGGAATGATTTCGTGGCGATATTGGGGATTCAGCGCCTGCAGGGTTTTGCGCGGAATGCCGGCGACTTTTTCCACCTGCTTGAAGTGAAGCATCTTGGTGACGCGGATGGTATCGATGGGGCCCAGATCCGCTTCCTGGGTCGGGACAATGCCGTGCTCTTTGTAATAACGGGTGATGTACAGGGCTGCGATGAAGGCCGGGAAATAACCCCTCGTTTCGCGCGGAAGCCAATTGTAAATCTCCCAGAAATCCCGTTTCCCGCTGCGGCGGATGGCCTTCTGCACATTGCCGGCCCCGCAGTTGTAGGATGAGATGGCCAGCGGCCAGTCCCCAAAGACTTCATACGCATCTTTCAGATAGCGTGCGGCGGCATCGGCGGACTTGTAAACATCCAGACGCTCGTCCACGAAGGAGTCGATTTTCAAGCCGTATTTCTTTCCCGTCGAGTACATGAATTGCCACATACCGCGTGCTCCGGCTCTGGACGTGGCGGTAGGGTTCAGCGCCGATTCGATAATGGCCATCGCCTTGAGTTCTTCCGGCAGGTCGTAGCGGGTGAAAACTTCTTCGAAAATAGGCATGAAGATATTGCAGCGTCCCAGCACATCGCCCATAGAGCTGCGGCGACGGTCGGAATACAGGGCCATGAAATTGCGGACGATGCTGTTGTACGAGAGGGGAATGAAAGAATTCATCTCGTTCAAGCGGCGGATGAAAACGGAATCCGGTGTCGTGCTGGGAATCCGTTCATCAATGTCTCCTTCTTCCACAATCCAGCGCAACGGGGCCTGTTGCCATTTTCCGATGCGGATATGCAGGCTGTCGCTGAGGGATTTGAGCTCATCGGCAAAATCGCAGGTGTCCGGCTGATTCTCCGGGAAATCGGCCATGCCGAGACTGTCTGCCTGGCCATCCGCCGGAATATTCAGCGGGTCCGCCGCAACGAATAGGCTGTCCTGACCTGCAACAAGGCTGACAGAGGAGTGGGATAATGTATCTGAGTTGGAAGGGCTGGGTTCGACCGAAAGAAGGCAAAGGCAAGTCCGTAGGCATCGGGGACCATCGGACGGTATCCATTCGTGGGTCTGTATCCGTTCGGGGAATCCAGACTGGCGTAATTTTCATACGAAGAAATCACCGAGGGCTGGATGCGCACGCTGATGTTGTCGTTGACTTCGAAGTCGCCCAAATAGGCAAAAACGTTGGCGTCAATGACTTGCAGCAGATAAAATCCGACCAGCGCCAGCATGGAATAATCACGGTAGCGGCGGTATTCATCCCGATACCATTTGGCGGTTTCTGCCGGAATGGGCGTCGATGCGCTGGTTTCCGGGTCGCTCGCCTGGTTGTAAATCCAACGGTAACGTTCGTAATTGGTTTTGTTGGTCACATAAAAATGGACGCTGCCCATCAGGCAGGCCCAATAAATGGGCACTTTCCACGCTTCTCCATTGTAGATTTGGCCCATGCCCGGGCAGAGCAGGGAATAGAGGGTGGCGCGTCCCGGAAGGGGTTTGCGGTCCGGATGGTAGCAGATGGTTCCGTCCAGGAAGGAAGCCCAGTACATCAACCCGCCTCCGGCAAAAAACCAAGGGAAAGCGTTTTTGCACCATTCATCTCCGGTTTTCTTGTAGCGCAGGTAGGTCCAGGTACCGCCGCCAAAGCCGGCGAGCAGTCCGGTGTACAGGATGGGAAGTTTCCAGTAATGCTTGTTGTAAATCTGCATACCCCCGACAAAGACAAGGGATCCTGCGGCCAGCGTGCCGATGCGGGCCGTGCGTTTGTGTCCCAGTCCGCCGAAATATTCCGCAAAGGAAAAGAGTTTGTCGGAAGTGTCTCTTTTTTCCTTGACGGTGGTGTCGTTGTATTGTTGGCTGAAGGCCTCCCTGCGGTCGAATTGGGCAAAACTGACAGACGGGCTCATCGCGAACAGAAGGACCGTCAACAGCAGGTATCTGGCTTTCAAACGAACCATCCAGCGGGATATGAGGGAAACCGGGCGCAAACGTCAGTTCTTTTCAAACAAGTCGATAAAAGCGTCGAGTTGGGCCTGGTCGGAGAAACTGATGGTCACGCGACCGCTGCCGCCTTTCCCGAGTTTGACATTGACCTTGCCGTCAAAATAGCGTCCGATGACCTCTGCGGCTTTGTAACAATATTCCGGAAGTGTCTCCGCTTCGCCGCTCTGGCTGCTTTTATTCATTTTCGAGATGCGCTCTTCCAAAGCCCGGACGGACAGTCCCTCACGGATGCACAGGTCGCACAATTGCTCTTGCAGGGCCGTATCTTCAATGCCGAGAATGACTTTGGCGTGTCCCACGCTCAACAGGCCTTCTTTGAGGTCGTGCTGGAGTTTGGGGGAGAGCTTCAACAAACGCAGGTAGTTGGTAATCGAGCTGCGTTTCTTGCCCACGCGCTGGGCCATCTGGTCCTGGGTCAGGTGGCATTCGTCAATCAGCCGCTGGTAGCT
Organism: uncultured Bacteroidia bacterium; assembly: GCA_902784785.1. Taxonomy (GTDB): domain Bacteria; phylum Bacteroidota; class Bacteroidia; order Bacteroidales; family UBA932; genus Cryptobacteroides. The sequence continues at coordinate 27,833 of CACZWF010000013.1, forward strand.
CATCGCCACTTCGATGGGGTCCAGATCTTCGCGCTGGATGTTCTCCACGATGGCCATTTCGAGCATCCCCTGGTCGTCCGTCTGGACGATGTAGGCGGGAATCACTTCCATTCCGGCCATACGGCAGGCACGATAACGGCGTTCTCCGCTGACAATCTGGTATTTGCCTTCGCTGCGGCTGCGAACCGTAATCGGCTGGATGAGTCCGAGAGCTTTGATGGACTCGCTCAACTCTTCGAGCGCCTGCTCGTCGAAAGTCACACGGGGCTGGTACGGGTTGGGCTCGATCAGATCGATATGAATCCGGATGATGTCGGATGCTTTGGCCGGTGCGGCGCCGGTCGTGGATACAATTTCCTTGTTCACATAACCTACCGGACGCCGGATTTCTTTCAAATCCTGCTCGGCGCCGGGCAGAATGGCGCCCAGTCCTTTTCCGAGCCCGTATTGTTTCTTTGCCATTATTTACTATTCTTTTTGATTACCTCGGAGGCGAAATTCATATAATTGGAGGTCCCGTTGCTGATGACATCATATAAAATGATGGGCTTCCCGTGGGAAGGAGCTTCGCTCAAACGGATGTTCCGCTGGATGATGGTATCAAAAACCAGGCCGCCGAAATGTTCCCGCAAATCGTCCAGGACCTGGTTGTGCAAGCGGGTGCGGCCGTCGAACATCGTGACGAGGAAGCCTTCGATGGTCAATTCGGGGTTCAGTTCGGATTTGATGATGCGGATGGTCTGGGAGAGTTTTCCCAATCCTTCGAGGGCAAAGAACTCCGGCTGTACGGGGATGATGACCGAATCGGAGGCGGTAAGCGCATTGATGGTAATCAAGCCGAGGGAAGGGGAGCAGTCAATCAAGATGAAGTCATAGTCGTCCCGGAGCGGCTCCAGGGCGTTTTTTAGTAAAAATTCTTTGCCTTCTTCCTCGATTTTTTCGGTTTCGATGCCCACCAGGTTGATGTTGGCGGGAATCATGTGCAACTGGGCGATTTCTGTCTGAATCAGTGCATCGTGGATGTCGAGCGTTCCGTAGAGCACTTCGTAGAGCGTACGGTCCTGGTTCTGGTCGGGCAGGAAGTTGAGCCCGGAGGTCGTATTGGCCTGAGGGTCAGCATCAATAATGAGCACTTTTTTTTCCAAGACGGCCAGCGATGCGGCCAAGTTGATGGCCGTGGTCGTCTTGCCCACTCCACCTTTCTGATTCGCGATTGAAATGACTTTTCCCATATCGTACAAAGATAGCGAAAAAATCTGTAACTTTGGCAAAATTCTCAGAATGGAAAAGAATAAAATCTGGAAAGTCATCGTCAATCCCCACGCGGCCAGCGGCAGGATGATGCGGGCCTGGAAGAAAATCAAGTCCCTGATGGACAAGGAACAAATCGCGATGGATGTTGCGTTTACCGAGCGCAAACGGCATGCGGTGGACCTGGTTCGGGAGGCGGCGCAGGATGGATTCCGGCGTTTCTTGGCTGTCGGTGGCGACGGAACCGCTCACGAATTGTTGGAGGGCATCGCATCGATGGCCCTTCCTGCCGGCAATTTGTCGGAATATACATTGGGCGTGATGCCGGTCGGTTCGGGTAATGACTGGGCGAAAGGTCATCAAGTGAGTCACCGTCCGAAAGATTGGGTGTCGCTGTTGAAAGAAGAATCTTTTGGAAAACAGGATGTCGTCCAGATTACTTCGGGCGGTGAAAATGCCTATATGCTGAATGTCGGCGGCATCGGTTTCGACGCGATGGTCTGCCGTCGGGTGAACGCCCGCAAAGACAGGGGCGCTTCCGGGAAAATCCTTTATGTGGAAGGGCTTCTGTATAATATTTTCCATTACAAACCCTCTCCGGTCCGCGTCAAGGTGGACGGAAAAGAAGTGTTCAGCGGTCCGTTTTATTCCATCGCCTTTGCTATCGGTCCCTATTGCGGCGGGGGAATGCGCCAATGTCCCGGCGCCCGCTTCGATGACGGTTTGCTGGATATGACCTTGGTACCCAGGCTGTCCATTCCGACCCTGTTGACCAAGATGCCGCGTTTGTTCACGGGATCCATCGACCGGGTCAAACAACTGGTTTTCGCCCGGGGAAAAGAGTTTGAAGTCGAGGTGCTGGCCGGTACGGAAGAAATGATGGAAGCGGACGGGGAAATCGTGGCCGCCACCCCGGTCAAATTGTCTATTGTGCCACAGCAGCTCAATGTGGTCAGTGCGTTGAAATAAAGTCCGATGGAAAAGGTATTCGACCCCCTTCGCAAGAAAGAGGTGGCGCTCACGCCCGAAGAGCAGGTGCGCCAGTGGTTCATCGCCGTCCTGCACGAAGAAATGCAGGTTCCTTATTCGATGATGAACAGCGAGGTTTCGCTCCAACTGGGCGGGAAAAGGATGCGGTCGGATATCGTCGTTTTCGCCCGGGACCTGCATCCGATGATGTTGGTCGAGTGCAAGCGGCCGGACGTGGAACTGACCCGCGAAGTGGCCGACCAGATTTTTCGCTACAATTATGTGATGGATGTCCCTTTTTTCGTAGCGACCAACGGACAAAATACCTATATTTGCAAGAGAAATGCGGAAGGCGGCGAATTCTTGACGCAGGCGCCCAGCTTTACGCAGATGCTGGAAGAATATGAGTGCTACCATAACGGAAGGGTATCTGAACCATAAGGTTTTCTCCATCGTGTCGGATTGCGCCGAGGCGATGGGGGTGCGCGCCTTTGTCATCGGAGGCTATGTCCGCGATTGTTTCCTCGGCCGCCCTTGCAAGGATGTGGACATCGTGGTGGAAGGCAGCGGTATCGAACTGGCGCTGTCCGTGGCCAAGGCCGTCCGCTCCAAAGTATCCGTTTATAAGAATTTCGGAACGGCGATGTTGCGCTACAAAGACCTGGAAGTGGAATTTGTGGGCGCCCGCAAGGAAAGTTACCATCGGGAATCGCGCAAGCCCATCGTCGAGGATGGGACGCTGGAAGACGACCAGTTGCGGCGCGATTTTACCATCAATGCGATGGCTTTCAGCCTCTGCAAAGAGGATTATGGGGCTTTGGTGGACCCCTTCGGCGGTATCCGGGATTTGGCGGCTGGCATCATCCGCACCCCTTTGGATCCGGACACCACTTTCAGCGACGATCCGCTCCGTATGCTTCGGGCCATCCGTTTTGCCACCACGCTCTCGACGGCGGAGCAAAAATTCACCATCGTTCCCGAGTGCTTGGATTCCATCCGCCGGCAGTTGGACCGTCTTTCCATTCTCTCGAAAGAAAGAATCGCCGAGGAACTCAATAAAATTTTGGTCTGCCACCGTCCTTCGTCCGCGTTCGTGCTGATGGAGGAACTGGGTATGCTGCAAGTCTTTTTGCCCGAACTGGCCCAACTCAAAGGGGTGGAAACTATGGAAGGCAAGGGCCATAAGGAGAATTTCTCGCACACGATGATGGTGCTGGACAATATCTGTGAGTTGGAGGAAGCTGCGATTGCTGAAGGAAAACTCAATGACTATCAACTGGAAGAAAACGAATGGGTGGCGACCGTCCGTATCAAGCCCAATGTGTGGCTGCGATGGGCGGCGCTCCTGCACGATATCGCCAAGCCGCGCTGCAAACGCTTCGAGCCGGGCATCGGATGGACTTTCCACGGCCACGAATATCTGGGCGGCAAGATGGTGCCGCGTATTTTCGCCTCGCTCAAACTGCCTTTGAACGAGAAGATGAAATATGTGCAGAAACTCGTTTCCCTGCATTTGCGTCCCATCGCCTTGGTGACGGATGAGGTGACGGATTCAGCCGTCCGTCGGCTGTTGTTCGATGCGGGCCACGATATCGATGACCTGATGCTGCTCTGTCACGCGGATATCACCTCCAAGAACCCCCGCAAGGTGGAGCGCTTGCACGAAAATTTCAAAAAAGTGCAGCAGAAAATGGTGGTGGTCGAGGAGAAAGACAGCATCCGTAATTTCAAGAACCCGAGTACGGGGGATTATACTATGGAAGTGTTCGGGATTCCGCCTTCCCACGATATCTCCATTATCAAAGATTATATTAAGGATGCGATTCTGGAAGGGGAGATTCCCAACGAATGGGAGGCTGCGCGTGAACTGATGTTCCGCAAGGCGGCCGAAATGGGTTTGCAACCGGTTCAGCGCGATGGCGATTCTTGACGAATATCTCGATTACGTGCGTTTCGTGCGGCGATATTCTTCCCGGACGGCCGAAATCTACGAGGAAGTCCTGAAGAATTTTATCCGTTGCTGCGTAGATGCGGATGCAGGCGTACAGGCGCAGGTATCGGGGGACAACTCCCTCGAAGTGACGGACGACGCTTTGCTGAAGGCCCTGACCCCGACGCAGGTGCGCAACTACGAGGTTTATCTTCTGGATGCCTGCCGGATGAAGCCGCGCACCGTCAATCAGCATCTGTCGGCCCTGAGCAGTTTCTGTCGCTATCTCATTTCGCGGAAGATGCTGGCCTCCAATCCCGTATCGGTGGTCAAACGTCCCAAGCAGGAACAACGTCTGCCTGAATTCTATCGCGACGACGCACTGGAAAAATATTTTCAGGAAACCGCCTGGTGGGCCAGCCGGGAATCCTTGGACTTGCACGCAGGGCAGAAAGGGGATTTGGCGCGCAGCGAATCTGCCAAAGAGGCCTATATGCACCGGCTTTCGCGCCTGATTATTTCCATCCTCTATTCGACCGGCATCCGCCGGGCGGAGCTCATTTCCCTCACGCGTTCTTCCTTCGACCCCCAGAGAAAAGTACTCCAAGTGCACGGAAAAGGCGATAAAATGCGCACAATTCCTTTGGTTTTTTCTTTAATTGAAGAAATTTTAGTATATTTGAATGCAGTTGACATGTTGATGGAAGGTTCGTATGGACCGGGCGATCCGCTGCTCTTGACGCCGGCTGGAGGGAAAATGTATCCTGCATTCGTCGACCGGGCCGTCAAAGCGGAGTTGGGAGGAGCAGAAGGCATCAGCGGGAGACTTTCTCCCCACGTGCTGCGCCACTCCCTGGCCACCGAACTCCTGAGCGAAGGGGGAGACCTCTATTCGATCAAGGAACTCCTCGGACACTCCTCGCTGGCGGCGACCCAGATTTATACGCACAGTTCCATCGCACAACTGTCAAAAGTTTATCAATCCGCCCATCCCAGGGCAAAAAAAAGGAGGTAATTATGACCATCAATGTCCAGTCCATCAAGTTTGACGCCGATGCCAAACTGCTTGAATTCACCGAAAAGAAGGTGTCCAAACTCGACAAGTTCTTCGACCCCGTCTTGTCTGTGGATGTTAAATTTTCCCTCCTGAGCGACAACGCCAACAAGAACGTGCGCATGAACGTGGCCGTTCCCGGAACGAGCGTCGTCGTGGAGCGCAATGCCAATTCCTTCGAGACCGCCGTTAACGAATGTGTGGATATCCTGAAGGAAAAACTCACGCGGATGAAGGAAAAACGCAACGAATAAGCTTCTCTTTCACAACGTATTGAAGAATGGCTAAAGCAGTAGCCCAAGACACGGCTTCCTCAGCCGCACAAATCATTGAAGATGTCCGCAAGGGCATCTTCAAGTCTGTGTACCTGTTGATGGGGGAGGAACCCTATTATATCGACTGTGTCGCCGATGCCATTCTCCAATGCGCCATCCCTGAAGAAGACAAGGATTTCAACCAGACCGTCTGTTATGGGGCCGATGTCACCGCGGATGACGTGGAGACGGCGGCCAAGCGCTATCCGATGTTTGCCGAACGCCAGCTGGTGATGGTCAAGGAAGCGCAGATGATGAAGGATTATGAATCCCTGGCTTCCTATTGCGAGAACCCGCTGGACAGCACCATCTTCGTGCTGTGCCTGCGCGGTGCCAAGGCCGACAAGCGCAGGGGACTATACAAAGCAGCCCAGAAAGCGGGTGTCGTGCTGGAGTCCACGCCGGTGCCGGATTATAAAATGACGGCTTGGATTGTCGATCACTACGCTTCCCGCGGTTTGAAGATTGCTCCGGAAGCCGCCGCTTTGCTGACGGAATATGCCGGAACGGATTTGGGCAAAGTGGCGTTGGAGACCGATAAAATGCTCAAGAACCTACCCGAGGGAACGACGCAGATTCGGGTGGAGGATATTGAGGAAAACATTGGCCTCAGCCGTCAGATGAGTGTTTTTGAACTGACCAAGGCCTTGTCCGCCCGCAAGGGTAAGGAGGCGTTGCAGATTGCCGCCAATATGGCGACGGTCAAGAATTTCTCCCTGATTCCGCAGATTGCAATGCTCTATACGCATTTTTATCGCATCCTGCGGTACAGTGTGGCCCGCAATTCTTTATCCCCGGCCGAACGGGGACCTTTCCTGGGCGTAGCACCGTATTTTGTGCGGGAATACGATACGGCGGTGGGTCTCTGGTCGAAACCGCAGTGTATGAATGTCATCGCCCTCTTGAAGGAGTACGACTATCTCGCGAAAGGCGGAGACGGCGGCGACCTCGACCAGGCGGGCCTGTGCGTGGAGTTGATCAGTAAGATCCTGACCCAATGAGCCTGATTTCCTGTCAGCATATCAGCAAGCGCTTCGGGACGAAAACGGCTCTCGATGATGTTTCTGTGGAGATACCGCAGGGGCAGATTTTCGGCCTTCTGGGGCCGAACGGGGCGGGGAAGACCACGCTGATCCGCATCATCAACCGGATTCTGATCCAGAACGAGGGGGCGGTGCTCTTCGACGGCCGTCCCATCACTCGGGAGGATGTGGCCCGCATCGGATACCTGCCGGAGGAGAGGGGGCTCTATCGCAAAATGAAGGTGGGCGAGCAGGCGAAGTACCTGGCCCAGCTCAAGGGAATGAGCGCTTCGGAAGCCTCCGCCGAACTGAAAAAATGGTTTCAAAAATTCGGGATTGCTTCCTGGTGGAACAAAAAAGTCGAGGAACTCTCCAAAGGCATGGCCCAGAAGGTGCAGTTCATCACTACGGTGGTCCACAGGCCCTCTTTGCTGATACTGGATGAGCCCTTCTCGGGTTTCGATCCGGTGAACGCCCAATTGATACGCGATGAGATTCTGGCCCTCAAGGACCAGGGGGCGACGATTCTGCTATCCACCCACAATATGGAGTCGGTCGAGCAGTTGTGCGACAATATTGCTCTCATCAACAAATCTCGGGTGGTGCTGGCCGGTTCCGTGGAGCAGATTCGCCGGGATTATGGGCAGCATCATCGCAGCGTGGAATATACTGGCAAGCCTCTGGCCGCTGTACCGGGGCTCTTCGAACTGGTGTCGGACGAGGATGCGGACGAACGGAGGAAGGCGATGCTGAAACCGGCTCTGGGAACGGACAACACTGCCTTGCTCCAGGCGTTGCTCGCCCAGGAGGTCAACATCCTGTCATTCAGCGAGACAACCGCCAGGATGAACGATATTTTCATTAGTCTTGTCCAGTCATGAACCTGCGTACCATCCGCGTCATTATCGCCCGGGAATATTTCAACAAAGTCAAAAAGAAATCCTTTTTGATCATCACTTTCGTCGTTCCGGTTCTCTTTGCCTTGATGACAATTCTTCCCGCGTTGATTATGCTGTTCGCGAAAGAGGAGAGCAAGAAGGTACAGGTGCTGGACCGCAGTGCCGTCGTTCAGCCTTATTTGACGGACAACGCGTTGGCGACGTACACTTTTTCTCCGTCTGATGCCTCTGTCGATTCCTTAAAAAGCGCCTTGCCGAATTCCGGACAGGATATTCTGCTGGTCATTACACCCGATTCCGACAGCCTTTTCAATCTGAAGGCGGAGACCTATTCGCTCAAGCCGCTGGGAGAAGGCGTAAAAGGGGAGTTACAGGCCCGTATTCGGCAGGCCGTCAAGGACAAACGGATCGAGGATTATGGAATCAACGGTCTTCCTGCCATTGTGGAAAACGTGGAGTCCAGGCTGACGGTTCGTTCCTATACCTTGAATGAACAGGGACAGGAAACGGTCTCGGAATCCGGCGTCTTTATGACCGTATCGATGATACTGGGGATGATGATTTTCCTCTTTATCACCTTGTTCGGAGGGGGCGTAATGTCAAGCGTCATCGAGGAGAAGGCCAGCCGCGTGGTCGAGGTGCTGATTTCGTCGGTTCGGGCTACGGAACTGATGTTTGGGAAAATCATCGGCGTGGCCCTCGTGGCCTTGACGCAATTCTCGTTGTGGATAGTGCTCACCGCTGCCTTGATCGGACTGGCGGGCGGAATGATAGGAAAAGACCTGCTGACCCGGGAAAATGTGCAGGCGATGACGGAAATGGCCGATTCCGGAGCGATGGGGATGCATCCGGACCTTTCGGTTTCTTCCGCAGGAGATTTGATGACGACCCTGGCTTCTATGCCCTGGGGAGAAATCATCCTTTGTTTCTTTGTCTATTTCCTTTTTGGTTATCTCTTGTACGCTTCGCTGTTCGCAGCCATTGGTTCTGCGGTCGAAAACGAAGCCGATACGCAGCAATTGCAGATCCCGCTCACCATTCCGTTGATGTTGGGCTTCTTTATCTCCATCGTAGCCTTCCGGGCGCCGGACAGTCCGGTGGTGTTCTGGGGCTCGATGATTCCTTTCACTTCTCCCATTGTGATGCTGGCGCGACTGCCCTTCGGGGTCCCCGCGTGGGAAATAGCCGTCAGTATCGTTTTGCTGCTTCTGACGGTTCTGCTCTGCGCGTGGGCCTCTGCCAAAATCTACAAGGTGGGCATCTTGATGTTTGGCAAGAAGGGGAGTTTCAAGGACTTGTGGAAGTGGCTAAAGATGAAGTAAGGCGTCGATTCGGGGAATCAGCATCGAGCCGATATATTCTTCTTCCATAAAATGCGTGCCCTCGTACAGGGCGTACGATTCTTTTCCAAAGAGTTTTTCCCACCTTCGTATGGAAACGACGCCGCTCTTGCGGTAATGGTCTTTCGTACCGAAAAAGGCGAAATAGGGCTGGATGCTTTGACCTTGTGCCTTGGCCTCTTGGAGCCCTTGCTCGGCCGTCTCCAGCGCGATACGGTTGTGCGCCCTATATTTCTTTAAAGTGGAATACTTGAAATCGGACACCTGCCGGTCACCCGGATGCTTGGGCTTATAGATATAATTGAAGAGGGGACGGATGCCCGGAATCAAGGCCAGGAACGCCATTCGTCCCAGCCACAGCGGACCTCCCAACGAGGGGGAGACAAATAAGTGAGGGACGGTTTTCCATTCTTGGACTGCACAAGGAATCCGATAAGGAATGCGCAGGGCCTGCGCGGCGCCGAAATCATAGGTGCGGCAGATGACACGGACGCTGTCCGAGGTGTCTTTCCGTGCGGCATAATGCTCCGCCAGAATCCCAGGGATACGGCTGTCGCTCCCTCCGCCCAACCCGTGAACATATAAAATCGTTTTCATGCAGGCCTGCAATTAGGCAAAAAATGATTACCTTTGCAAAGGTATAAAAATAATTCTGAATGAAAATTGAGAAAAGCCGCCTGGGATTGGTCGGTATCACCACTTCCCTTATCTTGATGCTGGCCCTGCTGGCCGGAACTGTCTTGTATGTATTTGACCGATTGAGATTTCAGGTTATACAGTCGGCTGAAAACTCCCTGCAGAAAGTGGTTGAAGACATTGAAGAAGTCATGTCGTCCACGGCTGTCGTTCCCAGCAATGTCGCGTGGATGGTAAAGGAAAAGATTCAGCAGCCGGATGCGATGTTCGAAATCACGCGCCATATTGTCGAGAACAACAAACCGATTGTCGGCTGCGCCATTGCTTTCACGCCCAATTTTTACCCCAAGAAAGGCTATTATTTCTCACCTTATTCCTACCGGGATTCCCTCCATCAAGTCCAGACGATGCAGATGGGCAACAAGGATTATGATTATTTCTCAATGGAATGGTTCTCCGATCCTTACGAGCAGGGACGTATCTGCTGGAGTGAGCCTTATTATGACACGGGCGGTGGGGAAATGCTGATGACGACTTGCTCGGTACCTGTAATGAATGAGAAAGGAGAGGTCTTTGCCGTTACGACGGCGGATATTTCTCTGGAAGCGCTTTCCAGCCACTTGTCTTCGATTGTCCCTTTTGAGGGGGCCAATGCTTATCTGGTGGGCAAGGACGGCACGTTCATTTCCCATCCGGACCCGTCCTGGATTATGAAAAAGAACCTGAATGATATGGCCGAGGCAGTAGGGGATGAGCGTATCCTGAGTTTGGGCAAGAAAATGTTGGCGGGAGAAAGCGGGACGGCCAGGTTCCAGACCAAGACAGGCTCTCACCAATTCATTGTGTATGCGCCACTTTCCAACAAATGGTCCATCGCTCTGGTCTGTCCGCTCGATGTTGTCTTCTCGCTCCTTCACCGCATCAGTCGCGTTATTTGGATATTCTTGATTTTCATCGCCTTGCTGATGTGGTTGGTGGTGCGCTATATCCGTCGGACCGCAGGGGACAAGATGCGGATGGAGAGCGAACTGAACATCGCCAGCAGCATTCAGGATGAGATGTTGGCCAAGAATTTCCCGACGGAAGGAGCGGTGGATTTGTATGCGGCGCTCAAACCGGCGCGCGAGACCGGCGGAGACCTGTATGATTTCTATCTGAAGGGCAACAAATTGCATTTTGCCATCGGCGACGTATCGGGAAAGGGCGTTCCTGCGGCCTTGTTTATGGCTATAACCCGTTCGGTCATCCGTTTCATCGCCGGTCTGGGCCTCAATCCCGAGCAGATTGTCACCCGTATCAACCATACTTTCTATGCGACCAACTCCAGCAGTATGTTCGTCACGCTCTTTGTGGGAACGGTGGATTTGGATACGATGGAAATGTCCATTTGCAACGCCGGACACAATCCTATCCTGTTGATGGACCCGGAAGACGGCCCTCGTTATTATAAGGCGCACACCAATGTCGCAGCCGGTTTGGTGGAGGATTTTCCTTATCAAGGAGAGACGCTCAAACTCAAGCCCGGAACCCGCATCCTGCTCTATACGGATGGTGTGACGGAGGCTGAGAACGCAGAAAAAAATCAGTACGGAGAGCAGCGTCTGCTGGACTTTGCGGCCGCGCAACCCGCTTCGCTGACGGCGCGCGAATGGGTGGACGCCTTGATGGCATCGGTCAAGGATTTTGCCGGAAAGGCGCCCCAAAATGACGATGTCACCATCCTCTACATAAAATTGTAGAAAATTCTTTGCACTTTCTGAAAAAAGCGCTATCTTTGCAGTCCCAAAACGGGAACGGGATGTGGCGCAGTTGGCTAGCGCACCACGTTAGGGACGTGGGGGTCGTCTGTTCGAGTCAGATCATCCCGACCAAAAGGAAGGTTCAACGCCTTCCTTTTTTGATTTCTATGCTTTGGAATCTTCTTCGATGAGTTGGAGGAGGAGGTCGATGGCTTCGGATTCGGGGATGTGGCGGCGGAGAGCGGTCTTGCCTTTGTAAAGCGAAACTTTTCCATTTCCTTCACCCACATAGCCCCAGTCGGCGTCGGCCATCTCGCCCGGGCCGTTGACTATGCAACCCATCACCGCGATGACATATCCCTTGAGGTGGGCGGTGCGGCGCTGGACTTCGTTGAAGGTCTTTTCCAGATTGTACATCGTACGGCCGCAGCCGGGGCAGGCGATGTATTCGCTCTTGTAGAAGCGGCGGCGGCAGGCTTGCATCAGTTCATCCGCCAGATGGGCGCGGAAGGCTTCGCTCTGTCCGGGGCACTCCGGTGCGACTTCATCGATTTCTTTGTCAAAGAGTTTCTTGCCATAGACGCAGGCGGCATCCAGCATGGTCCGGACTTGTTCGGCGCTATATTCGCCGAATGCCAGGGCAGGGTCGGGCGTAGCGGGAAGGGTTCCGCTATATCGTTGCGAGAGATATCTTGCGACGGGGAGTTCGGCGGCCGGATCTTCGGTCAGGGACACGCGGATGGTGTCGCCCAGGCCTTCTTCCAGCAAGGTGGAAATGGCGACGCAAGATTTGATGCGGCCCGATTCGCCGTTGCCGGCTTCCGTCACGCCCAGGTGCAGCGGGAAATGAAAATCTTCCTGCTTCATTGCCTCGGCCAGCAGGCGGTAGGCCTCGATCATCACCAGCGTATTGCTGGCTTTCAAAGAGACAACGACCTGTCCGAAATTCAAGTCCCGGCACATACGCAGCCATTCCATCGCCGCTTCCTTCATACCGACCGGCGTATTGCCATACAAATCGGTGATGCGTTTGCCCAGCGAGCCGTGGTTCAGGCCTATCCGCAGTGCGGTATTGTGCTGACGGCAGACCTCCACCAAGCGGGCCAGTTGCTCTTTCGCCTTGTCGAAATCGGGATGGAAATTCCCCGGGTTGATGCGGACTTTTTCCACCACCCGGGCCGCCTCGATGGCGATATCGGAGGTGAAATGCACATCTGCCACCAAAGGCACATTGCAGCCTTCCGCAACTAAGCGCGTCCGTATCTCGGCCAGTGCTTGTACCTCCGCACGGGTAGGGACCGTCAGACGGATCAATTCGGCTCCCGCCTCCGCCAGACGGAGGCACTGGGCCACGCTGGCCTCCACATCGGAGGTGTGGGTGTTGCACATCGTCTGGACAACGGCAGGACGTTTCCCGCCAATGGTAAGATAGCCGCCCAACGGCTTGCGAATCAAAATCTCGTCACTCATCTTTGCTCTAGATACAGTTCATCCACCCGACGCCGGGCCTCTTCACGCAGCTCGCGGTTGGTGCGTCCTTGCCTGCGGGTCAACTGGTAATGCACCCCCAGGAACAGCGTCACGTGATAAGGGTAGGCGAAGCGATAATAATAGGGACTATTGTAATCGGGCTTATAAAGAGACGACCAGGCGAATTTGATATTGGCGCCGATATGAATTTCAATCGGGTCGAAGATAAATGCGAAACCGGCTCCGCCCTTCAAACCATAATCAAAGCGGTTGTTGTAATTCGTGAAAGAATTGGCGAATTCCGGCTCCACATAGGGCCCGCTGCGCTGGATGTTCAGGCGGTAACCCAGATAAAGACCGAGGTTTGCCATCACTTTCATTTTCCAGAAATCCACTTGCATGTGGGCCATAAACGGGACCTCGATATTGTTGATGACCGCCTCGCATTCCTTGGTCTTCAAGTCCAGAACGGTTGTGCTGCCCGTTGTCGTCTGCTGCATCTTATACGCATCTTGCGTGTAGAAAACGCCAATCTGCCAGCCGAAATAGGGCATATAATTGAACATCTTTCCATAGTGCGTGAACAGCACGCCGAAGTTCAGGGGCAGGAAGCGGCTTTCCTGTTTCTTTTCCGGATTCCACGATACGGCGCACATCGAATAGCCGTACTGGATGCCAATCATCATATAATCATTGATGGGCCGGGGCTTGCGAATCACGACGGTGTCCAGATACAGATTGCTGAAGGACGCCTCCGCAGCGGAGACGGCCGTACTATCCTTGGGGCTGTCCGTCGACTCAGCGGCCGACAGCCGCGCTGTCAACGGCAGCAGCAGGAACAACAGAAGTAGTATCTTTCTTTTCATCGATTCGCTTTTCGCTGAAAATGACATTCAAATCTATATCTTGTTCTATGTCCGTTTTCTCATCCACTTTGAGCAGGTGATTCCCGTCCTTGAGCTTGTAGAGCCGCACCTTTTCCGGCTGCTTGTGCTCGAGCAGGCATCCCGTGTCGATCAGCCCGTTTCCATTCGCGTCTTCCGTGATGCGGACGGCGTAGTTGCCGGCTTTCAGATAGGGGAAGAGCAGGGAGCAGTCTTTCTTGATGGTGAAACTGCGCTGGATTTTGGCGACTTTTTCATCCATCAGGTCCACAATGTAATCCTTTCCGTTCACGCCGCTGACTTTGAGGGTGAGGCTGCTGGCCTTCTCGTCTTTGGGGAGGGACACCTTGACATCGAGGCTGTCGTTGTAGAAACCGTTGATGTCCTTGAACTTGCGATGAGGGATTTTCAGCGTGTACTCATAACCTTCCTGCAGTTTCCCGCTGGGACGGATGATGAAACGGCGCAGGTTGAGCGAATCTTTTTCCAATCTGAATTTCATCTTGCTCTTCTGCTGCTTGGGGTTCATCGCAATCAACTTGAGCGAGTCCCAGCCGTCCTCGATGATCGGGTACTTGAACTCCATCACAAAACCGTTCTGCTCGATGAATTCGGGCTTGGCGTCCGTCGTGATGACGCAGGTGGTGTCCTCCTTTTTAATGTCTTTCTTGCTCTTTTTGGCCGCAGCCTTGAGGGCTTTGGGTTTGAGGAGCTTGATGGTTTCCAAGGTCTTGACCAACACGCCCGTGCTGTCCGTCTTCCAGTAGTTGACATTCAAGAAAAGAGTGTCGCTCTGCGGCTTGGGATCGTTGATCCACAGCTCCAGACTGTCTTTTTTGGCGTTGAACTGGCGAATCACTTTCTTGGGAGAAATGCCTTTGAACCAGATGGAGTCGATGCGGGCGTTCGGAGCCATAAAGGTGATATAAGCCGTTCGCTCTCCCACACGTTCTTTGTTGACGATCATCTGCTTGGAGGAAGTCTCTTTGAATAGCATCAATTCGTGTTCGGAGGGACGGGACAGGCAGGCCGCCGTATCTTTCAGGTCGTATTTCTGAAGTTGGGGAAGCGAGTCGTTGACGATGACGGTCGGCCGGATGAGCGTGTCGATAAACGCGACTTTGTCGGCGTCCGGGTCATAGACATTGTTGCTGCCATTGTCCTGAATCGCGTACAAACGATAGAGGGTGTCCTGAATGTTGCGCAGGCAGAAATAGCCCCACACATCCGTCTTGCCCGCTGCGTCCGGCCGTTTCTTGAAGATGGCAGAATCGCTGTGGTCTTTGTAAAGCATCACGGTGGCTCCTTCCACCGGGGCGAGTGTCTGGTTGTCGAGGACCGTTCCGGTCAGGACCATCGAGTCGATGCGTTCTCCGGTCGAAAAGACGAGGGTATAGCCCGGGAAAGGGTTTCCTTCGTTGTTGTCTGCAATGGCGCCCGTCAGGTCAAGCACATAGGTCTTCGCAGAGTCCAGCAGGCCTTCGAAACTGACCACCAGGCTTTTTTCCACGATTTTGGAAACGGGCTTCTTCTCGAGCGGGGGAGAGAGGTAGATGTTGTTCTTTTCTTTGATGACCACATATTCGTTGAAGGTCAGCTTCAACTTCGTCCCCTTGCGCGGTACATTTGTGGCGCCGCTGAGGGGTTGGACTTTCGTAATGACGGGCGGAATCGTGTCTTTCGGGCCGCCGCTCGGAGGGGTGGTGGTGTTGGCGCAGGAGGGCGTGAAAATCATCACTCCCAGAACAAGGCCTACAACCAGGCCCAAGCCGATTCGATCCCAATGCTTTCTCATTCCGTCTTGTCGTTTAGGGCGACATCTTCGATGCCGGCAATCTGTTGAAGGGTTTTGATCCATTCTTCTACCGTCCACTCGTTCTGGGCCTGGAACTGTATCTTCCCGCTGAAGATCGTATCCTGCGTATCCAATTGGAAATGTTCCAAGTGGGCACCGCTCAGGCGGGCGCTCGTCCGCACGATATCATTGATCAGTTCAGGGCGCGTTTTTCCGGAAAGAGTCAGCGATATCTCGCGGGGATAATTGGCTTTGCGGCTTTTCTTCTGTCCCGTCGTCTTGAAGAAACTCTGGATGTCGTCTTTGGCCCGTTTGGTGCGGACGAAAGTCAGCCATTCTTTCTGCGGTTGTCCGTTTTCCGTAGTCAGGATTTCCACTTCGTCGCCGGAACGGAGCACGTGGTGCAGGGGAACCAGACGCGTGTTGACTTTCGCGGCGATGGCCTTCCGGCCGATTTCCGAGTGAATGGAATAGGCGAAATCGAGGGCGGTTGCTCCTTTGAGTATGCTTCGCTGGTCGCCGTTGGGCGTGAATACATATATCTTGGTCGTGAGCAGGTCTTCGTGAACGATATCCAGCAACTCCAGCGAATTGACATCGGGATCGCTGAGAATATCCTGGATTTTCTCCAGCCAGCGGTCCATCTCGTTGTCTTCGCTCGAAACGAATCCTTCTTTCTTATAGGCCCAGTGGGCGGCGATACCTTTTTCTGCTATATCGTCCATACGCCGCGAACGGATTTGCACTTCTATCCAGTTCCCGTTGTCGTTGAGCGTGCAGTGCAGCGCCTCGTAGCCATTGCTCTTGGGGCTCTTGATCCAGTCGCGCGTGCGGTCCGGCTTATACGGGTACATACTCGTGATAATCGAGAAGATGTTGTAGCAAATCGCACGCTCTTCGTCGATGGTCTCGCATTTGTCATCGAAGATGATGCGGATGGCGTAGATGTCGTAGATCTGGTCGAAGGTCACGCCCTTGGTCTGGATCTTGTGCCAGCAGGAATAAGGGGTTTTGATGCGCCGTTTGATGATAAAATGAAATCCGGCCTTTTCCAGCGCCCGGTGGATGGGGTTGATGAAGCGCTCGATTTCCAAATGGGCCATCGCCATCTTTTCCTCGACGCCGCGAGCAATTTCCTCGTAGGCCTTCGGCTCCGTGAACCGCAGCCAGATATTTTCCATTTCGGATTTGATCTCATACAGACCCAGCCGATGGGCGAGGGGGATGAAGATGAACATCGTCTCTGAAAGAATCTTCTCCCTTTTGTACTTGGGCAGGAATTCGAGGGATCGGCAATTGTCCAGACGGTCCGCCAGTTTGATGAGAATCACGCGGACGTCATCATTGAGGGTCAGCAGAATGCCTTTGAAGTTCTCGGCCTGCGTGCTGACTTCTTTGGCTTTGTCCTCTTTGTCCAGCACGGTTTTGATCTTGGCCAGACCGTCCACCAGCGAAGCCACTTTCTCGCCAAACTGGGCACGGATGTCATCCAGCATATAATCCGACTCTTCCACCAGGTCGTGGAGCAGAGCGGCGCAGATAGACTTGTAGCCCAAACTGATTTTTTCCACGACAATCCGCGCCACGGCGAGGGGGTGGAGGATATAGGGCTCGGAAGAGCGGCGGCGCATGCCGAGAGAAGAGTTGTTGACCATATCGAAGGCCTTCTGGACCTGCGAAAGTTCCCATTCGTTGGCACAACGCTTACGGGCGGCGTCCATCAAGGCTTCATACTCTTGCTGGATCAGGTCGAGTTCTTCTTGGGTGAATTCTGCCATAGATTAAAAAAGCGTAAGTTGTATACCTTCTTGCGTTTCTCCTTCTTCATTGTTGAGACCCGCGTTTGGATTACCGGAAATCTCGTTCAGCATCGCCCGCAGTTCCTCTTCGCTGAGTAGGGGAACCCCCAGGCTCTCCGCCTTCTTGAGCTTCTCCGGCCCGGCTTTCTCTCCGGCCAGCAGCCAGGAAGTCTTCGCGCTGACGGATGAGGATATCTTGCCTCCGTGCCGCTCGATCAGGGCTTTCATCTCATCCCGCGAAATGCTGTAGGTGCCGCTGATGACGATGGTCTTTCCGGCCAACGCCTCCGAGGCCGGTCCTTTCTGCTGCTCAATGGCCAGATGCAAGCCGACTTTGCGCAGCCGCTCGATGATTTCGCAGTTGGATGCATCGGCGAACCATTTGAGTATGCTGTCCGCAATCACTTCGCCCACATCTTCTACTTCCAGCAACTGTTCGCGGGAAGCCTCTTTCAAGGCGTCGATGGTGCGGAAATGACGGGCCAAGGTCTTGGCGGTCTGTTCGCCGACAAAACGGATGCCGATGGCGAAGAGCACGCGCTCGAACGGCGTGGTCCGCACGGATTCTTTCAAACTTTCCAGAAAGCGTTCCGCCATCCGGTGTTTCCATCCTTCCAGATGCAGCAGCTGGTTTTCGGTCAAATCGTACAGGTCGGCGACATTGCGCACGAAACCCATATTGTAGAGTTGTTCGATATTGGCTTCCCCGGCAAAAACATTCATCGCTTTGCGGCTGAGGAAGTTGACCAGCGTGCCTTTGATCTGGGGCGGGCAATGGTCTTTGTTGGGACAGAAGTATTTGGCCTGTCCCTCGTCTTTGACGAGCAACGTCCCGCAGACAGGGCAGCAGGTGGGGAAAACCGGTTTGACGGCCCCCGGAAGTCGCTTGGACGGCTCTACGGCCACGATCTTGGGGATGATTTCCCCGCCTTTCTCCACATATACCCAATCGCCCTCGTGGAGGTCGAGCAGTTCCATTTGGTCGGGGTTGTGCAGGGTGGCCCGCTTGACGACGGTACCCGACAACTGGACGGGTTCGAGGTTGGCCACGGGCGTCACGGCTCCGGTCCTTCCCACTTGGTAATCAATGCTCAGAAGGGGAGTCAGGGCCTGTTCTGCCTTGAATTTATAGGCCACGGCCCAACGGGGGGACTTGGCGGTATAGCCCAGGCTGCGCTGCAGGTTCAGCTGGTTGACCTTGATGACGATGCCGTCGGTAGCGAAAGGCAGAAACTTTCTTTGGGTGTACCAGTGGGAAATATAGGCCTCGATTTCCTCGATGTTGCGGCAGATGCGCCGGTGTTCCGATACAGGAAGTCCCCAGGAAGCTGCTTTGTCCAGGGCTTCGCTGTGGGTTTGGAAGGGGAGGTTCTCTCCCAACAAATGGTACAGCGTGCATTCCAGTCCGCGGCGACCCACTTCTTCCGGGGCCGTCAGTTTGAGGGAGCCGGAGGCGGCGTTGCGCGGATTGGCGAAAGGGGCTTCTTCCTCTTTGAGCTTCTCCTCGTTCAGGCGGTCGAAAGCGGAATAGGGCATATAAATCTCTCCGCGGATCTCGAATTCCTTCGGCCAGTCGTTACCCTGGAGTAGCTCGGGAATGTTGGAAATGCGGCGGACATTGCGCGTAACATCATCTCCCACGCTGCCGTCTCCCCGAGTAAGGGCCCGGAACAACTTACCGTCTTTATAGGTCAGGCAAATGGCTGTGCCGTCGAATTTGAGCTCGCAACTGTAGGTAAAAGTCTCTCCGCCCAGGGCTTTGGATGCCCGCGCGGCAAAATCCTCAATCTCGGACAGACTGTAGGTATTGCCCAGCGAGAGCATAGGATAACGATGGGGGAATTGCTCGAATTCCTTGGAGCCTTTCTTGTCGGATAGGTCGCTGCCCACCCGGCGGGAAGGGGAGTCTTCGGTCACCAGTTCCGGAAACTCGGCTTCAATCGCCTGCAATTCATACATCAACTGGTCATATTCATAATCGCTGAGTACGGGCGCATTCTCCACATAATAGCGGCGGTTGCTATCCGTAATCACAGCTTTCAGCTGAGCCAGTCTTTCTTGTGCCTGTTGTACAGTCATCCTAAATTTACAATATTATACAAATATACGACTTTTTTCTGACATAATCCCAAATAAAATTTGGGAATCCGAGGTGAATGTCGTACTTTTGCTTTGATTATGACTCTTTCGGGATAGTTCTTATTCCGAAAAAAGATGAAATACACACTCTCTATTTTGCTGCTGGGCCTCTTTTTGACGGCCTGTTCTTCTTCGTATAAAGTCCACAAAATCCGAACAAAAGGGACGATAGCCACCTTGCGGCTTCCCGGCGAGAAAGCGCTTCCGGAACCCCTTCTTCCCGAGGGTTCTCCAGCTTCGGACACCCTGACGGTAAAGGACGAGGCGGGCAATGAATATTTGATTATGCGGGCAGTCCGCGATGAAGAAAGCGGAGAAATGGTGGCTTCCGAGCAACTGCAGGCCGCCGTGGTGACCGCCCGTTTCCGTAATGTGGCCGAGCGGGGCGGTTGGATCGATCTGGCCTTTCAAATCCGTGTTTCCGACTCCCTGCAAGACAGTCGCTGGCAGTTGCGTTTCTTTCCTGAAATGTACCTCTTGAGCGACACCTTGCAATTGGATTCGGTGCTTATTACCGGCAAGGGATTCCGTAAAGCGCAACTGCGTGGTTACCAACAATATGAGCGTTTCCTGCGCTCCATTGCCCGGGATAGCGCCCATTTCGTGGATGAATACCAACTGGAGGTGTTTCTGGAGCGGAATCTGCCGCAAATCTATGGCTTCAAATCGGACACTTCCCGCGTCTCGGACGAACAGTTTGCTTCCGCTTTCGGCGTAACGGGCCGGCAGGCGCTCGAGCATTATACCAACAAATTGCTGATCCGGGCCAATGCCCGGAAAGTGGGGCGAAAAAGGCAAATGCTCGAAAAATACATCCGCAATCCGCTGGGAGGCGATGGCATCCGTCTGGATACCGTTCTACGGGGAGAAAACGGCGAGTTTATTTACAATTATACGCAGAGCCTGCACACGCGCCCGAAGCTCCGCAAAGTGGAGGTCGTGCTGAAAGGAGCCATCCACGACGAGAAAAAGCGGTTGTACCGCATTCCGCCCGCTCCTCCCTTGACCTTCTATATCAGTTCCTTGAGTTCTTTCGCCCAGCCGACGGAGCGCTATCAGACCCGAGTGGTGGAACGGCGGGCCGAGGCCAACACGATGTGCAACCTGGACTTCGCAGGAGGCAGTAGCGACATTGTCCTTTCACTGGGACGGAATGAAGCGGAATTGGAACGCATCCGGTCGATTTTGGCCTCGTTACTGGAAAACGAAATCTTCGATTTGGACTCCGTCGTGGTGCGGGCGTCGTGTTCGCCGGAAGGACGATATTCGCTGAATAGAGGCCTCTCTCAAAGACGCGGAGAGCGTGTCTGCAAGCACTTTCAACACTTCATCCGTCATTATACCGATTCACTTCGCCGCTATCGGGGCTTTTCTGTGGATGAAGAGGGGCGAATCACGCGTGCTGCCGCGGCTCCCCACATCGCCTTTCTTTCATGCAGTGTCCCCGAGGATTGGGACGGACTTTCTGAGGCGGTAGCGGCGGACACGGTGCTGCGCGAGGGGGAGAAACATCGTTTTCGGACACTGTGCTCCCTGTCCGATCCGGATGAACGGGAAAGGGCGATGCGTGGCGAATCCTTCTATCCTTATATAAAGAGAACGCTCTATCCGCGTCTTCGGTCGGTACAGTTCCAATTTCATCTGCATCGCAAAGGGATGGTGAAAGATACGGTGCATACGACAGTCCCGGACACGGTTTATCGCGAGGGGTTGCAAGCGCTCATCGACCACGATTATGAGAAGGCTTTTTCTTTGTTGAAAGGATACGAGGACTACAATGCCGCCGTCGCCGCACTGGCGCTGGATCGCAATGTCTATGCCCGGACGATACTGGAAAAGTTGCCTTCCAGTCCGCGTGTCGATTATATGCTGGCGATACTTTATGCCCGGGAAGGGGACTATGAACCGGCCGTGCAGCATTATCTGGACGCGTGCCGTAAGGACCCGTCGCTGGTGCATCGCGGCAACCTCGATCCGGAGATCAGCGCCCTGGTGCGACGGTATGACCTGCAGGGCATGGGAGAATAGACAGAAAAATATTTTGATGCAAAACGAATTTTCTATAAATTCGCAGGATTTTTGACAAAAAACAACCATGAAAGATTCCATCATTATCCTTTGCGGTGGCGGCCCGGCTCCGGGTATGAACACCGTTGTTTGCTCTGTAGCAAAGACTTTCTTGTCCAACGGTTATCGTGTGATCGGTCTGCACGGCGGCTATAGCGGCCTGTTCAGCACCGACGCCCGTTACGAAGACCTCGACTTTTTCAAGGCCGACGCTTATTTCAACCGTGGCGGCAGTTATCTGCAGATGAGCCGTTTCAAACCGACGGACAAAGATTTCGAAGAGAACTTCAATCTCAAATTGTTCCAGGACAACAACATCAAGCTCTTGGTGACCGTCGGCGGCGACGATACCGCTTCTACGGCCAACCGCATTGCGAAATTCTTGGAAGCCAAGAAATATCCCATCCAGAACATCCACATCCCCAAGACCATCGACAACGACCTTCCCTTGCCGAACAACACCCCGACTTTCGGTTTCAACTCCGCCAAGGACGAAGGAGCGCACATTGCCCGCACGGTTTATGAGGATGCCCGCACCAGCGGCAACTGGCTGCTCATCTCCGCGATGGGCCGCAGCGCCGGTCACCTGGCCCTGGGTATCGGCGAGGCCACGCACTGCCCGATGACCATCATCCCCGAGATGTTCAACAAGACCAGCATCGGCATCGACAAGATTATCAAACTCACCTTGTCCGCCATCATCAAACGCAAAATCCTGGGCATTCCTTACGGTACGGTTGTCGTGGCCGAGGGTGTTTTCCACGATTTGGATCCCGAAGAAATCAAAGCCACGGGTGCCAACCTTACTTATGACGAGCACGGCCACCCCGAATTGGGCAAAATCTCCAAGGCGGTGATGTTCAACGACATTCTTGAGAAAGAATTCAAGAAAATCGGCCTGAAAGTCAAGACCCGTCCCATCGAGATCGGTTACGACGTCCGCTGCCAGGACCCGATTGCCTACGATTTGACCTATTGCTCCGAACTGGCGATGGGCGCTTACGAACTCTTCGCCAAAGGCGAGACCGGCTGTATGGTCTTTGTGGACCACAACGGTGACGCCAAGCCGCTCTATCTGCACGACCTGCAGAACGCGGAAGGCAAAATTCCGCCTCGTCGCGTCAACATCGACGGCGGTACCGCCCAGAACTACTATCAACACATCTGCCACTTCATCACCCCGGCCGACTACGAGGCTGCGAAGAAGTATGTGGCTGACCCTGAGAACTACGATTTCAAGAAAATCTTGAACTGGTAAATCGTGGCTCTCGGCGAGTTCGATTGGATCGACAGACTGCGCAAGGCGTTTCCGCAGGCATCCGGAGAAATCCTGGGCATTGGAGACGATTGCGCAGTCTTGCCGTTTTCTGCATTGTCCCGCAGCGCGAGGGGAGAAGCCTTCGGTGAAGAGTTGCTGGTCAGTACGGACTTGCTGACAGAAGGGGTGCATTTCCGTTTGGAGGACATCACTCCTTGGCAATTGGGCTGGAAGTCGCTGGCGGTAAACATCAGCGACATCGCCGCGATGGGCGGAACGCCGAAAGGCTTCTTTCTTTCGATTGCTTTCCCTGGCCCGGATGTGGCATCTGCTTCTGCTGAAGATAAGGCCCCTCAAAAACGCTTGGACGAGGCCTGGATGGAGGAATACATCCAAGGGATGAAAGACATCGCCGAGCAGTATGGCGTTGCCTTGTTGGGTGGAGACACCAGTCGTTCCATCGGTCCTCTGACGCTCAACATCACCATTGTGGGCACTTGCGCGAAAGGAACCTCTGTCAAGCGATCTTCGGCTCGTCCCGGAGATTTGATTTGCGTCAGCGGCACCCTTGGCGACAGCGCCGCCGGACTCAAGGCCCTGCTGGAAAATATAGGAACGCACGGTGCCAACGGTTCCTCGAAAGGCGAGGTCCCCGCAATCGGCGGCGCGCTGTCCCGTCTGATACGCCGGCATTTCGAGCCGCAGCCTCGAGTGGCACTTGGCCAAATCTTGGCTGCGATGCCGGGTATGGGTGCAATGATGGACCTGTCAGATGGTCTGGCGGCCGATTTGCCGCATATTTTGGACGCCTCATCCCAAGGAGCCTTTTCGGGCCATTCCCAAGCCCCGTTGGGCGCCGTTGTCGAAACTGCCAAAATCCCGCTTTCGGATGACCTTCGGGCCGTATGTTCCGAATATGGCTGGGGTCCCTTGTCGCTGGCCTTGGAGGGAGGGGAGGACTACGAACTGCTTTTCACCTGCCGCCCCGACGCTCCGTTGGAACGGACACTGCCCTCGACCGCTTCGACTCCCGCTATTACGGTCATCGGCCGCATCACCGACACCCCCGGCGTCATCTGGAAGGGGAGCGACCGTTCCTATCAAGGTTTCCGACATTTTTGAATTTACATTATATATTATAAACACAATTGAACTATGAACCGATTCGTACTTTCTTTGTTGATTTTGCTCGCTTTGACAACCTCCTGCGCACAGAAAGAGGAGGAAGGGGCGATTCCCGTGCCGGTGTTCGATGAAAAGCCGGAATATGTGGATTTCTACTGGACGGCTTGGAGTCAGGCCAAGGACCATATCAAAGAGCAGCCCGGACTGGTCCAGCCCCGCTATATGGACGAGGGATTCTGGGATGACGCCATCTGGATCTGGGATTCGGAATTTATGGTCCTCTTTTGCAAATATGCCCCGAAACAATACCCGGGCATCGAGACGCTGGACAATTTCTATTACACCCTGCACGAGAACGCCGGTTCACCTTTGAGCGTGTGGCATCCCGACAATCCGCCTTTCTTCGCTTGGGTGGAGAGCGACTATTACAAATTCACGGGGGACAAGGATCATATCAAAACCCTCCTTACTGAAACGCGCTTCTTGCAAAAGCATTTCGAGTTCTTCAACACGATGAACCACGATACGACCTTCCCTTTCAAAATCAGCAACGACGGTGTCCGCATCGAGTACAAAGGAATCGGTTATAACTGGCAGCGGTGGCAAAGCGGTATGGACAACACGCCCCGTGTACGAGAAATGCCCCTGTTTTGGGTGGACGCCATCTCCCAACAGGCGCTCTCGGCCCTCTATATCTCCCGGCTGGCCCGGGTGGCAGGGGATTCAGCGACCGAGGAAGAGTATAAAGCAAAATACGAGGATTTGAAGGAAAAAGTCAACACCTATTATTGGGACGAAAAGGATGGTTGTTACTATGACCTCCGTGAGGGAGACCTTTCCAGAACCCATATTCTGACCCCGGCCTCCTTCTGGCCGATGTTGGCGGAAATCCCTTCGCAGGAGCAGGCGGAGCGTATGGTCCGTTTTGCTTTGCAGGACAATAAAATAGGTGGCCCCCTCCCTTGGGCTTCCGTGTCGCGGGATGATGAGCAGTTCGACCCCGACGGAGACTATTGGAGAGGCTCCATCTGGCTGCCG
Source organism: uncultured Bacteroidia bacterium (assembly GCA_902784785.1). Lineage (GTDB taxonomy): Bacteria > Bacteroidota > Bacteroidia > Bacteroidales > UBA932 > Cryptobacteroides. The sequence continues at coordinate 52,562 of CACZWF010000013.1, forward strand.
ACGACCTATATGGCTATCAAGGCGCTGGAAAAATACGGCTTCTTTGAAGAGGCCGACCGGACCGCGCAAGCAACGCTGGAACATATGTGGCAGACCTATGCCCAGTATGAGCCTCATACCATCTGGGAATGCTACAGTCCTACGAAAGCGGAACCGGCCAGCAAGAACATCCGCAACCAACGGGTCAAAGAGGTCAAGGCCGATTTCTGTGGCTGGTCGGCGCTCGGCCCCATTTCACTCTTCATCGAAAATGTGCTGGGCTTCTATGATGTGGTCGCGCCTTCCGCCACTGTCCGCTGGAATTTGCATCAGACCTGCCGTCACGGCATTCAGAAACTCTCGTTCGGCAAAATCACGGCCGATATCCTGTACGACAACGGTCAGGTGACGGTGGTCAGCAACAAGCCTTACACTCTGTATGTCAACGGTGAGGAACACGCCATTCGTAAAGGCAAGAACTGCTTTGCCGCGCAACCTGCGCCGGAAGGACAAACCTCCAGCGCCGAGTAGCGTCAATACTGTCCATTTTCTATCTCGACCAGGGCGATACTGTTGGATGCGAGCGTGATGGAACCGGACGGGGCGAGGCGACGGTCCATCCCCCGACTGTCGGTCATCCGGACTTCAGTGACCCGCCAGCCGTCAGGAAGAGCCAGCGTTATCTCACAGGGGTCAGTGCAGGAGTCGTCCTCGTGATATCGTGCCACAAGCAGTCGGACTTTGCCGTCTTTTGACTTGGCTGCGCACGTGTAGATGTTGTTCGTGTCGCAGCCTGACGCCACCTGTGTTCCGTAATCTGCAAGTTCTGCCCAATAGTACAGTGTCCAGTACGTCGGCCTGAGGTCGTAAATGACTGGTGTCCAAGGACCGCACCAGGTCGTATTGGGACGCAGGTCGTAATACATCAGCATATCCACCGGCTCACGTTGGCACGCGCACATAACAGCACCGGTAAAGGCCGCGCCTTTCAGAGTGGGACGCATCCTGCGGCTATATTGGTCCGGTTCGTCCCAACTGCGGTTGTAATTCCATTCATCGAGTATGGACTCCGTCTTTTCGAAGCCTTTTGCGTCCAATATGTCGCGGATGATCCGCGCGTCCTCGGCGATACGTTCCGGCTTGCGATGATACATGTGATGAGAGAAGAAATCCAAAGGAGCATTCTTCATTTTCACATAATCCAGGAAGCCAGGTCCATACTTGCGCGGATCGGCAAAGGCGGGACCGCCGATTTTTAGTTTCGGAAAGCGCTTCTTCAAATGCTTCGCCGTTACTGCGTACAATTCGTTGAATTGCTCCATCGTGCCGGCCCAGGTACGCGGGTCCGTCTTCCAGCGGTCGTTCGTCTGATCGAGGTCCGGTTCGTTCCAAATCTCCCAGTATTCGATATCCATTTCAAAACCGTCCGCCCAGCCTTCGTTGTAGTGTCGGATGATGTGTTCGCAAATCTTCGCCCATTTCTTATAGTCTTTGGGCGGGTAGATTCCATACTTCTTTTTCTGGTGCTCAATGCTCTGTCCAAGCCGATAGAATGGCTTTGTGCCCGCCTTCAGCATATTCAGCAGCACCACGTCGCTGTTAGTGAAATCGTAGGATTTCGGGGAATGGACATTCGCGTTCCAGTCCGGGAATACCTGATTGATATCGATGCAGTGGCCGCCATAATCTACACCGAGCGATGTGTCGTGCGTCCGGGCGAAAGGAATCCTGAGGGCCTTGTAACTATCCATTGTCATATCGGTCGGACCATTGTTGGCTGCATTCATCGGCTTCACCGGACCTTGGACGGCGGACGGATCGACGGATACCACCGGCTGGGCTCGAAGCGCCCAGCCGGCCAGCAACGATAAAGAAAGAAGAACGCAATATCTGAAAATTTTCATAACGAATGTTGATTCGTCTCATAGTTTTACAAAACGATTTGCAAATTTAACGATTTCTAGTCTTCCTACAAAAATATGCCACGAATAGTTCAATTATATTTTGATATTTATTTTAATGTTTTTAATTTTGCAGACATGAATTTTTGTAATCATATCCGCATTCTAGGTAGGGGGGGTATAATTATTTATACTATCCTTTAACCTCTTTTTCTCTTAAATTACTCTCTATCTTCATCTTATGGGGCTTTTTCGCAAAAGCCTCCGATTTCTTGTGTCCGCATTCGATGACCGAATGGGGACCCTGTTTGTATAGATGTCAATAAGTGTGAATTGAATAAAAAACTATATATATGAAAACCATGAAATCAACCCCAAAAAAGTATCAAGCACCGCTTGTCATTCTTCACATTCCGTTGAACAGTAGCTCTCCGCTCTGTTCCAGTCCCAGTGTACAAACTGAAGATTTTGAAGAATTTGATATTATTATCGACTGATTTTTTATGAATAAAACCTTATTAAATATGAAAAAGCGTACCTTCTTGTTTTTGACGGCAGTTCTTTGCCTGACCGTCTTTTCCTGTGCCAAGACCGAGGCGCCCGAGGATACCAGCATTGCCGGCAGTTCTTCTGAAGCGGCGGTCGAACCTTCCGATTCTGAGGAGATTCCCGAGGATGTTCCCGAAGGCTATATCCGTGTTAGCCTGATGGCCGGTACCGAGTCTTCCAAGACCACGATTTCCGACGGTTCGGGCGATGCGCGCATCGTCAGTTGGGCAGTCGGAGATGAAATCAAAATTCATTATTCCGGGGGCAGCACCTCGACTGCTGTTGCGACTGCCGGTACATCTGCCAAGATGATGTTCGATGTCCCTGAAGCCATTTCAACCGTATATATGGCTTATCCCAAGGCGGCGACAAGTTCGTTGGCCAGCACCACGCTTTCCGTGACGATTCCTGCCGAGCAGGATGGTAATTTCGCCACGGCCAATTATTCTGTCGCCCGTGCCGGCGTCTCGGATTCTAAAGTGCAATTCTACAACGCTTCTTCTTTGATTAAGATCGTCCTGACCGATGCAACGCTCACCAAGGCGGTCATCACGGGCGCCAATGGCGAAGCCCTGGCCGGCACCGTTCCTTTCACCTTCGGCGAGAGCGGTGTCACGCCCGGCGTGGCCAGCAGCACTTCCACGCAACTGACGGTCAATTTTAGCGGCGCCAAGACCTATTATGTGGCTACGCTTCCCGGTCTCAGCCTGACGAATGGCTTCTCGGTGAAGTTCTACCGTGGAGATACGCCGGCCGGAGGTTGGAAGACGAGTTCCGCGACGACCATCGCCCGTGCGAAAATCGCTTCGATGGGTGAACTGGACAAGTCGGCTTGCTTCCGTTATGTCACGGTCAGCGGCGCGGGGACCAAGAGCGGACGCTCCTGGGCGAATGCCTGGGGACGCGACGAGTTGAAGGCCTTCCTGGTCAACACCTCTTCAGCCTATACGGCCGATGACCTGGATCTGATGGATGGCGTCACGTTCCTGATGGGAGCCGGCACCTATGTTCTTCCCGACAACTCGGGTGAAAAGCCGACGATGAACTATTCGGCCGTAACGACCAAACAACTGACCTTCCACTTTGTCGGCGGTTATCCCGCTGCCGGCGGTAGTACGGCTACTCCTGCTACCAATGTGACGGCTCTTTCCGGTGGAGAGAAGGGCGCCGTTTTGTGGATTACCCGTAACTATCACGTGTCCTTCGACGGATTTACCATCACCAAGAGCCGCACCAGCGGTGGCGGTGAAGGCGCCATGCGGCATACCGCCGCCGGTTCTTTGGCGTTAAGCAACTGCATCTTTACGGATAATGTCAATACGGCTACTTGCGGTGCGTTGGGGATTTCGGGCGGTTGTACATTCACGATTAATTCCTGCACATTCGACAGCAATTCCGGTGGCAACGGAGGTGCTTTCAACCCTAGCAGTAACGGAACAGTGACGAATTGTACTTTTTCCAACAATCAGACTACTGCGACGACCGGTTATGGTGGCGCGATTAAACTGGAGTATGGCACTGTCGCGTTTAGTGAATGTACTTTTACCGGCAATCATACCGCTCTGACGGGAGACGGTGTAAATACGTGCGGCGGTTGCATGTGGATTACGAGTGGTGCTAACGCTTCTTTCGAAGATTGTGTTTTCAAGGGCAATCAGTCATCTAATGTCGGCGGCGTGTTACATTCCAATGGCACTGCTCCCACGATTACATTTGAGGATTGTACATTCGGCGGTTCCAACTCTGGCGATGGCAATACCGCCAATGGGGGTGGCGTGGCATCGCTGAGCGCCGGTTATCTGACCTTCACCAACTGTACTTTCCAAGGTAACTCTGTCGGTGATTGGGGCGGCGCTATCATGACTTGGGCTTCCCCTTCCGTCGGTTCGCTGACCATCAACGGCACGAATGGTTCCTATAAGTCTAATTCGGCCGAAGGGGGTGGCTTCCTTTGCGTCCAGGACGGTGCCAGCGCGACTATCGACGGGGGTGTCTTCGATGGCAATCAGGCCGATAACGGAGGGGTTGTATACATCAAGGGCTCCAGCACGCTGTCGATTTGCAACACGGAGATGAAAAACAACAGCGCCACGACCAATTATGGTGGCGTCATTTTCGTTGAAGACAGTCCCACCGTAAACCTGGGCGCTTCCGGTTCCTCGAAAGGCAATAACATCCACGACAATTCCGCCCCTACGGCCGGCGGCGTCATTGCCGTTGTTGGCGCAAGCACAGAATCCACCAACACGCCCAATATCAATATCTATTCCGGCAATACCTTCAAAGCCAACCACGCCAATGAAGGCGGTGCCATCAAGTTCCTTGCGTCCGGTAGTTCGACCAAGGCCAATCTGACCATTACCGGTTCCAACACTTTTGATTCCAACTACGCGGCAAACGGTCCTGGCGGCGCTATGATACTTCGCACTTCCGGTACGGTCAGTATCTCCGGCGCTACATTTAAAAATAATTATATTAATAGCAATGCTAATTTGAGGGGAGGTGCCGTCAATATCAATGAAGGTGGTTTCAGCACGGGCAACTTTACCTTTAGCGAGTGTGTCTTTGACGGAAATTCGGCCAATCAATCACCTGGCAATTATAATGGGCCCAAAGGGGGAGCCATCAATAATGGCGGCACCTTCGCCAAAATCAACAAATGCCTGTTCAAAAATAACAGCGCCACCCAAGGAGGGGCTATCTCGTTTGATTCCGGCAGCGCCAAGACTTATATGAACGACTGTGTGTTTACCGGTAACTATATTTCCTTCCGCTATGGTACGACATTCTATCTGAATGGGGGCAAAATTTTCTTGAACAACTGCTCTTTTGCAGATGATACTTACAGTACCGAAGGTTGGAACAAGCAATGTACGTGGTTCCAAGGTAAAGCAGATAAATTTATATTGAGCAACAGCACAATGATTGGCTCGACTCGTCATAACACTTCGGTTTCTTCCGATAGCAGTCCCTTGATTCGTGTTGAAGGAAACTCTTCTACGTGGTACTATATCAACAGCATTGTCGCGTCGAGTTCTACTTCCATATCGATTTTGATGGAAAGTTCAGGCAGTTC
>CACZWF010000014.1 GCA_902784785.1 uncultured Bacteroidia bacterium
TGCTGAACATTATATTTTTGCAAAAAACGCTTTGGGATTTTCCATACGTTTTTTGTACATGTTTTTTGAAACTAAAAAGGATGAAAAAGAAGTTTTTCGTTTATGAAACACCACGCTTGGTCTGGGTCCTCGGTGTGGAGGAGCAGTTCGTGTTGTGCTACTCATCCGAGAACCCCGGGACGAGTCTGGAAGATATGGGTGAAGATAACGATTCTGGTTCTTGGGACTTATAACCAAAATGAAGGCTGTGATGAAAAGATATTCATTGTTTTTGGCGACTTTCGCTCTCGCCACTTTCTTTTTCTCTTGTACTCGTGAGGAAATGAACGACCAGGAAACCATTGGAACCGGGCAGACGGCTTCGGATGCCACATCGGACGAAACTACGGCTGGTGAGGGAACTGAAGAATTCGAGCCTTACATTCCGGAAGGAGAGGCCGTGACGCTCACCTTTACGCTTCTGCGCGAAGATGAGGATGAGACTTCCAAAACCTATTATGATGGCTCGACACACGGCTGGTCGGAAGGCGATCAGATCAAAATTATCTGGGGAACGGGGAATCAGGACTGTACGACGGCGACCGTTGATCATGAGACCGGTACGGTCGATGTGACGGTTCGTGCGGCTGACACTTATTATGCCGTCTATCCGGCAGATGGGGGATTCGCCCTTCGTGAAAATGGACAGATAGATTTCAATATTCCCTGGTCCGTGCAATACGGGACGTATTCGCCCACTGATACTTTTTTAGGCGACCAATTCGGAAAAGCCAATATGATGGCCGCCCGGGCTTATCGGAGCAATACATTTTATTTTAAAAACCTGACTCATATTGTCAAGTTTCAATACGCCAGCAGTACATACCATCATTTCCGTTTTCGTTCTAATTCAGGAGGGGTGAAATTGAGCGGAACTTTCGGCGTTTCTTTCGTAAGCGAGAACAGTATCTCCTTTGTTGCGAAACAAAGTGACATAGCTGCGACTCCTGCGGATGGAGATGGTTTTATCCAGCTTGAAGGCGTGAGAATCGCGACGGATACGGATCAATACTATTATTTTGCGGTTCCGGTCAATGCGAATTTTTCCAATGGCTATGGCTTTCAAGCACGGTCCAACTGGTCCGGCGGGGCTTGGGATGTGAATGCCTCTGTGGCGTCCGCTATCAACCGCAGGGCGTTGACCAGTACGGCTGCGACCCGTATTTCCAATTTGGGGGATATCGGCGGTTATCTGCATCGGAACTGGTTCATCACGCCGAATGGAACGGGAAGCGGCTCCAGTTGGGCGGATGCGGGCGGTATTCCGCTTTTGTTGAACCTGCTTGGTAAATCGACCGCCGACGGAGGACTTAACAGTACCCGTCGTCTGAACAATGCCCGAATATATATGAGGGAAGGGACTTATAATTTTCAAAGCAACCCGGATTGGGAAGATGACTATCCGGATGCTTTTTCTACCGGAGGGCTGACTTTCGATTCCGATGCCTGGTCTGGTGGTGTCATCAAGAATATCACCAAAATTTATGGAGGGTATCCCAGTTCCTACACGACGGGAACCACCACCACAGGAGCCGACCCGACCAACCATCCGACGGTATGGCGGAGCAACCGGGGCGCGTCCGACCGGATTTTCCACGCGGATGGCTGTATCTTCAACGATTGGACTTTCGATGGCATCTCCTTTGAGGGAGGCGGCACGGGTATCGCCGTTTCCGGACAGGCTTTTTTGTTTGACAACGGAACTAGCGGAAAGGTGACATTCAACGCCTGTTCCTTCACGAACTTTTACAGTACGGTCAGTTCGGGAACCTATTATGGTGGAGGCGCCGTTCTGGTCGACACCAATGGTGATTTGGACTTGGCTTTTACAGACTGTACTTTCGATACCAACTGGGCGGACCGGGGCGCCGCCGTGGTTTTGCATAATACTGCATCAGGAAGCGATATCTCTTTTACGAACTGTTCTTTCACCCAACACCGGGCAGATGGCAACGGCGGTGTCTTTTATCTGTATGGAGGGGCGAAGGCAAGCTTTGAGGGGTGTGATTTCTCTCACCATACCGATGTTACCTATGACGCATCCGCCGGCGGGGCCGGTTCCATCCAAAGCGGAGCAAGTCTCACGCTTGCGAATTGTGATTTTGACGCTTTTACCGCCAATGGAGTCGGCGGAGCCATCCTGAATCACGGCGACCTCATCATCAATGGCGGAAGTTTTACGGACTGTAAGGCGACGACCAATTCTTCCCACCCAAATCACGCGACCTTCGGCGGCGCTATTTTTTCTGATGGCAGCGTGACGGTGACCGGGACCACATTTGACTCCAACCAATCCCTGGCCTATGGGACGAAAACGCAAAATGAAGGAGGCGGAGCCATTGCGACCAGTGGAGGAACACTTACGATCAACGGCTGTACTTTTGTAAACAACAGTTCTCCCAAAGGAGGGGCTGTTTATGCGCGCAACGCAACAGTCACGATTCAGGATGATTCCGGTACACGGACCACTTTCTCCGGAAATGAGGCGGGCGGCCGGACGGATGCGACGACCGAGACCGTCTACCAAATCCCAATGAACATAGGCGGGGCGTTGGCGGTTGTCGGATCGAGTGTGCTTGAAGTATCCGACACTGATTTTGGGACCACTTCCTCTGCCGGAAACAATGTGGCCCTTTCGACGAATGCTTCCACCAATACGACCAAGGAAATCGGTGGTGGATGTGTGTTTCTGGATGACAGAAGTTACGCGTATTCCGGAGTGGGATCTCTTGATCCGACGGATGCCGCCAATGTGTCTTCTTTGGTTGGGGCTCGTGATGAACAGACTGTCTCATTTACAAACTGTAAATTCTACGGAAACGGAGGAAGCGGAACGGGCCGTGGTGGAGCGCTTGTCATCAACAATGCCGATGCGAATAGTACCGCGTTGTTTACCGGTTGTACTTTTAACGGAAATTCAACATTGGCGGAAGGCGGGACTTTCTATCTCTGTGAGGGTTCTCATGCAAGCTTGGACAATACGACCGTGACCGGTTTTGGAATGACGGGTTCGCAGGTTGCCACCCTGGGAGGCGGCCTCTACAACGCCGGTACGCTGACGCTACAGGATGCAACTGTGGAAGAATGTAATACGGGAAGCAATTACGGGGCTGGTATTTATAACATAGGTTCCTTGGTCGTTTCGGGCTGTACCATCCAGAATAACAAGAATACCACCCGGGGAGGTGGTATCTGGAGCAAAGGTCCGATGACGATAGAAGATTCCGTTTTCTCCGGGAATTATTCTGACAATGGCGCCGGCATTCATTGTGACAGTTCGAGTGATTCTGCGGGTGATTATGATTGTTCCGCTTGGATTTATCAGACGACCTTCCAGTCGAATATGGCCAAAAATGGTTCCGCTTTGCGTGTGTATGGGAACATCAACAGTTTTGCTTTGGTGAAAGTGTTCAATTGCCTTTTCGATAGCAATAACGCATCCGGCACAAGCAACAATGGCGGATGTGTGAGTGTTCACGATTATTCCCGCATCATTCTGGCCAACAGTACGCTTCGGAATACAGGACAGTATAACGGGAACGGTAATGGCGCAGCCATCGCCCTGGTTGCTTCCAACGACCCTCGAATCTATGTGATGAGCTGTACTTTTGCCGAAAACCTGCTTGACTTTGGCCGGAATTCCACCAACTTGGTTGTTCGCAATTCTATTTTTACCAACAATATGTCGAATGCAAACCCCAACAGGAGATCTTCCATCATCGGTGATAATCGATATGACAATACACAGAACAACAATGTGGTTGCGACTCAAACAGGTTTGGCGGCCTCTTGCCTGCAATCCTATGACGATGGCGTCTATCCATTAAACTCAACATTCTCCACACACTATAGCCAGGGAATGTCCGTTTCCACGTTGAAAGGGCTTTCCTATGATACTATCACCCTTTCAACAGCGGAAAAAGCCTATCTGGGCTTTGATCAGAAAGGGAACCCCCGCAGTGGATCCATTATGGGCGCCTATGTTTTGACTGAATAATTTTGGTAATGTCTGATTCTATATGAAAAAAGTATTCTTTTTGTTGATTCTCTTACTGATGGTCGGTCTGGAACTTGGAGCCCAGTCCGTATCGGTATCGGGAACGCTCGTCGATGAAGCGGGCAAACCCATTCCGGGAGCCGCCGTCTTTATCGTAGGGACAACCACCGGAACGGTGACGGATGAGCAGGGCGCCTGGGCGATTAAAGCACCCGGCCCTGACGCTGTCCTGCGCTTTGAAAGTCTCGGGTATGAGGCCGTCCAATGCAAGGTGGGTGGTCGCCGTAATATTTCCGTAACGATGAAGGAGGATGTCTCCTACTTGGATGAAGTCGTGGTCATCGGTTTCGGCGAGCAGAAAAAGTCCGACCTCACGGGGTCTGTCGTGAATGTGAATATGAATGATGTGCTCGCTTCTCCCTCCGCTTCCGTCGATCAGGCCTTGCAGGGAAAAGTGGCCGGCGCGGACATTTTAAGCGCCTCCGGCGACCCGACGGCCGGCACCTCCATCCGCATCCGTGGCACGCGTTCCATCACGGCTTCCAATGAACCGCTTATCGTCGTGGACGGCGTGATGAATGCCGTCAATGACTTGGCTGACATCAATCCGGACAGCATCGAGTCGATCAGTGTCCTGAAAGACGCCTCTTCCACGGCCATCTATGGCTCACAGGGTGCCAATGGTGTCATCATCGTGACCACCAAGCAGGGGAGCGTTGTCGAATCCAAGCCGATTGTCACGCTGACGGTGAAAGCGGGCTTCTCGCAACTCGCCAAGCATTTGGATATTATGACTGCCGAGGAATTTGCCCGTTATAACAATGAACGTGTGGATTTTACCAAGTCCCAAAATGCTACCGCCAGTTGGCCGGATACATTCAGTTATGCGGCCAAGTATCGCGACCCCGAGGCGCTGGGCGTGGGGACGGACTGGATGCAGGCGGTCACCCGCATCGCTCCCTATCAGGAATACGCTTTGTCCATCTCCGGCAACAGCAAGAAAATAACCAATTATTTTGGCCAGATTAGTTATTTGGACAATCAGGGAGTCATCGTCAACAGCGGTATGCAGCGCGTCAACGGCCGTGTAAGCATCGGTCACCAGTTTGCCAAATGGTTCACGCTCAAGTACAATATGCAGGCGATGTATCGCTACAACAACAATAACAAGGCGACCATCGGCGGCACCAGTCCTTGGAACGGCGTCATCTATATGTCTCCGGCCCTGGATACCTCCAGCACCATCAACGACCTCTACGACTATGGACGGGGAACCAAGTTCAACAATCCCTATATCAGCACCCAGTTGTGCACCAACTACCGTGAGTCCTGGTCCAACAACCACTCCATCACTTTGGAGTTCCGTCCCATCAAGGATATGGTTATCAAGAGCCAGAACACCTTCTATCTTCACAATACGGCTTTGTTTCAGTACAATCCCAGCACCCTTCCGGCCAAGAATCCTGGAGACGGCGGCGATCTTAGCCGCAGCGAGCAGCGGACCATCCAGCTTTCTTCGGACAATACGGTCACTTGGAAGAAAGCTTTCAAAGGCGGACATAATCTCGATTTGATGGGCGGCCTCTCCATCTATCACAATGTGCTGGACAACCTGACCTACAAGGCAAAAACAATGTTGGTGGATGAGGTGAAATGGAACGACTTGAGCGGTATCGGAGACAAATTGACCATCACTCCGAGTTCCAGCAACCGTACCATCAACCGGCTTTCGGTTTTGGCCCGCTTCAACTACAACTGGAAAAAACGCTATTATCTCACTTTTACCGGCAGGGCGGACGCATCTTCCAACTTTGCTGCCAACCGCAAGTGGGGCTTCTTCCCCTCCGGTGCTTTCAAGTGGACCATCTCCAATGAGCCTTGGCTTAAAAAGACCCGCATTTTCCAAGATCTTTCTTTGCGTTTGACGGCCGGTCGTACCGGTAACGACGCTATCTCCGCCTATTCTTCTCTGGAAGCGATGGATTCGGCAACCACCGGATACATCATCGGCGGCACGCAGAGTACTTATTATTACCCTGTTCGTCTGGCCAGCCCCAACTTGACTTGGGAAACGACGGATGCATTCAACGCGGCGTTGGATATGTCTGTGCTGAAAGGCCGCATCAAACTGACGCTCGAAGGCTACTATTCGATGACCAAAGATTTGTTGCTGTATGTGCAGAAGGCTACCCAAAGTGGTTATACGCAGTTTTTGCAGAATATCGGCCGCACCTCCAACCGTGGTGTCGAGTTGACCCTTTCCACCCAAAATATCGTCACCAAAGACTTTTCTTGGACGACGGAGCTGACCGTCTCCCACAATAAACAAATGGTGGATGATATCGGTTCGGAAGATTTTGTTACCACGATGGAGTTTAAGGATTATCGTATCTACGGCTATGTCAAGGGCTATCCGCTCAACGCCCTTTGGGGCTTCCAGTATGGCGGAGTCTGGCACAACCAGCAGGAAATCGCCGAGAATGAGGCCACGCATCAGTATGGTGACTTCTATTCTGAGAAATATCCCGGCCGTCCCCGCTATGTGGACCAGAATCACGATGGTGTGCTCAATGACAGCGACTTGGTCTATCTCGGTACCTCCGACCCCATCGTTTACGGAGGTTTGCAGAACAATTTCCATATTTTTGGATTTAATCTGGGCGTCTATTTCGCCTATTCCATCGGTGGAAGCATCTACAATATCCCCGAACTTTTTATGAGTGGCACTTATACGACCAACCAGTATCGTTATATGATGAACGCCTGGCATCCGGTCCGCAACCCGAATTCGGATATCCCGGTGGCGGGCGGCTCCGGTTATAGCCAGCTGCCTTCGAGTTTTGCCGTCCACGACGCTTCTTACCTGCGCCTCAAAACCGTCAGCCTGAGTTATCTTTTCCAGTTCCGCAAAGGCTTTGTCAAGAGCCTGAATGTGGGCGTGAGCGCGGATAACCTCTGGCTGTGGACCGGGTACAACGGATTTGATCCGGATGTGTCTTCTGATGGTGAAAGTTCCACTTTAAGACGCGTGGATACCGGAGCCTATCCCCGGGCCCGCAAAATTGTCGCCTCCATCCAACTTAAATTCTGACGGCTATGAAAAAAATCTTTTGCTCTATTGCCGTCTTTACGGCACTCTGCTCCTGCTCTTTCCTGGAGGAGAAACCGGAGTCTTTTGTCTCTAGGGACAACTATTACCAAACAGCCGCCCAGTGCGAAAGTGTGGTCAACAGTACTTATTCCACGCTGCGTACGGTGTTCACGACCGCCCTTTGGACAATCACGGAGGGAACGACCGACATCATCTACGAGCCGTCCTCTTCCGATATCAATGCCATCCTTTCCATCGGGCCGGCCAACAGCGTGATTTCCACGACGGTATGGAACAACGCTTATAAGATGATTATGTATGCCAATGCCGCCATCCAGGGCATCTCCACTTCTCCGATTGCCGACAGCGACAAGGCTTCCCTGATTGCCGAGGCTGAGGTGATGCGGGCGTTCTGGTATTATTGGCTGACTTCCCTTTTCGGAGATGTCCCGTTTTATCTGCAGGATGTCAGTGACGAGGCGGAGCTCAACAAGGTGGCTCATCTGCCGCGTATGTCGGCCGTCGAGACTCGCGCAACCCTTATCGAGCGTCTCAATGCCGTACTTACGTATGCGGGTGACGGCAGTTATACCGGGGCGCTTCCTGCCGTGAAGGCATCTGAAATCACCTTGGGCAGGGCCGGCTGGGCGTTGGGAGAGATGCTGATTGCCAAGATGGCGATGTGGAATTACGCGTTTGACAAAGGTTCCAACACCGATTGGAATGCCGTTGCCCTGACCGCCCTCAAGCGTCTGGAAGCCGTGTACGGAGAACTTTCCCAGTATTCGCTGGATGACCTATATTTCCGCAGGAAAAACACCCCGGAGGTAATTTTCGAGATTCAGCACGTGTACAATGCCGCGGGCCTGAGTTATGTCGGTGGCGTGGCGGCTCTCACGACGCCGACCCACAATAGCGGTATAGTATATGATGGCGTATCGATCGAAGAACTGGGCGATCAGGTCAAACTGGGCACCCACGCCCGGCCGACCCTTTATTTCTGCGGGGCGCTCCAGCCCAACACCGGCGTGGACAAACGCGCTAAAATTAATATGGCCTGGGATTACAATGGTCAGTCCTTCGCTTCCGTGGGAACCCGCCCGTGGATGGGGCCCAAGTTCTGGTGCCCGTATATGATGCAGAATTACGACAGCAACAACTATCCGCTTTTCCGTTATGCAGATGTCGTTTTGCTAATGGCGGAATGCTACCTGAACCTTAAGGATGAGACGAATTTCCTGAAATACCTTAATAAGGTTCGTGCGCGTGCGGGACTTGAAGATTATGTTTTCGTCAAATGGCCCAAGGCCGAGGAAACCCTCAAAGAAGAGCGTGCCCGCGAACTTTTTGGCGAATTCGGCCGCAAACTCGACCTCGTCCGCTGGGGTGTCTGGTATGAGCGTGTGAGTGAATATACAGACTGGGAGACGCTTCGTGTGACGATGAAGCCTTGCCACGAGTATCTTCCAATCGCAGATAAACAAGTGATTTATTCGGGCGGCGCCCTGGACAATAAAGCCTATAATCAATATGGACTGTAAGAAACATTTTGCCCTCGTAACCGGGCTTCTCCTCCTGTTGCTTGCGTCTTCTTGCCAGAAAGCATATCAGTTGGAATTGGATTTTGCGCTCAATCGCGACAAACTTCGTTTTACCAATGCGGAAGGCCAATCCTATTTTCTGGTCTATTCTCAAGGAGATTGGACGGTCAGTTTGCCGGAAGGGACAAGCTGGATTTCGCTGAACCGTACCCAGGGGAATGGTAATCAGCAGGTGACGGTATATTGCCGTAAAAATACCCGCACCTCACGTGGGGCTTATGTCACCGTCACCAATCACGACGGGGCGGTCAAGCAAGTATATGTATCCCAGGAAGGAGCGATAGACTCGCCGCATTACACCTTCGGAATCCAGGCCAACGGCCTGCACGGTCTGTCTGCCCTTATCGAAGTGCCGGTAGATACGGACCTGGATGCAGAAAGCATCGCCCAGGCGGAGCTGAAAGTCGAAGGGGAGTGGATTCACGACGTCACCTTCTCCGAAACCCAGCTGTCCTTCCGCGTCGATGCCCACTCCGGTGCAGCCGCTCGGGAGGGGAGTATCACCCTTTCGTTCCCTGCCGCCGAATGGGATAGCAACCGTTGCGTGGCCGAGTTGACGGTGCGTCAGTCTCCTGATGCTCCGCGCTTGGAGCTGAACGAATTTTATACCTTGGATCCCGAGGGAGCCAATCCGACGGCCATCCCGATGAAGGGGAACTTTGAACCGGCCTTGTATCCCGAACTGGACTTTTCCACCTGGCAACTGGGTACGGACAGCTGGATGAACTCCGTCGTCTATGATCCGGCAACTTGTTCGCTGGTCGTCCTTCCGCAGCGCAATGACAGCAATCCCCGTACGGCCCGCAGTACCGGACTGACCTGTTTCCTGAAAAATGCTTCCGGCACCATTCTGGACCAGGCTTATACGCTGCTCAAACAAGAAGCGGCCGACGAACACTATGATTATAGTACGGCGGTGCGTCTGGGGACTGCTGGAGTGGGCGCCAACTGTTTCCTGGTGGAAAATGTCACCGGCGGAAAATATTTTGTGGATGCGCTGCATGTGGACGGCACTCCGATAGCCGACGCTGTTTCTGCGGCCGTTCTCTGGCAGACCGAAGAAAACCTGATTCAGTATCCGCTTCTGCAGAATGGCAAGTGCTATTTCACCGTCGATGCGGCGAAGAAAGGCAATA
The DNA here is from genome assembly GCA_902784785.1 of uncultured Bacteroidia bacterium. Taxonomy (GTDB): domain Bacteria; phylum Bacteroidota; class Bacteroidia; order Bacteroidales; family UBA932; genus Cryptobacteroides. The sequence continues at coordinate 9,865 of CACZWF010000014.1, forward strand.
CCATCCTGAATCTGCGTAATGCATCCAACAAGTCCGTCTGGACCCTTCACATTTGGGTGGCCGGCGAGGCGGTGGGTTCCCGCAAACTGGATGGAAAAGTCTTTATGGACCGCAATCTCGGTGCGTTGGCTGCGACAGCTCCGACCGCTACGGAGAGCGATGCGGCCGGCCTGCACTACCAGTGGGGCCGCAAGGATCCGTTCCCGACGGCTGCGGATTACGTGACCACCGGAAACCGCGACCACAAGGCTGTCTATCCCGCTTCCGCCATTTCTATCAACAAGGCACAGGACGGTCAGACAGCGGCTTGGGTGCTCCAGCATCCCGGATATTATATTATGGGAACCAGCGGTGGTTCCGGTGCGGAAGACTGGATTGATACCCAGGATGACAACCTGTGGGGTGGAGAAAGCGGCGTCAAGGCCAATGCCGACCCGTGCCCGCAGGGCTGGAAAGTGCCGCGTTCGTCCGACATCTCCTCTGCCGCGCTTACCCGCATCAAGGCGGGAGCCTTCGCCGCCTATGGCGTGAGCCTTCCTGATGACGACGGAGCCGATCTCTATATCCCCGCCAGCGGTGTCTGGCGCCGTACTTTCGCCGACGCTTCCGAGATGGCCAATGTCGGTAAACAGGGATGGTGGTGGACGGCTTCCTCCGGGACGGTCAATACCAATTTCCGAGGGGGTATCCGACTTGTGATTCAGTCTTCCACGGCGCGGACCCTTGATTCACAGCCTCGTCGTTGGGGCGCATCAGTTCGTTGCGTAAAAGAATAATGTTATGAGAACTTTTATTCACTATATGATGAGAAACACAGTTATTCTGCTGGTCTTGCCGTTGTTGGCGGTCGCCTGCGCCAAAGACGGTCACGAGATTTTATATAAAGGCACTGCTCTCGGTTCGATGGAAAAGAATGTCGTGGTCGGCGCTGAAGCCGGGCAGGTTACAATGGCGGTCATTTCCAATGAGGAGTACACCATTTCCACCCGATCGACTTGGGCACAAGCCCCTGCCACATCTCAGGGCCGGGATGGTTTTACGGTCGTCTATGAGGCCAATGAGGGCGCTGTCCGTACCGCGGAGTTTTATTTGTCTATCGGTTCCACGCACAAAGACACCCTCTATCTGACCCAACGCGGACTGTATCCCCCGATTCTTTCCTTTGTCCAACCCTCCGTGGTGCTGGACGGGGCGGCGGCCGGCAGCAAACGTATGGGTGTACAGACCAATCTCACCCTGGACCAGATTGCGATGAATGTCGTTTTCCCCGAAAACACGCAGCCCTGGCTCAACGATGTTGTCTTCTCCGGCAACTCCTTGAGCTTCCGTTTTGACGCCAATCCTTCGGCCGAACAGTTGCGCAGCGCCAACATCCGCTTCCTTTACAAAGACGATGAGGGCGCGGAGCAAGAAAGAGTCTTGTATATCAGCCAGAAGACCTCTTCCAATACGGAAGGTACCTCTATTTCCTGGGAGGATCTGCGTTCCCGGGCGACAACCGCTCCCACGGTAATTACGGACAATCTGGTGCTGGAAGGCGTGGTTGTCAGCAACAAGGCATCCGGCAATATGGGCAATCCCACCCAGACTTCCGTCATCGGTATCGACTACACCGTCGCCGATCGTACGGTCTATATGCAAAGTCTTGATGGAAGCAAAGGTATCCGCATCCTCTGCGTGGGTGCGGAAGACAATATTTTCCGTCAGTTCGACCGTGTCCATCTGATGTTGAAAGGGATGTCCCTTTACAAGGAGAATGTCGCCGGGGCGGAATACTATTGTTTGGACGGGATGAAATCCTTCAATGTATTCTCCGATGAAAGCGGTGCCCGTCCCGTCAAAACGCGCAAAATTGCGGAACTTACTGATGATGATATTTTTACCTATGTCACGCTTGAAGAGGTGGAACTGCCCATCCGCAAAGGGCCTCTCACACCGGTGAATGAGAAGTTTACCAATGCTTCCGGAGTCAACAAAGTGACCAAATTCCCCCTGATTGTGCGCGATGTGGAGGGTTCCTCGCTTTATTTGTACACGAATATGAGTTGCTTGTACCGTCGTGACGGCCATCGTTTGCCTTATGGCAGCGGGTCGCTGTCAGGCGTGGTGGTCAGCGAATTATATTCCCGTTTTGCCTGGGCGGACGACCCTGCCGGCGATGAGGATTTCTGCGGTAAAATCGGAAAATACCAACTTCGTCACACCGCTTTATCGGATTTTTCCATGGCATCTTCGATGGATGATTCTTTCTCGAAAGTACTCGCAGAATGGCGCTACATCACTTCTGCCAATCAGGTCCAGTATTTTGCGACGGACGGGGATAAGACGGCTTGGTTTGGGCATTCTTCTACGAATAACATCACCTTGTATGACGATTTCAGCTATCTGGGCCCTGTCGGAACCAAGTCCGGTGTCTTCGGCTATCATCCGGAGAATATCAATGGATTGGGTGTGATACTGGCGGATGGGACAGACTGGATGGCGCCCGGCTATACCGGCACCAATAGCTCTCATCTGAATAAAGTCAATAATACTTCGTCTGGTATGGGGTGCGGCATTTCTCCGTCGAATATCGGCGCGTCCTGGTACACCAATGTCAACTTTACCAGTGGTACGCGTGACCCGCAAGGGCTGGTGCTTCATTTTTCTGCGGAGGGGGTTCACAAAGCCATGTCCTTGCAGTTGTGTATGATGTCGGTGAAAGTTTCTTCCTACGAAACCTCCGGCCCCCGCGATTTTACCTTGGCCTATTCGTTGGATGGTGGTGCCCAGTGGACGAGTTTCGCTTCGTTCCGTCTGCCTGATTACAGCCCCGCCTCGCCGGTCACGCAATTATGGCAGACCATCGGTTTTATGCCGATGTCTTTCCAACTTCCTGCCGCCTGTTTAGGACAAGCCGACGTGCAACTGCGCATTTTCCCGGATGCGACTTCCGTCCTCGGGGATGATTTGCATTACATTTCAACCCTCTCTCCGACGACAACTGTGCCTCGCACGGCCTTCAACTATATTGGAATCAGATACAATAAATAATCATTCTATATTATGATGAAAATACTTGTTATCACCCGGTATGAGGAACCGAAGATAAAAATCCTCACTTGGGAGTATCCTAGCCTGCTTTGCGCTTCAACGGCCAAAGGTGCCCAGGCGCCCTCTTTTGAACTGGATGATGAAATGGATATTTAAATATGAAAAACAATATGAAAAAATCGCTTTTCTGGGCGTTGTCCCTTACTTTCGCTCTTCTTTCCTGCTCCAAGGAGTTACAGGAAACCAATGATGCCCAGGCTTCTGGGACCAATCCGGAACCGGCCGACCTCAAGGTTTGGACCGTCAATGCTGCCATTGCCGACCCAGTCGATGAGGGTGCCAAGGCTAATCTGGATGAAACTTCGCTTCAAGTGCTTTGGCAGTCGGGGGATGTGATTGGCCTGGTGGATGCCGAAGGTACCATTACGCCGGCCACTCTGACGTCCGGTTCCGGTACGAATATCGGTCAGTTCTCCTATAGCGCTGAGCAGGAAATTGTTGTGTCCTATGCCTTCTATCCTTATCAGGAGACGGCGACAGTCAGCGGCACCAGCTTGTCCATCAAACTTGCATCCAGTCAGAATCTTTCTACCACCGGGGGAGTCGTATCGCAGAATACGCTCATTATGACGGCCAAACCCTCGGGAGGAAACCTCCTTTTCAAAAATTGCTGCGCAATCGCTAAACTCAACATTAGCGGTACGGAAAACTATGCCCGCAAGGCCTATTTGTCTTGTCCGTTCGGCAGGATGTGCGGCGATGGCACCGTGGATCTGGCTCAAGATAATCCGGTATTCACCTTGCCCGAAGTTGATGAAACGGCCGGGAGCGCTGATATTCGCGACCGTTATACGTTGCTGAATATCAATGCGGTCAATTCACATCGTCTTCACGTGACCCCTTCCGGTCCCTCGGAGCCTTTGTATTTTGTGGTGCCGGCCGGCTCTTTTACAGGGTTGTCTGTCGAGACATTGGGAAATACGGACAGTTCTACGGCTAATAGCGGACAGAACATCGAGGGGGCATATTCGACCTGCAAAGAAGTGGTTTTCAATGTGGGTAAGATTCGTCCGCTCAACCTGACCATCGCTTCCGAAACGGGGACCGATCTGACGGCGGGAGAAACTTATGCCAACTGCTTTATGCTCACCACTACTTCTTCGGATGCCGTTTATAGTTTCGGGGCCTATAAGCGCAATATCAACACTTCCGAAGATGTCTACAATTCGACTTTTACCAACGGCTATAATGCCGGTGTCCTTTGGCAGTCCACGGAAGGGCTGATTGACGGCGTCACCTACGATTTTGTCGGGAAACGAATTTCCTTTGTCCGTAAAGCGTCCAAAACGGGAAACGCCGTCATTGCTTTGCGTGACCGTAGCGGTGTCACCCGCTGGTCCTGGCATATCTGGGTTACTCCCGATGCGGTACAGACGCGTACATTCAAAGGATTCGTATTTATGGACCGTAACTTGGGCGCGATGTCATCTGTCGTCACAAGCGATGCGGATGCGATCAATGCTGTCGGCACTTACTACCAGTGGGGCCGTAAGGATCCTTTCCCGGGCCCTGCAGATTTATCCTCCAATAATGCAGTCTGTGCTACCGTCTATCCGAGCTCGGTCCGTGCTTATAAGTCGCAGAACGGTCAAAGTGAAACCTGGGCCTTGCAGCGTCCTTCTGTCTATATTTGGGGGACAACCAACGATACGGGCGCGGAAGATTGGAACTCCGCAGTCCCGCAAGATAACAATCTGTGGGGCAATGGCGGCAGCACGAAGCCTAAATTGCAATCCGACCCTTGTCCTTATGGATGGCGTGTTCCAGCCAAGACCAATCTCGAAGGTTCCGGTGGCCTGTATGTTACCTTGAAGGCTGCGACCTTGGCTTCCAAAGCTTATACCATCAGCGACAACAATGGTTTGACCACCTCCTTCCCTTGCGCGGGATGGTGGCGCCGCAAAGATCCCGGATCCCCGGTGACGCATCTGGCCAATGTGGGGAATTACTGTTACTTATGGACCATCACAGTGAACACTACCGACGATGTCCTGAATACGGATTATTTCGGAGCTTGCCTGCTGCGTCGCAATGGTAATTCTACCATCAGTTTGGATCGCAAGCAGCCTCGTCGCTGGGGCGCTCAGGTCCGTTGTGTGCAATTTGATGAAGCTTCTTTTGTAAAATAGTTCCTTATGAGAAGGTTTGTTTTCCTTTTCCTGTTTTTACTGCCGGTAGTGTTCTCCTGCTCCAAGCCGGAGAAAGATCTGCCGGCCGACACTCCGGAGCAGCCGGTCGGCAATCACTATCAGATTGAGGCCTCCACCGAGCCTGTGACCAAGGCGGCTCCGCAGGCATCAACCCTGCAGGTGTTGTGGCAGGTGGGCGACCGCATCGGTCTGGTGGATGCCGACGGCGTGATAACTCCCGCAATTTTGGATGAAGATTGCGCCGGTCAATCGACAGGTACTTTTTCCTATTATGCCTCAGAACCGGTTATTCCCGTTTATGCTTACTCTCCCTATACGGGGAATGAAACGCTTCGTGGTACGGTGCTTTCCCTTTCGCTTCCTTCATATCAATCCGCTCCGGTCGAAGGAATGATGGTTCCTTCCGGAAGCATAGTAATGTCCGCAAAAAAGGTCGGCTCCGGCTTGGTGTTCAAAAATGCCTGCGCCATTGCGGCTTTCCAAATCAAAGGCCCCGCATCCTGCTTGACCCGAATGAGTATTTCCCATCCCGAAAAGGCCCTCTCCGGAGAAGCCTCGATGGACCTGGCGTGGGATGCGCCCGTTGTGGCCTGTTCCCAACGGGAGTCGTCTTTGACTGTCAGTTTGGATAAACTCGTTATCTCTACTGAGACGGCCGCCACTGCGTATGTCGTACTTCCGGCCGCTTCGTATGATGACTTGCGTATCAATTTTTCCGGAAATACGGGCGATAGTGGAGCCGTTGAGTATAACTATGTCAGTACGACTCCGTTTGAACTTACCGCCGGTCATATCAAACCTTTGAATATGACTTTGGCAAAGGATGCTCCCAATTTGTTTGGACAGGTGCTCTGCGAAGGACAACCGGTTCCGGGCGTCGTTGTCAGCGATGGTCAGCTGGTGACAACGACGGATGAGACCGGCACGTATAAACTGGCTTCGGAAAAGAAAGAAGGGCTGGTGTTCATCAGTGTCCCTTCCGGCTATACGGTAACGAAAAAGTATGGGGCCGTTCCGGATTTCTGGCGGCGCACCAGTGATGATGCGTCGGAGGTCGAGCGTTTTGATTTCCAGTTGCAACGGCAGGACGGCCAAGATACCCACCGAGTCTATCTGGTCGGAGATGTACACGGTATGCACACCAACAACGCACCTTCGCAATTCGCCTGGTTTGTCTCCGATTTGAACAAACAAGCGGAGGCATACGCCGGTCCGCAGGTGGCGGTGCAGATGGGGGACAGCACCTGGGACTACATCTGGTACTCCTCCAATCCGTTCAAGATGCCGGATTATCTCGCCTGGGCCAACCCGGTGAGTATTCCGATGTTCAACTGTATGGGCAACCACGACGGAGATATGTATCAGACCAGCGACTGGTTGTATGCCAGGGATTTCAGGGAACATTTCGGACCCACTTATTATTCCTTCAATATGGGCAAGGTGCATTATGTCGTTTTGGACGATGTCCGTACCTGCAATGATGGCTCGGGTACAGCCGGCAGAGACTATCGATTCGGTCATAGCGAGGAACAGTTGGCCTGGCTGCAGAAAGACTTGTCTTATATTCCCGCCTCTACGCCGTTGGTCGTATTGTATCATATTCAGATGCTCAATCGTAACGGCTCGCAAGCCTATTCTGCTTATGGTAATATGAGCATTGCGGACTTTGTCGCTCCTTTTTCCACTTATTCCAATGTCCGTTATTATGCGGCTCATACCCATAATCTCTATAGCGCAAAAATGACAGTCTCCGGAAAAACGGTGAACGAACAGAATGTGTCGGCTATCTGTGCGGATTTTTGGGGATCCGGCTCTGAGGACGAGCGCAACTTGATGTGCCGGGACGGCTCTCCGAGCGGCTACCGTGTTCTGGATGTCAATGATAAAAATTTCAAAGATTCGTTCCGGGTGACAGGAAGGAATAATTATTTGTTCCGTGCTTATGACCGCAACAGCATCCATTTGGTTGCCGAGGATTATGTTCCCGAAGCGGGACCTAACCACAAAGCTGCCTGGCAGGGGATTTTGGGTGAGTTTGCCAGCGTCAGCACCGCCAATTATGTGTATATCTACACTTGGGATTGGAAGGGTGACTGGACTTTGTCCGTCACCGAGAACGGCAATAAACTTTCTGCGGTGGAAATCAGCGTGAAAGATCCGCTCTATATGATTTCTCGAACGGTCGTCAACCGGTGTAACAAGGCCGATAGCGGCAGTTATTCGCTGGATATGACACCGACCGAGGTGACCAAAGTGTTCCGGGTGAAGGCCTCTTCTGCAACGTCCTCCTTGGTGATTACGATGACGGATTCCTATGGAAACAGCCGGACCGAGATTATGCATCGCCCCAAAGCGTTCAATCTGTCCACTTATGCAGCGGAAGGATTTGACTCCGCCTCTGCTGATGGGGACTTCTTAACTCCTCAGTTTGAATATGATGAATCGGTGTCTTTATAGGGTAGTCGCTCTGTTGATTATTTCGCTGTTTCCTCTGCTCACAGTCCGGGCCGAGGAGGCAGCGCAAGAACCCACGATCAAGGTCGGTTCTTACAACCTTTGTACTTCCGATTCCCGGAAAAGTTTTGTTGAACAAGGAAAGAAGGGAATTTTCGCCGATCCACAACGTTACTGGAGCAAAAGCGCGCCGGCGGTCGCCGATATGATTGTGGCTTTGGACTGCGATGTGCTGGGTATGCAGGAAATCTGCGATAGCATCTGGGGGGTTAAAGGCAATGCGGATATCCGACGCCTGGTGGCGGAGCGCAGTGATGACTTCGGCTGGATTTTGTACCCTAATACGCTCAAGGGTATTTCCTATGATGTGGCGATTGCTTGGAAAAAATCAGTTTGCGACACGCTGCAAACCGGCATTTTCTGGACAGGTGGGATTCCCGACCAACCCAAGACGCGGGAAGGGGAGCCCAAGCACGTCTGCCGTCCTTGTGTATGGGCCCGTCTCCGGCACAAAGCCTCCGGGAAAGAGTTCTGGTTTTTCAGCGCCCATACGGTCACTCCCCAAAGGTATAAAGACGATAAGTGGCCCAGAAACCGGGGTAACAATCTCAATTTGATGGAAATCAGGGATATTGCCAGTCGGTTGGTGCCCGAAGAAGATCCTTCCATCGTCGTGGGTGACCTGAATGTGGCGCATGATGCCAAAGACTGGCGCTTTATGGCTAATTCCCGTTGGCTGGACGTGTTGGTGTACGCGAAAGATGCGGGATGGCTCTCTGATGACGCCCAGGAGTGGGGGACCCAGAACAGCAAGGATGAAAGCGAATACTCCAAGTGGTATCCCGACCATATTATGGTCAACGGCTTCCGGCCTTTGACCTACACTATCGATCGCCGTCGTTTTCGGACGGAGGATGGATCCTTGCATTATCCGTCTGACCACCTTCCCATTACGGCAGATGTGAAGTTTCTTTCTTTTGGAAAACCGATCGCGCATCCTACGCCGTCGCGTGATGCCGGCAAGGCGGGAGCCCGCGTCGTTTCTTTCAATATCCGTTATTTTAATAATCAAGAGGACCGGGCAAACGGTTGGGACCATCGCAAATGGGCTGTCTTGGCGATGCTACGGGATGTCAAACCCGATATTATGGGCGTGCAGGAAAGTATGCCTCGCCAGAATGAGTTCATTCAAAGTCGCTGGGAGGGATATGAGTATGTGGCGACTTCTCGCAATGGAAATGGAACGGGGGAATTTGCTTCCACTTTCTATAATACGAAAACGGTGGAACTGGAAAAGTGGGGCTATTTTTGGCTCAACGAGCAAAATCCCTCCTTACCCGTCAAGGGTTGGGATGCGGCGTATCTGCGGATGGCTTCTTGGTGCGTTTTCAAAATGAAAGACAGTGGAAAGCGTCTCTTTTTTGTCAATACCCATCTGGACAATGAGGGGAAAAATGCCCGCGTCAAAGGACTTGAGTTGATTCTTTCCCAAGTCGGCGAGCTGAATACGGAGCATTTGCCGCTGGTGATAGCGGGCGACTTTAATGCGGCGCCGAAAGACAAGTGTTTCAAAGAGATTCGAAAAGTAATGAAATCATCCCGCGAAACGGCGCTTTCTTCCGACAAGCGTCCTTCTTTTAATGACTTCGGGCAGTCAAGAGGAAGTATTCTCGATTATATATGGTATGGCGGTTTCCAGGAGTGCTGCGATTTTAAAGTAATTGCAGAACCTTATGAGGAGGCTCCTTTCGTGTCTGACCATTATCCTATTCGGGCTGATTTAGTGTTTTGAAATGATGAGATATATCCAAAGAAACATTCTCTTATTTGTGGTGTGTTGTTTGGCTGCTCTCCCGTTGCATGCGGGGGAGTGGCGACTGACTTCTTCTGACGGCAGCCTATGCGTGACGCTCCGGTCGGCCTCTGGTTCGAAAGATGGATACGGATTGACTTATGCTCTTTCGTTCGATGGACAATCCTTGCTTGTAGATGCTCCGATTGGGATGACGCTTTCCGACGGGACCGTTTTCGGTACAGGCCGTGTGCGTCGGGTGTCCCGGACGGAAGGCGATGGCTATCGAGCGCTGTTGCTTTCTTTTAGCAACTGTTCTCTTGAACTGCGTTGCTACGACGATGGATTTGCCTGGCGTTGGCGCGCTCCCCAGCGTAAATCCTATGAAGTCGTCGGCGAGCAGGCCTCCTTCCGGCCGGCGGATGATTGGCCGGTTTGGGTTTCCTATACCCAAAAAAACGATACCTCTCTCGAGAGCCAGTTCGAAGATGATTTCGAGAATGTTTACGCCCGTGTTCCGCTTTCCGGATGGGACCGCGGTCATCTGGGAGTCTTGCCCGTATTGGTGGAAGCGCCGCAGGGTGTCAAGATGGTGTTTGCGGAATCTGATGTAGTTTCTTATCCCGGGATGTTTCTCTATCCTGCTACGGCGGAGGGTTTGGAAGGCCGTTTTGCCGCTTATCCCAAGCGCGAACAGCAGGGGGGACACAACGAATTGCAGTTTCACGTCTGTGAACGCGAGGCTTATATAGCCCGTTGCGACGGGACAGCGCGGAATTTCCCCTGGCGAGTGGTTTGTGTCTCTCGGGAAGATCGGCAGCTGGCCGCCAACCGGCTGGTGGACCGTATAGCGACACCTTGCCCGGCAGGAGAGGATTTCTCTTGGGTGAAGCCCGGTAAAGTGGCTTGGGACTGGCTCTGCCAGTACAATCTCCGGGGAATGGATTTTGTTCCCGGTGTCAATACACCTACCTACAAGGCGTTCATTGATTTTGCATCGCGTCACGGGATTGAATATGTCATTCTCGATGAGGGGTGGGCCGTCAAATATGCCGATGACCTGATGCAGATTGTTCCTGAAATTGATTTGCCTGAAATCATTGCTTATGGTGCCTCCAAAGGGGTGGACATCATCCTTTGGGCGGGCTATAGCGCTTTTGCCAAAGATATAGAGGGCGTGTGTCGCCATTATGCCGCGCTGGGTGTCAAAGGTTTCAAGGTGGATTTCTTGGATCGGAACGACCAGAAAATGATGGATTTTATGCGCAAGACGGCAGAAACCGCCGCCCGCTATCGTCTGGTTGTCGATTTCCACGGTTGTCCTCCTCCTTGCGGCTGGCAGAAACGTTATCCCAATATACTTAATTACGAAGGTATTTTCGGTTTGGAGCAGATGCGTAAGCGTCCGTTCCCGGAATTTGACATGGTCAAGTTCGATGTCTGCGCTCCGTTTATCCGTTTTCTGGCCGGTCCGGCAGATTATACGCCCGGAGCTTTCCGTAATGCGACCGCGGAGAGCTGGTATCCTGTCAAGAACGAACCGATATCACAAGGAACGCGTTGCCGTCAGTTGGCGGAGTATGTTCTTTTTGATGCTCCGCTTCAAATGCTTTGTGAAAGTCCCTCTCTTTATGAACTGGAACCGCAGTGTGCCGAGTTCCTGTATCGTGTTCCGACTGTTTGGGATGAGACCCGCGTGCTTGAAGGAAAGTTAGGGGAGTATATTGTCACAGCCCGCCGCAAAGGGACGACGTGGTATGTCGGCGCGTTGACAGATTGGATGCCTCGGGACCTTACCCTTGATTTGTCTGCGTTGGCTTTCCCGGCAACGGGAGCGGAATCTGTTTCCGTTCAGATTGAGGCTTGGGAGGACGGTCCTGTCGCAGATCGTATTGCTTCAGACTGGAAAAAGCGTACGTTTACGACGGATTCTTCGATTCGAATCCATTTGGCTCCCGGTGGCGGATGGGCCGCCATTGTGTCTTTTGCTCCGGAGAACAAAAAGAAGTACACCCCCGCCTTAGATTTGACGGTGGTCGGAAAGTTCATTGATACCCTGCATCCCTGGGATCGTATAAATGCTCGGGCCGAAATGACCCAAGGAGAGAAAAACCAGACACGCAATCCTTCCGGCCTGGCGCTTTCTTTCCGTACCAATTCCAAAACCATTGGCGTTAGGGTGAAGTGGAGGCGCAAAGCTGCTTCTGGCGGAAATATGGGCCCCATTGCTGCCCGTGGTTTTGACTTGTATATGAAGACCGCTGAGGGGCTATGGCGATTTGCCGGAAATGGCTATACGAAAGAGGTTTCTCCAGGCGACTGTCACGAAGTTACGCTGGTTCCCGATGCGGGGCATAACGAGAAGGACTGTCTGCTCTATCTTCCAATATTTTCGGAAATCGAATCGTTGGACATCATCACCCTTGCGGATAGTTGGATTAAAAGCGGACCGCAGCCTTTCAGAAACCGTATCGCTGTGTTCGGTTCGTCCTTCACCCAAGGCTCGGGAGCCAGCCGTTGTGCCATGACTTGGGAGGCTCAGTTGTCCCGTGAGACGGGTTATAATTTCATTAATCTCGGATTTAGCGGAAACAGCAAACTTCAGTCGTATTTTGCGGATGCGTTGCTGGAAGCAACGGATGTCGATGCGTATGTGTTTGACGCATTCTCCAATCCCACACCTAAGGAAGTGGAGGAGCGTCTGGAACCTTTTATCAAGAAGTTTGTCACGGCTCGTCCTGGAGTTCCTTTGATTTTCTTGCAGACCATTCGTCGTGAGAAAAGGAATTTCAGTGAGTCTTACGAGCGGAAAGAGAGAAATAAACAGGAGAATGCAGAGAGGATAATGCGGCAGATGGTCAAAAAGTACAAAGATGTGTACTGGGTCAATACGACCAATGCGACCTCCGAGCGTCATGAGGCCACTTCTGACGGTTCCCATCCCGATGCTTACGGCTATATGCTGTGGATGGAATCCGTCAAGGCTCCGCTGATGGAGATTCTGAATAAATATTTTAATTCTAATTAGCGCGCCTATGAAACGCAAAAAAATGGGACTGTTCCCGAAAGTTGTTATTGCCATTACTCTCGGAGCGGTGTTGGGATTGTTTCTGCCGGATTTCTTGATTCGTCTGCTCAAGACTTTCAATGTCCTCTTTGCCCAATTATTAAAGTTCATTGTCCCATTGTTGGTACTTGGATTGGTCACCCCCGCCATCGCAAATGTAGGAAAAGGAGCGGGGAGGATGCTTTTGACCGTAATGGGGTTGGCTTATCTTTCTACGATTTTGGCGGGCTTTTTTTCTCATTTCTGCGTCACAGGGTTATTCCCATTGTATCTCTCTCCTGGCGAACTGTCCACTGAAGTCGTGACGGCCAAGGAGTTCGTGCCTTTTATTGATCTGAAAATACCTTCGCTTTGCGACATTCTCACGGCATTGGTGTTGTCCTTTATGGTGGGGGTGGGGATTATCTTTACCGGTTCTTCGGCCCTTAAACGGGGTTTTGACGAGTTTGGAGAAATCGTCAAACTGACCATAGAGAAGGTTATTATCCCGTTGCTGCCCGTCTATATTTTTACGATGATTTGTGAGATGAGCGCAAAAGGTGTTATTTCCGTTGTCATGGGATCGGGTATTAAAATTATTCTTACGGGAGTTGTTTTGACCATCTTCTATCTGATTTTGCAATATACTGTGGCCTGTGGCCTCGCTCATAAAAATCCATTCAGATGCCTGTGGAATATGTTGCCGGCCTATCTGACGGGCTTTTCGATCTGTTCTTCTTCCGCCGTTATTCCTGTTACGACTGCTTGTTCTCTGAAAAACGGTGTCAGTGAGGATATTGCGAACTTTACCATTCCGTTGTGCTCAACCGTTCATATGTGCGGTTCCACGATTAAGTTGGCTGTGACTTCCATTGCCGTGGCTTATATCACCGGGACTCCTGTTCCTTTCGCCGTTTATGCCAATTTTGTTCTGTTGCAGGGGGTTGCTGCCGTTGCTGCTCCAGGGGTGATGGGTGGCGTGTTGATGGCTTCTGTTGGATTGCTGGAATCCGTGATGGGTTTCAGCCCCGAGCAGACGGCGTTGATGATGACCATCTATTTGGCCCTTGATGGCTATGGTCCGGCTTGCAATGTTACCGGGGATGGTGCTATCGCTATTCTTATTGATCGCTTTTTTCGTAAGGCCGTTTAGTTATTCTTTCATCTCCAGCACTTTTCCGTGCTCGGATTCGGCGACGGCCTGCTGCCACACCTTGGAGTATTCAGGGTGAAGAATGAGGATGGGCCTTCCTTCGTCATATTTGCTATGCTTGAAGGTTCCATCCTTATGTTGTGTCTTGACGTTGCCGTCCATAAACTTGACCAGCAGGAGTTCTTCCAATTTGACCCACGCCTGGAACTGTTTCTGGGCCGTGTTGACGGTGTAGGCGGTCATTTCCTTGCGTGCCTTGCGCAACTTCCCTTTCTGTACCAGGGCCGTCAGTTTGGCGTCCAGTGCGGGAACGGCGGTGAACATCTGTTCTTTTTCAAAAGCGTCGGCTGCGCGCCGGACGGTAGGGGACATTATGTTGTACATTTTGTAGCAGGCATTGGCCACACGGTTGCAGATCCAGAACTGGGAAGTGCTGGAGTAATGCAATAGGTCGCCATTTCCTACGCGCAGACAATCAGGAACTTTTTTGCTGCTAACATAGATGGGGGTAAGGTAGGATGTGGCGCTGTCGTCCGTACCGAACCAGACCAAGGCTCCCACCGCGTCCGGCAGCCAGCCCCGGGCCTGAGCGACGAACCAGAAGCCCGTCTGCTGGGTGGCGATGGCCCGCTCGTGGATATATTTCTTGTCGTTCCAAGTGAAATTCATCGGCCGCCAGCGATAGGGGAGCGCATTGCCGCCCGCGCCGATGTCTTTCGTCATATCCAGCGGTGTACCCTCGAAATGGTCGCGCATCACGTCCGCCACATCTTTCGGCGTCAATTTGCGGGAAGGTTTCACAAACAGCGGCAGTTCGCCCTGCAGATTGTGTCCCAGAATGTATTTGTGCCAATCGGAGGCAGGGCGTGTGATCTCGACACCGTTCTCTTCGTAGGTGAATTGCCCGTCACAGAGGATATTGAAAGCCGACCAAGCCCGGGAGTCGCAGAAACGCGCGCCGCCGAAATCCAGGGGATTGTAGGCCTTACGGAAGGAGAACTCCTCGTCCTTTCCGCTGAACCAACCCTTTTCGCGGGCAAAAGTAATCACATCGGGGGCGTAGAGGCAGTTTTCGGGGTCGTTCAAGGGAAAACGCGTGATGCGGCATTGGTTGGCGTGGGCGCAGATGTAGCCGTCGGGAATGCGGCGTGCCACCCAGACGATACCTTTGTCGCCGGGGCCTTTCCCGACCAAGTCCATCACCCAGGCTTCGTTCTTGTCCGCTAGCGAGAAACTTTCCCCTCCGGAAGGATAACCGTAACGGTTGGCGAGCGAGACGATGGTGTCGATGGCTGCACGGGCTGTGGTAGCTCTTTGCAGTGTTATGTAAATAAGCGAACCATAATCTATTATGCCAGTTGTATCAACTAATTCTTCATGTCCGCCCCAGGTCGTTTCTCCGATGATGAGCTGGTGTTCGTTCATATTTCCCATCGTCTGATACGTCCGGGGCAGTTGGTCGATTTCGCCCAAGGGTTTATGCGTATCCCAGTCGCGAATAGCCACCCGGCTGCCTTTTTTGTGCTTGGCGGCGG
>CACZWF010000015.1 GCA_902784785.1 uncultured Bacteroidia bacterium
ACAGACGGCGGTGGGGACGCTGAAAAGGGCGCCCAGGGAGGAACGCAGCACATTGGGGTTGTACACATCGGCCAGCGGGTCGCAGACAATCAGTGCATCGGCACCGGCTCCGTCCGCGCTGCGCAGGATGGCTCCGAGATTCCCGGGCTTTTCAATGCTTTCCAAGGCGATGACGAGGGCGTTTTCGGGCAGGGAGAGGTCTTCCAGTCGGTGTGAACGGACGCACATTTCCGCAATAATGCCTTCGCTGGACCCCCGAAGGGCGATTTTTTCGTATAAGGCGGCGGGGACTTCTACAAGCAGGGGGCTGGCATCGGAGTCGCAACCTCGGCTTGTCGCGGCGCCCGGGAGTTCGCAAGCCCGGCCTGCTGCACTTGGGAGTCCGCCTGTTGTCGCACTCGGGGGGCAGGATGTCCGGCCGGTCGCAAATGTCGACGCTTCGTCTATCAATTTGGCCAACGCGGCGTATTCCTGTCCTTCGCCAGCGTTGAAAATCTCGGGGCAGACGAACAGGGTCTCGGCCTGGTATCCGGCATCCAACGCTCGGGCCACTTCCCGTACCCCTTCGACCACAAAAAGCCCCTCCGCCTTGCGCAGGCGGGACTTTTCTTGCAAAGCCAGCAAATGTTTGATCTTGGGGTTCTGCGCCGAACTTATGCTTTCTCGCCGGACCATAGGGTGTGTTTACAGGCTGGTCTTGGGACGCATCTGCGGGAAGAAGAGCACATCCTGGATGGTGGTCTGGCCCGTCATGAACATCGTCAGACGGTCGATGCCCATTCCCAATCCGGAAGTGGGCGGCATACCGTATTCCAAGGCACGGACAAAGTCCATATCGATGAACATCGCCTCGTCGTCGCCGTTGCTCTTGAGCTTGGCCTGCTCTTCGAAACGCTCGAACTGGTCGATGGGGTCATTGAGCTCGCTGTAGGCGTTGGCCAATTCTTTGCCGCAGACGAATAACTCGAAACGCTCGGTCAAGGTCGGGTCGTTGCGGTGACGCTTGGTGAGCGGAGACATTTCCACAGGATAGTCGATGATGAAAGTGGGGTCGATGAGCTTGTCCTCGCAGTAGGCGCCGAAGATGGCGTCGATGAGCTTGCCCTTGCCCATCGAAGGCTCGATCTCCACATTCAGCTGCTTGCAGGTGGCGCGGAGCTGCTCCACATCCATTCCCTTGACATCCACGCCGGCGTATTCCTTGATGGCTTCCAGGATGGGAAGGCGGCGGTATGGGGCTTTGAAGTCCACCGTATGCTCGCCGATGGTTACCTTCGTCGTGCCATTGACGGCGACGGAGATTTTCTCCAACATCTTCTCGACAAATTCCATCATCCAGAGGTAGTCCTTGTAGGCCACGTAGATTTCCATACAGGTGAACTCGGGGTTGTGGGTCTTGTCCATGCCCTCGTTGCGGAAGTCTTTGGCAAATTCGTACACGCCGTTATAGCCGCCGACAATCAGCCGTTTGAGGTAAAGCTCGTTGGCGATACGCATATAGAGGTCGATGTCGAGGGCGTTGTGGTGGGTGATGAACGGACGGGCCGTGGCACCGCCGGGGATGCTCTGCAGAATCGGGGTCTCCACCTCCAGGCAACCGGCCTGGTTGAAATACTCGCGCATCACGGCGATGATTTTGCTGCGTTTGATGAAGACGTCGCGCACCTGCGGGTTTACGATGAGGTCCACATAACGCTGGCGGTAGCGGAGTTCGGGATCGGAGAAGGCGTCGAACACCTTGCCGTCCTGCTCCTTGACGATGGGCAGCACGCGCAGTGACTTGCTCAGCAGGGTCAATTCTTTCACGTGAATGGACAGCTGACCGGTCTTGGTCAGGAAGGCGAAGCCCTTCACGCCGATGATGTCGCCGATGTCCATCAGTTTCTTGAACACAGTGTTGTACATCGTCTTGTCTTCACCCGGGCAAATCTCGTCGCGGTTGAGGTAGAGCTGGATGCGTCCGCTTTCGTCCTGCAGTTCCGCAAAGGAGGCGGCGCCCATGATGCGTCGGGACATCAGACGTCCGGCCAGACACACATCCTGCATATTGTTTTTCTCCGCATCGAAGCCTTCGGCGACGCTTTGGGCGCTGGCGTTGACGGGATAAAGGGCTGCGGGATAGGGGTCGATGCCCAATTCGCGGATTTTCGCGAGGGATTCGCGGCGCAACAGTTCTTGCTCACTAAAATTCTGTTCCATAAAGGCTGTCCTAAAAATATCTCACAAAAGTACGAATAAGCCGAGAGAAAAACAAATTGAAAATTTATTTTTCAGAGGCGGAAGTACTAACCTGCGCAGCAGGAAAGTACGAATAAGCCGAGAGAAAAACAAATTTGCATCCGTGAAGTGGAAATCGCTGGTTATTAGCAGATTATCGAAAATGCCCCCTGCCGAAATGAAGGGAGTATTTCTTGTAAATAAAAGATAATCAGCGAGTTCTACTTTACGCGCACTGTGTATTGTGTAGCATATAATAAAAATGATTAACTTTGCGTCAATTCGTACTGAAAAGATTATGGACAGTTGCCGTCTTTGGAAAAAAATGCACCGCTATGGCTTGATCGGCTACCCGATCGCCCACTCGGGCAGTCCGGCTTTGTTCCGTCAGGCCTACGGGGGAAAATGGTCTTACGACCTGATTGAAAATCCCTCGTTTGAAGAGGCTTGGCAAGCGTTTTTGGACGGATATGACGCGATTAACATCACGGCTCCTTTCAAAGAGAAAGCGGCGGCGAAGGCGGATATCCAAAGTCCCGAAGTCCAGTCCATCGGAGCGGCCAACATCGCGGTCAAAACCCGCTGCGGAATCAAGGTGTTCAATTCTGATTACCTGGGTGTGCGTATGCTGCTGGAGGAATTGGACGCGGCAGGCGGAACCGCCGAAAGCGGTGTTCAGGAGGCCGTCGGCGAGCCCCTTCGCGTAGCGGTGGTGGGATATGGCGGCGCCGGAAAAGCGGCGGTGGCGGCCGCAAAGGATATGGGCTTGGAGGTACAGGTTTTCAACCGTTCCGACCACGGTTTGCCTTTTGTCCGACCCTTGGCGGAACTCCCGGAGGCCCGCGCCGACCTTTTGATTTATTCTCTCCCGATGCTCGTTCCGGAAATGAATACCTGGCTCGAAAAAATGGAGCAGGGCACCGTGCCTAGTCCGCGTTATTGCATCGAGGCCAATTACCGCGACCCCGTGCTGAAACCCTATTCCCAATCCCATTCGTCAGTATCTCCGGAATCCGGCTCCCGGACTTCCATTCTCCCCGCCGCTGTTTCCTATATTCCCGGCGAACGCTGGCTGATGGCCCAGGCGGTGACCGGCTATGAATTGCTGACCGGCGAAAAACCGCGTTTCTAAGCGAAAAATTAGGAAAATCGCGAAAATTCAGGTATATTTGTACAACTATACGCCCTTTGGGCGCAGCTATAAAAACCAATTAATTTATCAAACAATGGCACTCAACAAAGTTATGCTGATCGGTAACGTTGGAAAGAAACCCGAAATCCGTTACCTTGAGAATCAGGGCGCTTCGCCTGCCCCTAAAGTGGCGACCTTCCCCCTTGCAACCACCGAACGCTTCCGCGACCGCAGCGGAGAAACGCGCGAAAGCACGGAATGGCACAATATCGTGGCCTGGCGCCAGCTGGCGGACCTGGCCGAGAAATTCATCGACAAAGGTTCGCAGATTTATGTCGAAGGACGTCTGCGCAGCCGCAGTTGGGACGGCCAGGACGGTCAGAAACATTTTATCACCGAGATTGTGGCGGACAGCATTCAGTTGCTTGGCAAGCGTGCGGACAATCCGGGTGCCGATGGCTATCAGGCTGCCGGTGCCCAGAGTGCGGCTCCTGCCCAGCCCGCCCCGCAGGCTCCCAAACCCGTGGTGAATGTCGGTGTCGGCGTCAGCCCGGCTCCCGCTTCTTCCGCTGCAGAGGACGACAGCGACGACCTTCCGTTCTAATCTTCAAATCCTGGAAATATGTCCCTTCTGAGAGATTCCAAGAAGACCCGCTGGATGATGTTGCTGGCGGTGGCTTTCCTGATGTTTGCAACCTACATTTGCAGCGATAATATCTTTTCCGTCGAAACCCTGCTGAAAGCACCTGCGGCAGAAGCGGGTTATGCTGTCACGGATGTCGAATACGGCAATCTGGCCGGTGCCTACTCCATTTTTAACGTGTACCTGCTGATGCTGATTTTCGGCGGCCTGATTCTGGATAAAATGGGCATCCGCTTTACCGGTATCATGAGCAGTTTGCTGATGGTTATCGGCATTGCGATGGTCTGCTTCTCCTTCTATCAGCTCCGCGATTTGTTGGACAGCGGTGCGGAGATTCCGGTCTGGTCGCTCCTGGGCGACAAGATGCGGGCACCCGTGTTCTGGGCCGTGGTGGGTATCGGTATTTTTGGTGTCGGTGCGGAAATTGCCGGTATCACCGTGACCAAAGTCATCGCCAAATGGTTCCTGGGTTATGAACTGGCGCTGGCCATGGGCCTGCAGTTGGCTTTGGCTCGTCTGGGCACCGGTATCGCTTTCGGCGCTACACCTTTTATCGTCGCGCAGACTGGTGGAAACGTGGGCCTCGCGGTTCTCATCGGCCTTTGCATTCTGACGCTGGGCTTCATTGTATTCGTGATTTATACGGTATTTGACAAGAAACTGGACGACCAGCTCAAAGCGGCCGGTGCAGCGAAGGAAGGGGAGAATTCCGAAGAAGAATTCCATTTTAAAGACATTCTGGAAGTGTTCAAGAATCCCGCATTCTGGCTGATAGCCGTGCTCTGCCTGCTCTTCTATGCGGCGGTCAACCCGTTCTTGAAATATTCCACGGGCATGATGGTGGACAAGTTCCATATGAGCCAGGAGCTGGCCGGTTTGATCCCGATGATTCTTCCGATGGGCTGTATCGTCCTGACCCCGCTGTTCGGCGGCATTTATGACAAGAAGGGACACGGCGCGGATTTGATGATTGCCGGTGCGATTCTGATCACCTGTGTGCATCTGCTGTTCTCCGCTCCCTTTGTCAATCATGCCTGGATGGCGATTATTCTGATGGTGCTGCTGGGTGTCGGTTTTGCGATGCTGCCGTCCGCCATGTGGCCGTCCATCGCCAAGATTATGCCGGCGAAATTGCTCGGTACGACCATGGCCTTGACTTTCTATATCCAGAATATCGGTTTCCTCTTTGTCCCGAAGATCATCTCTTCCATCAAGGAAAGCACGAACAACAACTATACGCTGGTGATGTTCTTCTTCGCCGGTCTGGGCGTGGTCGCTCTGCTGATTTCCCTGAGCGTCAAGCTGCTGGACAAGAAGAAACATTACGGGCTTCAGTTGCCGAATATCAAGAAATAAATTTTCTGCTGTATGCTTGCGGACATTCAATCCCCGGAGGATTTGAGGAAATGCGACGAATCCCGTTTGGGGGATTTGTGTGCAGAGGTCCGCGAGTATATGATTGACTGCTGTGCGACCAATCCGGGTCATCTGGGTTCGAGTCTGGGGGCCGTGGAGTTGATCGTCGGCCTTCACTATGTCTATCACACGCCGGAAGACAAGCTGATTTTCGATGTCAGCCACCAGGCCTATGCCCATAAGATTCTGACCGGTCGCCGGGAGGCTTTCCGAAACAACCGAAAGAAAGGAGGCATCAGCGGTTTCACCCGCATGGACGAGAGTCCGTATGATGCCTTTGGGGCCGGTCACGCCTCCACTTCCATTTCAGCGGCTCTCGGCTATGCGTCCGCCGCGAAGATGAAGGGAAGCGGGGAGAAGGTCGTCGCCCTGATCGGGGACGGGGCTCTGACGGGTGGAATGGCTTATGAGGGACTCAACAACGCCGGATGGGGCGAGGAAGATATTTTGATACTCCTCAACGACAACAACATTTCCATCGACAAAGGCATCGGGGCCGTGCACAATTATTTGCTGAGAATCACTTCCAGCCGCTCTTACAACCGGACCAAGGACAAATTGTGGCATCTGTTGGGCGAGGGCTGGCTCCGCCGCTTTATCCAGAAGGTGGTCCGTACGACCAAGACATTCTTTGTGCGTTCGCCCAAAGGGGGATTCTTCGAGTCAATGGGTTTCCGCTATTTCGGCCCGATCGACGGTAACAACATCAGCGAGGTCGTGAATACCCTTCGCAAAATGAGGAACATCAAGGGGCCCAAAATCTTGCACGCCATTACCACGAAGGGAAAGGGTTATACGCCGGCGGAGGAGGACCAGACCACCTGGCACGCGCCCGGTCTTTTTGATCCCATCAGCGGGAAAAGAACGGCCTCTTCCAAAAGCAGGGACCGTTATCAGGATGTGTTCGGTGAGGTGCTGTTGCAATTGGCCCGTCAAGATGAGCGGGTCGTGGGCGTCACCCCGGCGATGGCTTCCGGATGCGGGATGAATCTGCTGGCGGCGCAGATGCCGGAGCGTTTCTACGATGTGGGTATCGCTGAGGAGCATGCGGTCACCTTCAGCGCGGGTTTGTGCGCCGGGGGAATGATTCCTTTCTGCAACATTTATTCTTCCTTCTCGCAGCGGGCCTATGACCAGATTATCCACGATTGTGCGTTGCAGCGGCTGCCTGTCGTGTTTTGTTTCGACCGCGCCGGTCTGGTGGGCGAAGACGGCGCCACGCATCACGGGGCCTTCGATCTGGCTGCCTATCGCAGCATTCCGGATGTCGTGGTGGCGGCTCCTGCGGATGAGTTGGAACTGAAAAATATGATGTATTCCGCCGTTCAGCACAAGGACGGACCTTATATCATCCGCTATCCCCGCGGCTATGGGGACGGCGTGGAATGGCGGGAAGCGCCCGTCACTTTACTGGAGCCCGGGAAAGGCCGCGTGGTGGTCGAGGCGGAGAAACCGGCTGTCAATGTTGTTGCGGAAGGGCCTTGTGTGGGGGCGGCGGTTAAGGCAGCGTCACTGTTGGAAGCGGAGGGCATTTGCGTGCGTGTGGTGGATATCCGTTTTCTCAAACCGTTGGACGAAGGTTTGCTGGAGCAGGTGGTGGCGGATTGTCCCCGTGTGCTCACGGTGGAGGACGGCTGTCTCAAAGGTGGTCTTTATGGAGCCGTCTGTGAATGGGCGGCCGCGCGGATGGCTTCCGGCTCAGACGCGAAAGGCGGTGAGTCCGCAGGCGAAAAGGCCTTGCAAATCGACGGTCTGGGCATTCCCGACCACTTTATCGCCCAGGGGACGCAGCAGGAACTCCGCCACGATTGCGGCATCGATGCGGACGGCATCGTCGCCCGTGTCAAAGCGTTCTTGGCGCGTTAATTTTCTTCTACCCAGATATAGACTTTGTCGCCCCGATGCAGTTTGGGGGCCGCGTTGCTGGCGGTGAACACCTCGGGGGGAAAGGCGATGGAGCAGTATTCTCCCTTTTGGGCCGTCTGGACGGGTTTCAGTCCGACGCGGAGTTCGTCGACGGTCTTTTCAACGACGCCCGTCGTCGCCCCGATGACCAGAATTTTGTCGCCTTGTTTAAGGGGAACGGTCTCGGGCAGAATTTCCGCCACTCCGATTTTGGCGAACCAGTTGGTGACTTTTCCGCAATAGACTTTGGTGCGGCTGGCCCGGTTGCCGTAAACTTCGCTCCATTCTCCCAGCCGTGCGCCTTGGTAATAACCGTCCCAGAAGCCCCGGTTGAAGACCGTGGCCAGCCGCGCTTTGAGTTCGGCGGCCAGTTCGGGTGTGAAGGCCGGCGTCGCGTTCCTTTGGGTTGAGGCCTCGCGATCTTGACACACCGCGTCGGCGGCTTCGCGGTAGCATTGGGCGCAGGTCTTGACATATTCGGCGCTGCGGGCCCGTCCTTCGATTTTGAACACCTTCACCCCGGCATCGATGATTTTGTCGATAAATTCGATGGTGCAGAGGTCCTTGGGAGACATAATATACTGGTTGTCCACCTCCAGCCCATAGCCCGTTTCCACATCGGTTACCTCGTAACGCCGGCGGCAGACTTGGTAGCAGTTGCCCCGGTTGGCGGAGGCTCCGTGTTCGTGCAGGCTCAGGTAGCATTTGCCGCTGACGGCCATGCAGAGGGCGCCGTGAACGAACATTTCGAGGCGGATTTTCCGGCCGGATGGCCCGCAGATGTTTTCTTTTTCGATGGCCTCGGAAATGGCCTTGACTTGCGTCAGTTTCAGTTCGCGGGCCAGCACCACCACGTCGGCGAATTGGGCGTAGAAACGCAGGGCTTCCACATTGGAGATGTTCAGTTGGGTGGAAATGTGCACTTCCAGTCCGAGTTCGCGGGCACAGGCGATGGCGGCCATATCGGAGGCGATGATGGCGTCGATACCGGCGTTTTTGGCCGCTTCCAGGGTGCGGCGGACTTCCTCCAGTTCCTCATCGTACAGGACGATGTTCAGCGTCAGGTAGGATTTGACACCGTTTTTCCGGCAGAGGGAGCAGACTTGGGACAGGTCCTCGATGGAGAAATTGTTGGCCGAATGGGAACGCATATTGAGCGAGCCCACGCCGAAATACACGGAGTCCGCACCCCCTTGAATCGCTGCTTGCAGGCACTCGAAATTGCCCGCCGGCGCCATAATCTCTATCTCACTTCGCTTCATACGGCAAAGGTACGGGTTAAATTATAAAAATTCAAAATTATTGACTATTTTTGCAGTTTTAAAGGAACTGCTATGATTTATTTTTCGGATACTCTCGATACGCTCAGTGAAGTCCTTTCGCAGAAGGAGGCGGTGTTTGCGGTTTGTGACGTCAATGTCAAATCCATCGGCGAGGCCCTCGGGCGGAGCAAAAGCGGAAAAAAGATACCGGTCAAATATGTGACCGTCAGCGAAAAGCAGAAAGATCTCAAGTTGGTTCAGGAGATTTGCGGCTGGTTGCTCGACAAAGGCGCGGACCGGAACGCTTTGGTGCTGGCCATCGGCGGCGGCATCACGACGGATGTGGTGGGTTTCGCCGCCAGCATCTACAAACGCGGCGTGAAAGCGGCTTATGTCCCCACGACCCTGCTGGCCCAAGTGGACGCGGCCATCGGCGGGAAGACCGGGGTGAATTTCAAGAAATACAAAAATATGCTGGGGACTATCGTGGAACCCGAATTTACCTTCGTCTGTTCCTCGTGCCTGAAGACTTTGCCCGAAGCGATTTTCCGTCAGGGATTGGCCGAACTGTTGAAGGCGTTTTTGATTGAAAACAACAACGATAATTACCGCAAAGCGGTCCAGTATTTCAGCGGCATCACTTCTTCCACCCAGTATCAAGACAGCACGATTCTGCTTCCTTACATTCAGAGTGCGGTGAAAGTGAAAGAGCGCATTGTGGGCGAGGATTTGTACGAATCCGGCCTGCGGCGCGTGCTGAACCTGGGCCATACCTTCGCGCACGGCATCGAACATCTGTCCCAGAAATGGAACTGGTTCAAAAAGCCGAACCCCATTCCCCACGGAGATGCGGTCGCGATGGGCATTGTGCTGGCCGCCCGCCTTTCCCACAAAGTCGGATTGTGCCCTCCGCTGGACGAACAGTTGCGCGATGATTTCCTGTCCTGCGGGCTCAAAGTCGATTGCCCCTATTCTCCCAAGGAGATTCTGAAGGCGGCCAAGACCGACAAAAAGGCCGAAGGCGACATTGTGCATTTCGTCCTTCTGCGAGGTATCGGGGATGTCGTCATCAAGGATATGAAAATCTCGGAGGCCGTCAAGGCGATGGAAGCATAGATATGATTTGTGTCAGCATACAAAACAAGACTTGCGAGGAAATTCTGGCCTTGCTCTCCCGCGTCGAAATGGCGGAAATCCGTCTGGACCGCTGCGTTTTGAGTGAGGAAGAGTTGGAAGAAGTCTTTTCCAGCGATACGCCGACTATCGCGACCTGCCGCATCGGCGGAGAAATCAGCGTGGACAAGGCCCGTCAGCAACTTACTGCAGCCATCAAGGCGGGGGCTTCCTTTGTAGATTTGGAAATCGAGGCTCCCAAATCGTTGGCGACCACTTTGCGGACGCTGGCCCGGGAGTATGGCACGCGCTATATCCGCTCGTGGCACGATTTCGAGGGGACTCCTTCGGTGGAGGCCCTCAAAGCGATGGTGGAAAAATGCTTGTACCACGGGGCGGAATTGGTCAAAATCGTGACGACGGCCCATTCGCAGGAGGATGCGGAGCGGGTGTTGTCCTTGTATGACGAAGCCTTGTGGAACGATGCCGACCGTCGTCCGGCCGCCGGAGGACTGGTGGCTTTTGCGATGGGCATAGAGGGACGCGCGTCCCGCCTGGATTGCCTGCGGCTGGGTTCGCCTTATACCTACGCGGCTTTGACGGAGGCGGAAGCGACCGCCGCCGGACAATGGACCTACGATGCGCTATGTCTGGCGTTGTATGGAGCCGGGAGTGTCGAGGGTTCTGCTGTGGTAGCGGCTTCGGCTGCTGGCTCGGCCAGGCCGGCGGATGCTGGCGAGAGTCCTGCGATTCCCTGTTCCAAAAGTTTTGCCCAGCGTGCCATCATTGCGGCGGCGTTGGCGGAAGGAACCTCTTTACTGACGGGTTATACTCCTTGTCGGGACAATGAGGCGGCGTTGGCTGTCGCGGCCAGTCTGGGTGCGACCGTGGAACGCGAAAAAGTCTCGAATGGCATCGCGGAGAACCTTCGGATTACGGGTATTGCCGCCCGCAAAAACGGTTTGGCGCTCAAAACACTTTTCACCGGAGAGTCCGGCTTGCTGACCCGGATGATGATTCCCCTTTGCGCGATGCTCTCGCAGGAGGGGGTGCTGATCGAGGGGGAAAGGACCCTGCTGAAAAGACCGTTGGGTGGCGCGAAAGAGATTTTGGACGCGTTCGGCGCGCAGATAGAGAATGTCGCTTTGCCGCAAAGCGCGGAGGCTTCGATGGAAAGCCCGGCTTCGGCGGAAGCGCAGGTGCCTCTGCGGGTGAAAGGTCCGTTGGGCGGCGGCCGCGTGGATATTTCCGGAAGGCACGGCTCCCAACTGATTTCCGGCCTGCTGATGGCCCTGCCTTTGGGTGAAAAGAATACGACGCTCTCGGTGTCCGATCCCAAGAGCATTCCATATATCTTCATCACGCTGGATGTGCTCAAGCATTTCGGCATCCGTATCGGCAACGAGTTGCTGGGCGGCCGCGATTTTATGGAGAGCGAGGGAGATTGGAACCTCTGCACCGGCATTCTGTTCAAAATCAAGGGCGGTGGTGCCTACAAGGCCTGCGAAATGCCTTTGGAGGGTGACTGGAGCGCGGCGGCCAATTTCCTGGTGGCGGGTGCCATTTTCGGGGCCGGCGGCGGAAAACGTCTGGGCTCGGCGGCTCCCTTGGTGCTGAAGGGTTTGGACACCACCTCTTTGCAGGCCGATTTGAGCATTATGGATGTGCTGATGGACTGCGGAGCCTGTCTGAGCCAGTTGGATGGCGACCAAGGCGATCTGGTGGTCCAACGGGCTCCTCTGCGCGCTTTCACACTGGATGCCAGCCATTGCCCCGACCTTTTCCCCATTCTGGCTGTTCTGGCTGCGTTTTGCGAGGGGGAAAGCCGTATCGGAGGTGTGGGCCGGCTGGCCCATAAGGAGAGCCACCGCGGCAAGGCTATCGTGAATATGCTTACGCAAATGGGGGTCGCGGTGCGTCTGGAAGGCGATGAGATGGTCATCGAGGGCCAGTCTCTGTCCCGGCGCATCCTCAGCGGTCATCTGCTGCGCGGGGGAGAATACACTTCTTGCGACGACCATCGTATGGTGATGGCGCTCAAGGTCGCGTCCCTGGGGGCGGACAGACCGATCGTCATCGACAACGAAGCCTGTGTGGAGAAGTCTTTCCCCGGCTTTTTTACAAGTTTTCAACAGTACTTAGTATGAACACTTTCGGAAGAAATTTTATCGTATCGATTTTTGGCGAATCGCACGGCGAGGCCATAGGGGTCGTGTTGGACGGAGTTCCGGCCGGCATTCCGCTCACGGTGGAAGATTTCACCGCGGATATCCGGCGGCGCAAAAGCGGCGGCAAAGGGACGACACCGCGCATCGAGGCGGATGAACCCATCATCTTGAGCGGGGTGTATGAAGACCATACGACCGGGGCGCCGCTGGCGATTCTGTTCAAGAATACCAACACGCGCAGCGGTGACTATGACATTCTGCAGCAGGTTCCCCGTCCGGGTCACGCGGATTTCGTGGCGGATGTCAAATTCGACTCCTTCAACGACCCGCGCGGCGGCGGTCATTTTTCCGGACGGCTCACCCTGCCCATCGTGGCGGCCGGCGTGGTGGCCAAGAAGGCCATCGCTTCCGTGCTGGAAAGCGACGAAGAAGAACCGGCTCGCGGCAAGGGGCCTTCTCCTTGTGATATCAAGGCCAAGATTGTGGAACTCGGCGGCATCCGTCGGGGCAACAATTCCGAAAAGAAATGGCGGGATGCGCTGGATGCAGCGACGGCGGAAGGGGATTCCCTCGGCGCGGTGGTGGAATGTGTCATCAGCGAGGTCCCTGTGGGTCTGGGAGAACCCTTCTTCAATTCCCTCGAATCCTGCATCTCCCACGCGATTTTCGCTATTCCCGGTGTGCGAGGCATTGAATTCGGTGACGGATTCAAGGCGGCCGCGATGAAGGGTTCGGAACACAACGACCCCTTCGGTCCGGATGGTCATCCCGTCAAAAACGGAGCGGGCGGCATCAACGGCGGCATCAGCAATGGAGAGAACATCGTTTTCCGAGTAGCCTTCAAGCCCACTTCCAGCATCGCCAAGGAGCAGCAGACCCTCAATTTTGTGACGGATAAGATGACGGCTCTGTCCGTTCCCGGTCGTCACGATGTGTGCTTCGCCTTGCGCACCCCTGTTATTGTAGAAGCGATGGCCGCCCTCGTGCTGGCCGACCAACTCGTATAGTTATGAATAAGAAAGTGGTCAAGGACCTTGATTCGTTCAAGGTGTTCCTCAAAAAACATTCCCTGAAAGCCACTCCGCAGCGCATTGCGGTGCACGAAGCGATGATGGCGATGGGGCACGCCTGTGCCGACCAGGTGGTGGAGCATATTCAGGCGAACGGCGGTGACAAGATTACCAAGGCCTCGGTGTATAACATTCTGCGCGAACTGGCCTTGCTTGGTCTGTATGGCTATCGTACCAGCCGCACCAACAAGATGTTTTTCGATGTCAACGCCTTCGAGCATCCGCATATGTACGATGTCGAAAACAATATCTATCGTGACATTATGGAAGAAGAACTGGTGACTATCGTGGATGATTATCTCGGTCACAAAAAGTTCAAAGGCTACACGGTGGAGGGATTCGACATCCAGATTCTGGTGCGCCCGTCCCGTCGCAAGTACAAGACGGCCGCCGGTACCACCATCACCCAGGTCACTTCTCCTTCCGGTCGCAAGAAGATTGCTTCCCGAAAGACGGCGCGGCGTTAGCCGATTCGATGGCTTGCCCCGTTCGATAGTCTGGACTTCCCGATGAAACGTCCCTACATACCCATTCCCGAGCCCGCCCCCTTGCCCGAAGGGGAAGAAATCGATATCGACGCCCTGCTGGCCGGATGGAGCGGTATGCGTGAGGTGGGGGCGGCTTCCGCGCCCTCGGCTGTGGGCGATGCGTGGGACCTGCTCTGCATTATGGGCCCGACGGCTTCCGGAAAGACGCGCTATGCCGTTGCGCTGGCCCGAGAACTCAACCGACGCTTGCCGGACGGATGCCATTGTGAAATCATCAGTGCCGACTCCCGTCAGGTGTACCGGCGGATGGACATCGGCACGGGCAAGGATAAGGAAGAATACGGCGAAATTCCCGTTCATCTGCTCGACATCGCAGAGCCGGGCACCGAATACAATGTCTATGAGTACCAGAGTGCTTTCGCCGAGGTCTATCGTGATATTTGCTCGCGTGGCTGCCTGCCCATCCTTTGCGGCGGGTCCGGACTCTATATCGAGGCCGTCACTTGTGCCTATGATTTCGGGAAGGAGCGTCCGCGCGTCGAAGGACTGCCGCAACATACTTATTATATAGGTACGCTGGTCACCCGGGAAGAGCGCCGCGCCCGCATCGCCCGTCGCTTGGACGAACGCCTGGCTAACGGAATGATAGAGGAAATACGCAGCCTCCTTGACGAGGGTGTTCCTGCGGAAACCCTGATCCGCTACGGCCTGGAATACCGTTTTGTCACGCAGTATCTGCTGGGTGAAATCTCCTACGAGTTTATGCGGGAGCGCCTCTACATCGCCATCTGCCAGTTCGCCAAACGCCAGATGACCTGGCTCCGCGGAATGGAAAAAGACGGCATCGTCATCCATTGGACCAAAAATTTTTTGCAGAATTAACAAAAAAGACTAACTTTGCAGTCCCTTTTGCGACAAGTTTGTCGCTGGAGGCCACCCAATTGAGATATGGTGTAATGGTAGCACTACAGATTCTGGCTCTGTCAGTGAGGGTTCGAATCCTTCTATCTCAACTTTTTACAACCTAGCGCGAAGCGCACGTTTTTTTGGCTGAGCGCGTTGTGAGCTTGCTCACATAAGCGCATCAGACAAAAAAGCGAGAGTCGGCGAAGCCGACAAGGTTGTAAAAAAAGTACCGCCCGCCGCAGGCGGCGAAGGATAGCGCGAGCAACGCGAGCGGAATCCTTCCTCTCCTCGGCAGTCGGTCGTTATGGCGGGGTAGCTCAGCTGGTTAGAGCGTCGGATTCATAATCCGGAGGTCGTGGGATCGTGACCCACTCCCGCTACAAAAACTCCAAACATATGTCTTGATTGACTACGATCAATCTTACAGACAAAACTCTCTATATACCCGTCACAACCACCTGTGATGGTTTTTTGTTTTATAGAAGGGGCGTCATATAGAGGGGGAGATATACTATCCCATTTTTGATTTCTAAATCTTTAGTGTGCAGGATGTAAGGAGTGGATAGATACTGTCCGAACTTCTTGATGCACTTGTTGAGGGATGTGAGGGTGTAGTTGGCGCCGCTCTTTACCTCGATGGGGGATATATTGTGGCGGGAAGTGATGACCTTTTTTTGAATGAGAAAGTCTATTTGCATTCGGCTGTCAACATTTTCCTTATCCGCGTTCAAATAGAAGAAGAGTTCGTTGCCGGCGGCCTTGAGCATCTGGGCGACAATATTCTCGACTAACATCCCTTCGTTGATTTCCAATTTATCGAACATCAGTTTCTCATAAATCTCGTTGGAGACAATACCGCGAGCGTTGAATGCCAAGGAAATGAGAAGACCAGTGTCGCTGAAATAGCATTTGAGAGCAGTGCGGTCTTCGTTGAGTTGCAGACCGATGTTGGGGGCTGTGGTGTTATAGCAGATATTGGCCAGTTTGGCATCTTCCAGCCAAAAGAAGGCGCTGTCGTACTCACGCATCCTTGCCTCGTCTTTTAGAGCAGCCAGGACAAATTTCTTCTCTTTTTTCTGCAGTTGACCGGGGAGAGCGTCGTAAATGGCCGATACGCGGGCCGCAAGCCCTCCTGCATATTTCTTGATGTCATTTTTATACAGACGCAGTATCTGGCGCTTAATGGCATCCACTTTCTTGAAGTCTCGAAATGTGGCATACTCCGCAACAGCCTGGGGCATACCTCCCACGATGAGGTACTGACGGAAGTAATGCATTGCTTCGCGATGAAAATCGCCCATCGGCTTGCTGTTTTCAAATTGATGCTGGATGTAGGGCATCAGCACTTCGTTGCCCATCGCCCACAAGAACTCTTCAAAATCCATCGGGTACATATCGATACCATCTTCCTCGGACGGGATGACGATATTCTCGACATTTTTCTTGATGGAGATAAGAGAGCCGGTTTCCAAATAATCAAAACGATGGTCTTGTACCAAAGACTTGATGGCCTCGCGAGCACGGGGGCATTTCTGAACCTCGTCAAAGATAATGAGGGAACGACGCGGTGTCAGGCGCTTCTTGTAATGCAACTGAATGTTCTCGAGCAATGTGTCAATATCTTCCAAATACTCATCGAACCAATCTTTTACCCGCAGAGGCGCTTTGCTGAAATCTATCAGAATATAGGACTGATATTCATTGCGTGCAAATTCTTCGGCGATCCAGCTCTTCCCTATTCGGCGTGCACCTTCAATCAGAAGGGCTGTAGTGCCGTTTTTCTCTTGCTTCCACTGAAGCAGCCTGTCGTAAATTTTTCGTCTCATAATCACCTTTTCCAATATTTTGGATGGTGCAAATATACACCTTTTCGCGATTTTTCACAAGGGTGGTTATACACCTTTTCGCGATATGTGACCGGCTACGCCTGGTCTCCTAGACAAACCTCACTATATGCTTCCGGCGCTGTACCCAGCGGCGGTTTTTTGTTATTTTTCCAGTCTTTGGTGAAGGAGTCCAATATAGGAGGCTTTGAGTTCATCAGAGAGGAACGAGAGATGAATCTCTTCCTCAAATCTGGGAAGGAGAGCCACATACTTCTTTTTCAAACGGTCGAAAACGATTTCGGGAACGCCACAAGTACGATATGCGGCCTTGAAATCAGCATCCTTCATCCGTTTCTTTTTCCCATTGAGATTGAGTGCCAACTCCTCGTCGTCGGCAGGATTGCTCAATACGGCATTCAACAGGTCGTAGGCCGGTGTAAGGACGGGCTCCCCGGCAGGAGAATACAAGGAGAAGTTCTTCAGATGCATATCGTTGTTCCCGGTAAGCCAGGAAAAATACACTAATTCCAGAAAATCAACCATATCCAACTGTGCATTCGCAGAATACTTCCGGATGGCCTTTCCCACCTGCTCGTAAGAACTCCGATACTTATGCTCGGTCTGGCGTTCGGTAAGTTGGCACATATCTTCCATCGCAATCTTCTCTCCGTCTGCTTTTCGGTCAATCCGCTTGGTCAGGTAGCCGATGCTTCCATCTTTCATCCGGATGAGCGTATGGGGTACGACCTTTATCTTGGCTATCTCGGCCAGATGCATCGTCAAATCTTCATTCTCGGGCAGCATTGCAAAGCGTTCCGTCTGCGGCTTGAAGATAAAATCACCCCAAAGACCCACAATCGTGAGTTTCTGGGAATTCTTGTGCTTATCCAGATTCAGCGACAGTTTGGGTTGGACGCCGGTCAGGGTGGTCTGCGACTGGATAATCTGGGCGGCAAGTTCGTCCATCTGCGCACGCGTATAATCCAATGAAGGAGCCGTGGCCGTCCCGAAGAACTTCCGGCAACAGGATTTATGGAAATCGACTTCTCCGGCTTCGAGTTCCTTGTAGCAATATAAACACTTACTCATCACTGTCATCGTTTATGGGAATTACACTTACTGCGCCGATGCAGTCTTTGCAGCAGAGAAGAAGCAGGGAGAACCGGTCCAGTTCACTGATATCCGTATTTCTTAGCGCTACTTCCAGCAACCAGCCTTCCGGAATAAGGCCGTCAAAGAACGGGAATAGGACCGAAGATTTGTAGGGCTTCTCCGACAAAGGAAGTGTCAGACTGACGGGCTTCGCCGCCGCATCTGAAAGATACTCCTGATTATACCGGAACTCATAGCCTTCATCCGTTTCTTCGAGGATGCCGGCATTATTCCCTTTGTATTGTATGAATGCCTTACTCATTTCACTTTCTTTTGAGGGACGAGTTCATAGCCGAACAAATCAAACACTTGGGCGACTTTGTCCATTCGGGCCGTCGCCTTGCCCTGCTCCAATTCGCGTACGAAGTTCAGGCCCACGCCGGACTTCATCGCTAAGTCCACTTGCGTGAGACCGTGCTCCTTCCGGAGGGTTTTCAACGTTGAAGAGATGATGTTGCTATTCATAATTACATTCGTTCGGATGCAAATATACGAAGAAATTTTCAAATTACATCATAACGAATGTAACTTTTGTAAAATTGAGAAAAATTATATCCGATGGGATATAATCCGGAGGTCGTGGGATCGTGACCCACTTCCGCTACAAAAGACACATTTGAAACGCTCTATATGCTTCCGGCGCTGTACCCAGCGGCGTTTTTTTTATACCGGCCGCTTAAAACCCAATCCTTCTGGAATCTTTTCCGGGGGTGATGACTTCTTCTTTGCAGTAGGCGATGAGTTCGTCGAGGGTGGGTTCTTCCGGATTTACGCCATCAGGGCGCTGATGTCAGGGATATATTCTCCGGCGTTGCATGCGCGTTTGCGCTGCAGGAACATAGTCATATAGACGGGTAAGTAAACGACTTTCCCTTCAATATGTACATTTTCGTTGCAAAGGACGATAGCTTCAGGGATGTTGTACTCCGCGTTGCTCAAAATGTTGTTCAACGCGAGGTGGAATGCGTAATTCTTGCCGGACTTGACTTCGACGGGCAGGATGGTCCCGTCGCCTTTTTCCAGAACAAAGTCAACCTCGCCCTGCTTTTTGTTGTTGAAATAGTAAAGGTGCTCGAATCCATGCGCCAACAGTTCCTGAGCCACCACGTTCTCGTAAATGGCTCCGTAGTTGATATTAACCTCTCCACGGAGGATGCGGAGTTGGATGCCATCGGCATATTGGTACGCAAGCAGTCCTACATCATTCTGGAACAACTTCAGAAGATTTCTCTGCTTATTTAGGAGCAGGGGGACACGGGGTTCCTCCACATTGTACACGGGGAGCGCGACACCAGCCTTTTTGAGCCAGAGGAAACTGTTTTCGTACATATTGAATTTTGCGTTTTCATTCAGGTTTTTCAAGATGAAACGCTTGTTCTTTGCATTGAGCTCGGAAGGGATGAGGTCGAACACTTCGTCCAAGTATAATTTATCGCCCCGGTCGTATCGGGCGATATCCCGTTTGTAGATTCGGGTGATGGCGCGCTGCTCGGCTGCCACATTTTGCATATTCTTGCTTTCGATGTATTTCCAGACAGCAGCGGGCATTCCGCCGACAATCAGATACAGATTGAAGACAGACATCATCTGGCTGTGAACCACAGGGTCGACAGGCGTTCTGTTTTCAAAAGAGTCCCGGAGCGCATCGATTACCTTGGGCGCCACCCCTATGGCCAATGCGAACTCTTCAAAATCAAGCGGGAACACATCCACCACATCCATATAACCAACGGGTTCCGAACGCACGTCTTTCAGTTCCACGCCCAATAGTGAGCCGGTCAGTCCATATACGAAACTGCCCTCGTCGACCAGAAACTTAATTTGAGTCACACATTCTTTGCAGTCTTGAATCTCGTCGAAAAGGATGAAGGTCTTTCCGGGAACCATAGGGACGCTGGTGAAGGTGGAAAGCCTCAGCAGTATATCGCCTGCGCTTTGCGTTCCTTCGAAAATACCGATGGCTTCAGGGGTTTTGATGAAGTTGATTTCAATATAGTGCTCGTATGCCCTTGCCGCTAGTCTCCGGAACGCTTCAGTCTTTCCGACTTGCCTTGCGCCGGTGAGGAGTAATGCTTTGTTTTGCGTTTTGTAAAACTCATCCAAAAAGGCGTCTAACTTGCGTGAAATCATTGCTTTTTCTTTTTTCTAATCTTTTTTCCAATGCAAAAGTAATACATTTCTTCCTTTTTTCCAACATTGTTTTTCTAGATTTCGTTACTTTTTCCAACAAGTCACTCACAATAATATATTTTAAATGCGCGGATAAAATCTTACTTTTGCAAAAGTCATTTTAGTTCATCGCAGCAATGATGAAAATCATTCATACAGCGGATCTGCATCTGGGGCAGATTCTTTATCAGAACTACGACAGGGTAGATGAGCACGAGCATTTCTTTAAGCAGCTGGAGCAGTGGTGTCTGGAGGAACAGCCGGACGCCCTTGTGCTCAGCGGCGACGTGTTCGACATCCAGCAGCCGTCGGCTTCCACCAAGAAGGCTTTTACGGACTATTTTGTTCGCCTGCACAAGCTCATTCCCGGAATGAAGATGGTCATTACGGCGGGCAATCACGACTCGGCGTCCCGCATCCAGGCGGACCAGGCCGTGTGGGAGATGGCGAATGCGCGCCTGGTGGGCATCGCTCCCTCTCCGGAATGCCTCGGCGGCCCCGACGGCTGGCAGGATGATTTCATCGTTGAACTGCCTGTCGGCTATATAGTAACCCTTCCTTATATGACGGGCGAGCGCACGGAGGTCATCCAGAGCCTTCTCGACTATGTAGCGGCGAAGAATACAGAAGAGAAGCCGGTCGTGATGACCGGACATCTGGCTGTGACGGGGATGGACCCTTCCGGACATAATATGGAGATTGGAAACATCAAAACGCAGGGCCTCGACTCGCTCGGCAAGGGATACGACTATCTTGCGTTGGGCCACATCCATAAGCCCCAGACCATCGGTCATCAGGAGGATTGCTTCGAAGATGATGTGACCTACCCCTCCGGCGTGGTACGCTACAGCGGAAGTGCTCTCCACGTGAGTTGTGACGAGACCTATCCCCATACCGTCAGCGTTGTGGAGATAGAGAAACACGACGGGGACGTACGCATCCGCCAGCGGCACATCGATGAACTCCGCTATTTTTATGTGCTGCCCCAGTCCGGAGCGGCATTCACGTCGGCGGATGAGGCGCTCAAGGCGGTTGAGGCGTTTGCCCAAGAAAAAGGAAAGGGGTACATCCGGCTTCGTCTGAACTATGCCGCCGCGATTCCGGCCAACTTCAACAACGCCGTCTATGATATTCTGGCGGGGTATAATGACGAGCTTCGCTTCAATCCCAAACATATCTGGGAAGGAAAGAATACGGAAACGGAATCGGACAGCGGAAAGCCTGTTTTCGAGGTCGCGGATTTCCAGGAGATGACCGACCCGATGACCTTTATCGAGAAGACCCGGGAGCAATATCCGGGGCTGGACCTCGATCTCGTACGGGAGCTGTTCCGGGAGGTACAGGAGGAAATGCATCGGATGGACGAGGATGAGATGACCGCCCAAAAGGCCAAAGATGACAAGAAAGCCGCTAAGAAAAAGGAGTAAGCGTATGGAACTGAAAGAACTGCATTTGCGAAATATCGCGTCCATCGAGGATGCGGATATCGATTTTGAAAAAGGTCTTTGTGACGGTGTGACGGGCGATCCCGCATCTGTCTTCCTCATCAGTGGGGACACGGGTGCCGGAAAGTCCATCTTGCTGGACGGACTGGCGATGGCTCTCTACAAAAATACGCCCCGTATCTCCGGCGTTGCGAACAAGAAGGAAAACCAGTTTACGGACGCAGCGGGAGAGAGCATCCGTGTGGGAAGCATCGAGCAGTACACCCGGCTGGGCATCTCCGAAAAGGACGATTGCTATAGCGAGGTCGTGTTCATCGGCAATGACGGCGTGGAGTATCGTGCCAGGCTGGAACTCGGAATGTCGCTCAGCAACACGGATAAAACAACGGGCAGACGCCTGCTCAAGCACCGTTCACCCAAGTGGATCGTGAAGCGGGGGAGCGCGGATTGGACCAAGGACAAGGTGGAGGAAACCCTGGTGAATGCTGTGGGTCTGTCTTTTGAACAGTTCGGCCGTATGGCGATGCTGGCGCAGGGGCAGTTCGCGGCTTTCCTGACCGGAGATAAAAAAGAGCGCGAAGCCATCCTTGAACAGCTGACCAATACGGAGCATTTTTCCAAGTATGGCGCAGCGATCAAGCGTCTGTTCGACAAGGCCAAAGCCGCGATGGATCAGAAGCAGGTCGAATATGATACCGAATCGCAGCACACCCTTCCGCAGGAAAAAATTGACCAGCTGACGGAGGAAAAGACGCAGTTGGAGGCGGAAAAAAAGGCCCTTGAGGTCCGTATCAAAGATAACGACAATACGATTGTGCTGGTCGGTGAAGTGGAAAATGCTCGCAAACGGGCTAATGAGGCGGCGCAAGAGAAGAAAATTTGGGAAGAGCGGGCCAACAGCCAGAACTATGGGTCGCAAAAGGCCTTGATTGTAGACTGGGATGCCACTGAGAAGGAGCGCCAGTGCCTTTTAAATCTTAGGGAAGCCAGAAGGATAGCCGATCAGGCACAGAAGGACGCTGCCAGTCAGAAGGCAATCTTCACCAACCATTCTGCGGACCTGGAAGCGCGGCGTGCCGCCGTTGCGGCGCAGGGCAATCCCCAAAAAGCCGTCGAAGAAAAGCAAGCGGAAATAGATGTGCTGACGGCCCAACGCGACGCGCTCGCTTTGCCGGAGGTCAACAAGGCGCTGAAGCAAATCGGTGAGAAAAAAGGGCGGCTCCTGACATTTCTGCCTCGGTTGGAAAACTGGAGAAAGGCAGAGGAAGAAGTCTCGGGATTGGCGACGGAAATTGCCGAAGAGGAGAAGGCCCTCCAAGAAAAAGCCAAGCTGCTATCCGATGCGAATACGGTGTATGAGGCTGCGAAAAAGTGCAGCGATGAAGCAGCGGCCAGGTACTTGAGGATGAATGTCAGCCTGGAAGATACGCTGAAGGACTTGCGCAGAACGCTCGCGGAGGAACACGCCGAGACTTGTCCGCTCTGCGGCCAAGCAATCGGAACGCTTCCCCACGAGGATGATTTTCTCCAGATGCTGAGTCCTTTGGAAGAAGAAAAAAAGACTGCTGCAGCGAAGTGCGAAGAGGCCAACAAGGCCATGCAAATGGCTAAGACCGATTACGATAAATCTTCCAGTGTCCTGGAGCGGAATCGCAAGGATCTGAACAAAAGGGAAGCTGCCACTGCAGAGGCCTGGGGTATTCTTTTTCGGGAAGCCGATGCGCTCGGGGTGAATTTAGAGGCTCCGGTGGAGGGACAAATTGATGTTATTTCTCAAGAACTCGTTCAAAAAGAAACCCGTTTGACCGCGATTCAGCACAAGGCTGAAGAACTCCAGAAAGCCATTCAGGCCGCCCAGAAAGAGAAGGCGCCCCTTGACGAGGCATTGCGGAAATACGAAGCGGATCTGCAACTGCTCAAAGTCTTGGAAGGGAACAGGATGGCTATTTTAGCCTCTCACCCTGACTGGGATGCTCCTGTCGAGGCGAAATATTATCAAGTGACGGTCAATATCGTCGATGCTTGGAGAACATTGAGCGCGCGTGTTACAGCGACGGATAATTCCCTCAGCACAGCCGAGCAAACCATTGCTGCATGCAATGCGGTGCTGGACCCGTATTATGCTTCTTCCGGTAAGTCGGAAACGGACTTGGAGAAGATTGAAGGCAGGAAGTCGGAAGTGAGCCAGGCGAGAAACTTTGTCAAGAACGTCGATGAACAGCTGAAGTCCAAGACCGATGCGGTTCGGGACGCTGAGCGTGTCATTCGCGAAGCGCTGGTGAAATTGCAGGTGACCCAAGAATCGGAGATGCCCGTGAAAGCGAAACTGTTGGAAGAAAAGGAGGCTATGGGCCGGCAGAATGACGAACTGGCCGGGAAGATAGGGAGCATTGAAAACACGCTGGAGGCCAATCGTGCCAATGTTGCCCGTCTTGCACTCGTGCAGGCGGAACTCGCAAAAGCAAAGGTACACTTCGACAAGTGGAATTTGCTGAACAGTTATTTCGGAGGAACGCGCCTTCGCACGCTCGTGCAGACCTACATTCTTCGCCCCTTGTTGCAGAACGCGAACATCTATCTGGAGAAAATAACGGACCGCTACCGTCTTACTTGCAGCGAGGACAACGAACAGCTTTCCATCTTGGTGCTGGACCGTTATAACAAAGACCAGATCCGCAGTGTCACGGTGCTGTCCGGCGGTGAACGCTTTATGATTTCCCTGGCCCTGTCGCTGGCCCTCTCTTCGCTGAACCGTCCGGATATGAACGTGAACATTCTCTTTATCGACGAGGGCTTCGGTACGCTGGATGAGAAGAACCTCGATTCGGTGATGCAGACTTTGGAAAAACTGCAGGAGATAGCCGGAGAAAGCAAGCGCCGCGTGGGCATCATCTCGCACCGCGAGGAGCTGGAAGAACGGATTCCCGTCAAGATTCACGTGAAGAAAAAGGGCGAGGGCCGGAGCCGGGTGGAGATTGTCACGGGGCAATAAAACTGGCTAGAACACGTATTGCTCGAAAAAGTCGGCGTAGCGCTTGTTGTGAAGGTCGGAGCCGATAAATTCATACAGTCCTTGGACATCCAGCCATTGGGCCCGCTCCTGCACCGCAGCGCCGTATAGGCCTTCTTTAGAGCCCAGGTTGCGTTGGAAGCAGACGCCCAGCTCATTGAGGCGATGGTAATCTTCCTCGTTCATATAGAGGTAGCGCTCGGGGTGCGCCAGCACGGGTTGGTAGCCTTCGTCCAAGAGTTTTTTCATTTCGTCCGCCGGGACGATGTCGCCCACTTTGAGCGGGTCCCGGATGGGCAGTTCGACCAACAGATGATTGCCCTCCCAGGGCAGCAGCCAGCCATTTTCCCGGATGATGGGCCAGGTCTGCGGAATCAACCGATACTCCATCGAAGGGACCAGGTCCAAAGGAATGCCGATACGGGCCAGTTCATCCTGCAGGAGGTGCCAGGCGGCCATCACGGTGTCGGGCGTATTTCTGAACGAGAAAGAACTATGAGAGGTGCAGATAGCCCGTTCATACCCGAATTCCACCAGTTTGCCCGCTAGAAAAACAGCCTCTTCCAGCGTCTGCGCCCCGTCGTCGATCCCCGGCAAAATATGGCAATGACAGTCGAATTTCATAGCGTATCCGTACTGCAAATAAGTAGCACTCATTCCCAGACGACAGAGTCTTCTGTCTCGGTGCGTTGGCACAGTCCGGCTTCGGCGAACATCCCCTCAAAACTAAGGTCTTCGTCGATTTGTGGCCAGTGTATTCCCGTGTATGATAAGAAAAAGTCCTCCCGCTGGGCTTGGGTCGCATTCTTGAGTCTTTCCCAACGATTAAAAGCGTAAGAGGCGACAAGACCCTCGCGAGTGCGAACATACACCCGCTCCTTATCTACCCATACACTTTCAACGAATTGTTGCATTATTTCTTTTCTTTAAAATATTCTCTCCAACGCTCTTTTATAACACTTACATTTTCTTCTAAGATTCCCTCGATGATAGACAATTCGTTCTTTAGCCAAAAATTATAAATACAGTAGGCATACAAAGATAAGGTTTTTTGTAGAAACAAACCAATTTAAAAGGGTTCAGGGGTGATGCGGTCGAGGAAGCG
>CACZWF010000016.1 GCA_902784785.1 uncultured Bacteroidia bacterium
TCGTTGGGATATTGGGGTTAACTGTTTACGGGTTAGAACGCGAGGAAACCTCTCGTGCAAGCGGCTTTTTTCTTGTCCTTGGATAGATTGGGCGTCGAAGCGGCGGGAGAGGCGTTGAAGCCGCCCATATAGACAGCCTTCGTCTCGGCGGAACTGCCGTCGCCTTCCTGGCAGGACCAATAATGATAGGCGCTGTTGCCATTCTTATCCACAAGACCTTGTCCGTCGGTCATCACCGACAGGAATTTGCTGAGATTCTTGGCCACGCTATTCATTGAAACAGCATCACCTTGGCAGCGCAGCATCATATACCATTCGCTGGAAGTGGGCACATACCAGCCGGAAGTGACGGGACTGGCAGGAGGCTCTGCCGTATAATTGGAAAGGTTCCGTACCGGCAAAACATCATATTTTTCCCCTGTTCGCTGGCTGTTGTAATACATTTCCGCCTGCGTGATTTCATAACCGTACTGATAGGTGTTGCCCGTATGCAGCCACGAACCGCCGCCCCAGATGGGAGCCGCCGTGTAATCAGGATTGTATCCATCCACCGTCGTATGGGTCTTCTGCCAATAGGCATTTTCGTCGGAGGCATCGGGAAGAGCCGTATATGCGTTTTTCCAAGCGATGGCATAGCCGTTGACCTTGGGACGGTCACTGCGACCTTGCCCGGAGAGTCCGCCCAACTTAGACTCGCCCAAATTCAAAGAAGAGCGTTGGCCGGTCCAGACGACCAAGGCCCGGCAATCTTGGAAGGAGTATGCGCTGGGGTCGGGAGCGACCATCGTTCCGTCATTAAAATAACCGGATCCCCGATAACCGCCATCCACGAAAGTGAGCTTCCCATTATAAAACTTGATACCGTCGAAAGGTTTGATGTCATCCGCGTCATACATCGCATCGTACAAATCGATGGTTTTCGTCACGGACGGGTAACCGAGAGGGCACACCGTCGCGGTACCTTTGATGGTTTTTTCCGCGCTGGAGCGGGTGGACTGGAAAGTCACCTTGGCATATCGGCTCTGGTCGGAATAATTCTCCACCGTGGAGGTCATCATACCCGAAAATGAAGAATTGATGTTGGTCACGGATACGGCCTGACGGGATTGCTTGCCTTCCGCATCCTTGACTCGATAGGAGGCGAATGCTGAACCTCCGAAACGCACAAAGAGCGTCTCGCTGCCGGGTTCGATCTGCGTCGGCTTGCCGAAAACCTCAACGAAAATCTCCGCACTGTGTTTCCGGTCCGGTGAATAGACCCAGACGCGGGAGGCGCCCTTGGCCAGCGCCGTCATCTTGCCGTTTTCATCGATGGAAAGCACTTCGGGATTGGCCACTTCGTAAGTCAACGCCACCTTTTCGGCATATAAAGGTTTATGAAGATTCTGCACATCCACCTGCAAATCGTGGGTTTCGTCCACAATCATTCCGTCGGAGAGTTTGCCCCAAGGGGTGGGCTGGTTTTCATCAATGGATAGAGAAGGTTCTCCGGCGTGCACCCAGACATAACGCTCCTTCGAACCGGTTGTATAAGAATTTTCCCCTGTCTTGATGGTCACGAGAATCTGGATACCGGTGTCCGACCATTTGCCGCCATCGGTCACCTGACAGGCTTCCAACTCGATTTCTTCATCGGAAATTTTTGTCATCTTGACCCAATCCGGTCCAGCGGAGTAAACGAATGAAATCTCTTTGCGATTGGCGGTCGACGGCTCATAGACAAGGCGAACGCGCTGTTTGGTGCCGACAACCATATCTTCTCGGTAATCAAAACTGAAATCTGTCGGCCAGACATCTTCCTCCTGCACGACAAATGTCAGCGTCTTGGAAAGTTCGCTGCCGTCTTTGGTGGAAACCTTGATGGTTCCCGTTCCAATGGCTTTGAGCGTCACCAGGCCGGTGGACGGGTCGACAGAAATATACTGTCCTCCGGAAACGACCTCATAATACAACGAACCGGGTTTTTTGGCGGCGGCGGGAACGACTTGCGGATCCAACTGGAACGTCCCCCGCGTCAGCGCGGCTTTATAGGTGTCGGAAGAGAAAGACAATTCCCGGATAAGGACGGTCTCGACCGTAACCTCACAAGTTGCCACCAAACTCAGATTCCCAGCCTTCCACGCGGTCATTGGCGTCACGGAAATCGTCGCCTTTCCATCGGAAACCGCCTCGACAATCCCGTTGGTGACTTTGGCGACGTCCTCGTTGGACGAGGCCCAAAGCAAAGTGGCATTGTCCGGATTACTCGGGAAATAAGCGGCCGTCAACTGATAGGTGCCACCTTTTGAAAGGGAAATGGATGACTCGGTAAGAGATATAGATGTAATCACCCCACCCGTTTCCGGCTGTTTTTCTTTATTGCAACCGGTCTGTGTTGAAACAAGGATTGCGGCCACGAAAGCCGCAATCAAGCTAATAAAATGTTTGTTTTTCATTAATTTACAGATAATAATTCAATGAAATTCGTATACCGAAATTGTCGGTGCCATACAAGAAGGCGTTGCTGCCCGGGCTGACAAGTTTGTTGTACTGCTCGACCCTTTCCGTCCAAGAGGAATAACCCTCGTAAATGGAATAGGTCTGCGGCTGGAAGACTCCCATAATCGGGGTCATCGTCAAACTGAGGCCCACAGAGACGCGGGGCAGGCAGAACCACTCGAGACCCATATCGAGACTCAGGCCAACACCATGGACATAGCCTTGGTTGTAACTTTCGACCAAATATGCGTTGGCGATGGCGTTTTTAGAATCAGCCGCCTCATACTGGTTGAGAGAGGGATCTGCCGGAACAGCGGATTTTGTCAAATAAGGCATCGTGGTGCGCGTCCACTCTCCAGCCGCAGATCCTTCCTTGGTCAAGGGGTTGCCGTAGTCCGCGCTGATGCTGCCGCCGCCGATGGCCCAGAGTAGCGAAGCGCCGAAATTGAATTGGAACGCGCCGAGATTCTTATGAAACTCCGCGCCCAGGGCGAACGAGACTGAGTTGAGCTTGTTGCGGAGCACATCCACCGTCTTGGCCTGGGAAAGTCCATCCAGTCGCAAGGCCGCATCGTCATCAACATATTCTTTGTAATTGACCCAGCTGCCGGTGAAACCGAGGTTGGCCCGCAAGGAAACCAAGTCGGAGAGACGGTATTTAGCCATAATGGCGGCCAGCGGCTCCGCGCCCATCACAAACATTTGCTTGGGCTCCAGGCCATAATTTTTGACAAAATCACCGGCAAAATCACCGCTGCCGGGTTGATAACTCTTGCCGGCTTTGGCGGCGGCCATCGGGTTGAAAGTGATGCCGAGAGAGAAATTTCCGGCTTTGGGGGTGAAGGTTTGCTTTTTCTCTTGTCCAAACAAGGAAAGGCCCGCAAAAAACACAAGGGCCGTAATTATGATGAGTTTTTTCATGGCTATTCTACTTCTTTATCACAGACAATATCGGTGACATTCTTTGTTTCACCCGTACTGACATTTTCAATCGTTTGTTCTCCCTCGAAGGTCTTATTCAAGTCCGGTTGCTTGACGGTCGCCTTGACTTTGTATTTTTGTTTCTTTTCCGCACCCTTCTTCATCGGAACGGTCAAAACATATTTGCCTTCTGCATTCGGGGCGATAGAAAAGGTCCAACCCGGCACGGGATTGCTGCTTTCATCAAGCAGCTGAGCCGTAACGGTCGTATACGCGCCGTCGGCAGGGAGTTTGTAATTATACTTGTAAAACACATTTCCCACCAATGTGGCCGAGAAGGGTGTTGAATCCGGCGTAAACGCGGAAGGCTGGACAGTCTTCTTGCAAGAAACAAGCGAGAGCATCCCCAGAATGACCAAAGAGATTAATAATAGTTTTTTCATAATAAAGGTTGTTAGTTTCAAGTAAAGTACAAAGGTAAGGCTAATTTTTTAATATAACAAACCTTATCTCAACGCCTCGAGGATGCGGGCGGCCAAAGCTTCGCCCGCCACGGCCGCAAGCTCTTCCCGCGAAGCCGCCGCAATGCGCGGCACCGAGCCGAAGCGCAGCAGCAGTTTCTGCTCCATTTTCTCCCCCACGCCCTTGATGTCCCGCAACACGGAATGAATCTGCGCCTTGCTGCGACGGTTGCGGTGGTGGGTGATGTTGAAACGGTGGGCTTCATCCCGCGCCTGTTGAAGCAATTTGAGGGCAAGGGAGTTGCGGTCCAAAAACAAAGGCACCGGATCGTTGGTCCGCACGACCTCTTCCAGGCG
The DNA here is from genome assembly GCA_902784785.1 of uncultured Bacteroidia bacterium. GTDB lineage: Bacteria > Bacteroidota > Bacteroidia > Bacteroidales > UBA932 > Cryptobacteroides. Next base: position 4,218 of record CACZWF010000016.1, read on the forward strand.
TTTGGCCAGCCCCACGACCATCAGTTTGTCTTGTATCCCCAGTTCGCAGAGGGCCTCCCAGGCGCAGCCCAATTGCCCTTTGCCGCCGTCGATGACGACCAGTTGTGGCAAATCGTCCGGAGCCTCGGCCAGCAGGCGGGAATAGCGTCGGTTGACGATTTCCTTCATCGACGCGAAGTCGTTGGCCCCTACCACCGTCTTGATGCAGAAGTGACGATAATCCTTCTTGGAGGGTCTTCCGCCCCGGAACACCACGCAGGCGGCCACGGGGTTGGTTCCCTGCAGGTTGGAGTTGTCGAAACACTCGATATGCTCGGGAAGGCGGTCCATTCCCAGTGCCTGCTGCAACTCGACCATCATCCGCTGGTGGTAGCCGTCGGGGTCCACCTGCTCGCTCTGCTTGAGCGCGTCGATACGCAGCCGGGCCGCATTCCGCATACCCAGGTCCAACAACGCCAGTTTGTCGCCCCGGGAAGGCAAGACAAAACGCGTCCCCGCCGGCTCGACTTCCGGTAGGAAGGGCACCAGCACCTCCGGCGACAGGGCTCCCAGCCGACTCTCGATTTCAGCGATGAAAAAGGCCAGCACCTCTTCGCGTGATTCGTCCAAACGAGGCTGAAAACGAAGATTCATGCTCTGGATGACGCTTCCCCCCTTCACCCGCATAAAATTGCCGTAGCCCTCGCCCTCTTCGAACACGAGCGCGAAAACATCGGCCTGGATGTCGGCCGTATTGACGATGAGCGACTTGCTGTAATGTTGCGAGAGCGTGTCCAGCCATTGCTTGTAACGCTGCGCCCCTTCGAAATCCAGCCGGGCGGCGCAATCGGCCATCGCCTCCTTGTACTGCCGCATCAACTCCCGGCCTCCGCCTTCGAGAATGCTGACGACCGCCTCCACCCAGACGGCGTATTCCTTTTCCGAAACCTTTCCTACGCAGCAACCCGCGCAGGTGCCCGTGTGCAGTTTCAGGCAGGGACGGTATTTGTGGCGGAGGATGCCGTCGGAACTGAGTTTCAATTTGCAGTCAGCCCCCCGCATCGGGTAGAGGGAGAAAAAGAGTTCCAGCAGGGTGTTGGCGTGCTTGACGGAACTATATGGTCCGAAATAGCGATGCTTGCCCGCCTTGTCCACCCGTCTTGTCAGAAAGACGCGGGGGAAAGGCTCGTTGCTCACGCAGATCCAAGGATAGGTCTTGGAGTCCTTGAGCAGAATGTTGTATTTGGGCTTGTACTGCTTGATGAGGTTGTTCTCCAGCAGCAGCGCGTCGGCCTCGCTGTCCACGATGGTGTATTCGGCCCGGGCGATATGCGAGACCAGCAGGGCGGTCTTGCGCGTCAGGCGGGAAGGGTCCACGAAGTATTGCGCGACCCGTTTGTGCAAATCCTTGGCCTTGCCCACATAGATGATAGTCCCCGATGCATCGTAGTAGCGATAGACACCGGGGCTATGGGGAAACAGGCGGATGGACTCGCGAAGTTCCATATCAGAGGCCCAAGGCCTTTTTGACGGCCTTCCGGATCTTGGCGCCGCGCAGCTCGGTCCCGATGACCTGGCCGTCGGGGTCGATCAGAATAATCTGGGGAATTCCCTCTATCCCATAAACCTGGGTGGGAATCTGGTTGGTCTTTTCGCTGCAGACAATCTGCGTCCAGTTCATCCCTTCTTCCGCAATCGCCTCGAAAGCATCTTCCGCCTTATCCCAGACGGCCACGCTCACTATTTCAAAGTCATCACCGCCGAACTCGTCATAGACGGCTTTGAGATTGGGCACCTCGCCCCGGCAAGGGGGACACCAGGAAGCCCAGAAATCCACGAGAATATATTTCCCGTGACCCACATAATCGGACAGGCGCACCTGCTTGGTGACTTCTTTTCCTTTCTCGATATACTGCACGGCATCCACCACGAAATTGCGATAATTCCAGGCGCTCGCCGTCACGCACACGGCCATCGCCGCCAAAAGGACCATGATCTTTTTCATATTCGGACTTTCTTGTTGGTTTTCCCGGCGAAGATACAAAAAAAACAAGGCCACTGCAAAAAAGTCGAAAAATCAGTCTTTCTCCATCAACTCGTTTTCTATCTCCTCTATCGAGGGCAAGCTGTGTTTATAATCCTCCGGCAAAAGATTGACCCCCTCGAACCCGGAGATGCCAAGCGGCTGGTTGTAGCCCTCAAGGGAGTACTGCGCGAAAACATTGTCCTTGCTTTTGCAAATAAGAAGACCGATTGTCGGGTTGTCTCCGTCTCGTTTCAGAAGATGATTGGCACAAGACACATAAGCGCTCAACTGCCCAAGAAAGGATGCTTCAAATTTCGTTGTCTTGACCTCAACGACGACATAACAATGTGCGACTGCGTTGTAGAACAGCAAATCCAGAAATTGCTCCGTTTCTCCAACTACCAATCTGTATTCACTCCCCATATAGGCAAATCCTTTCCCCATTTCTATAAGGAATTTGGAGACATTGCTGATGAGCGCATCCTTTAAATCTTTCTCATTGTATTTTTTGTCCAGCGTCAGGAAATTGAAATTATAAGGATCCTTTGTGATTTCTTGCGCCAGGTCACTCTGAGGGGCGGGCAAAGTTTCTGTAAAATTAGATACGGCTTTTCCGCTACGCTCATACAAATCTGTATCGACAAAATTCAGTAACACCGCCCGCGACCAATTTTGTTCTTGGGCTTTCCTGATAAAGAAGAGTGCCTTTTCAGGGTTATTTTTGAACTTGTCAAGAAGGACTTTATGATGTCCCCAAGGGATGGAAAAAAGTATTTTCCGTAATTTGTCCCCAAGTTGGGGACGAATTATAAAAAACTGATTATAAATAGAATAAAAATATCGAACATATTTTAAATTGGTCTCCGAAAAACCTTTGACATCCGGCAATTTCGCGCATAAATCAGCCGATAGATTTTTGTAAAAACCTTCGCCCCATTTACTGTCCGCTTTCATTTCCACTATATCCCGACCTAGGTCCCAGTAAAAAGAAAGCAACTCCTGATTGACCTTAACCGCCGCTTTAATCTGCCCCCGACGATATCGGATAATAATATCCTTCACCCAGTCGAAATACTCTTTGTCCGTGTTTAACAGTGAACTCATAATCTACTACATTTAAATGAAACATAACACCGCACCCCTCAAAAAGAAAAGCGCCCGGCTTCCATCACGGAAAGCCAGGCCACAAACATATAGCAATAATTCGTAAAAACTCAAAAAGTCAAGAAAAGTTTTTCTTTTTCTTGACACTTTTGTGAATTTGCAATAAACAGAGAGACCATCCCGCGGAGGGTAGCCTCCGCTCCCTCAACACTTGTGCATGCAGACTTGAGAACAATGAGCAGAAGCCCACCGGCAGCAAGATCAAGAAATGGCGGAGTGTTTACGACCGACCCATTGTAGTTTGAAAATTGACCGGATTTCCAACAAGGTTGGCGAAAAACACTTTCGCAAATATGTCTGTACGCCTCGCGGCATACGAAGCAAAGATAGGCAATATTTTTGAAAAACAGGGTAACAATGTAAGGATGAGAGAGGAATCATTGTTGTGCTGCTGAAATGTGCGGGTGCAGAAGAAACATTCAAGGCGAGCGCAACGCTACAGATGCCCGATCGGGACCGGGCATGACGGGAAAGCAAGGTCGGGAATGACGGGAAAAAGGGCGGGGACAGGTATTGAGAAGTAATGCCAGGCGTGCGAGGGCAAAAAATGCTCCCGAAAGGAAGTGCGAACGGATATTTTTTCATGGAGTGAGCGCCCTTTCGGGAGCAACAAGCCCGAGCGTGCAGGCGTTGAGGGCCCGCACAAAAAAAGACCGGTCCGACAAAATGCCCGACCGGTCCGGAAAAAAATATAAGATTGCTAAATTAGATGCGATACAGAAAAGCGCTGTTATTTGCGCTCTTCGCGACGACCGCCACGGCGACCGCCCCTGCGTCCGTCACGACCACCGCGGCCCTGAGGCTGAGCGGCCTGCGCGGCGACGCCGGCGTTGGGAGAAAGGTCTTTCTTTCCGTAGACTTCACCGTTGCAGATCCACACCTTGATACCGAGCACACCGACTTTGGTGTGGGCTTCGGCCAAAGCGTAGTCGATATCCGCACGGAAAGTATGGAGCGGGGTACGACCTTCCTTGAACATCTCGTTGCGGGCCATTTCGGCGCCGCCCACGCGACCGGCGATCTGGACCTTGATGCCCTCGGCGCCCGTACGCATCGCGGTGGCAATCGCCATCTTGATAGCACGACGGTAAGAGACACGGCCCTCGATCTGACGAGCGATGGAGTCAGCCACGATGTTGGCATCCACTTCGGGTTTCTTCACCTCGAAGATGTTGATCTGGATGTCCTTGTTGGTGACCTTCTTCAACTCTTCTTTCAGACCTTCCACATTCTTGCCATCTTTGCCGATGATGAAACCGGGACGGGCGGCGTGAATGGTGACGGTAACGAGTTTCAATGTTCTTTCAATGACAATCTTGCTCAAAGATGCCTTGGAAAGGCGGTTGACCAAGTATTGGCGGATTTTATAGTCCTCGGCAATGCGCTCTGCGTATTCGGCGCTGGAGCGTCCGATCCAGTTGGAGTCCCACCCGCGGGTGATGCCGATACGGTTACTGATAGGATTGGTTTTCTGTCCCATAATTATTCCTCCGACTTTTTGACATCCAAAATAATGGTAACGTGGTTGGAACGCTTGCGGATCCGACCGGCACGGCCCTGAGGGCAGGGACGGATGCGTTTGAGCATGCTGCCACCGTCAACCATAATGGTCTTGACATACACATTACCCTTTTCGAGTTCCTCCGTACGGTCGGCGTTTTTCGCCTCCCAGTTGGCAATCGCGCTCTTGAGAAGTTTCTCAAGGCGGATAGAAGCCTCCTTCTTGGAGAATTTCAGAATATCAAGGGCTTTATTGACCTCAACACCACGGATGATGTCTGCGACGAGGCGCATTTTACGAGGGGAAGTAGGTGCATCTTTAAGCACCGCGATAGCTGTCACTTTCTTTTCGGCCTTCAGCTTATCAGCCATAATTCTTTTACGAGCTCCCATAATACTGTACTCTTTTTACTTATTAACGATTGCCCGAATGGCCTCTGAAGGTACGCGTCGGCGCAAATTCGCCGAGTTTGTGACCCACCATGTTCTCGGTGACGTAAACGGGAATAAATTTATTTCCGTTATGCACGGCGATGGTGTGGCCGACGAAATCAGGGGAAATCATGCTGGCACGGGACCAGGTCTTGACAACCTCTTTCTTCGCAGCGCCCTCATTCATCGCAATGATTCTTTTTTCAAGGGCTTCCTGGATATAGGGACCTTTTCTTAATGAACGACTCATAATCTATAAATTTATTCCGTTATTTTTTCCTTCTTTCAATGATAAACTTGTTAGAAGTGCTCTTCGGATTACGCGTCTTGTAACCCTTTGCAGGCAGACCCTTGCGAGAACGAGGGTGACCACCGGAAGCACGACCTTCACCACCACCCATCGGGTGATCGACAGGGTTCATCACGACACCGCGGTTGCGAGGACGACGTCCGAGCCATCTCTTGCGTCCGGCTTTACCGTGAGATTCGAGATTGTGCTCCACGTTGGAGACAATACCGACCGTCGCACGGCAGTCGCACAGCACCATACGGGTCTCGCCCGAAGGCAAGCGGAGAATGGCGTGGTTGCCTTCGCGGGCAGCCAACTGGGCGAACGCACCGGCGGAACGGGCCATGGCGGCACCTTGTCCGGGACGCAGCTCAATGTTGTGTACGAGGGTACCGAGGGGAATTTCACCGAGCGGCAGGCAGTTGCCCACTTCGGGAGCAACACCCTTACCGGAAACAATCACCTGCCCGACCTTGAGGCCGTTGGGGGCGATGATGTATTTCTTCTGGCCGTCTTCGTACTGGACGAGGGCGATACGGGCGCTGCGGTTCGGATCATACTCGATGGTCTTCACCTCGGCCTTGATGCCGTCCTTGTCGCGAAGGAAGTCGATGATACGGTACATTTTCTTGTGACCGCCGCCGATGTAGCGCATGGTCATCTTGCCCTGATTGTTGCGGCCGCCGGAACTCTTAAGGGGTTCGAGCAGCGACTTTTCGGGCTTCTTGCAGGTAATATCGTCAAAGGCGGAGATTACCTTGTTTCTTTGTCCGGGGGTAACCGGTTTGAATTTTCTTACTGCCATTGCCTTATTACCTTAAATGTTTGCATAGAAGTCAATCTTGTCATCACCGGAGAGCGTAACATACGCTTTCTTGTAGTGATTGCAACGACCGGTGAGCATACCGGCTTTGGTGTAACGGCGTTTCACTTTGCCGTTGTAACGGATCGTATTAACGTCTTTGACCGTGACATTGTAGCGGGCCTCGACCTCAGCTTTGATCTGAAGTTTGTTGGCCTCGGCGTCCACGATAAAGCCGTAGCGGTTCAATTTTTCGCCCTGAACCGTCATCATCTCTGTGAGTATTGGCTTAATAATGATTCCCATCGCTTTGCTTATTTAATCCTGTCGACAAGAATCTCCTGGACACCGTCCACCATAACGAGCGAATTGGCGTTCATAATGGCGTACGTATTGATTTCGTCCACAGTGATTACGTTGATTTCAGGAAGGTTACGAGAAGAAAGGAAAATGTTGTCGGAGTTTTCGGGCAACACGAACAGCACCTTGCGGCCGTTGGCCTTGAGATTGTTCAAAATGCTGATGAATTCCTTGGTCTTGGGCGCGTCCATCGCAAAGGGCTCAACGAGGGTGATCGCGTTATCCTGCGCTTTGTAAGAAAGAGCGGAGAAGCGGGCGAGCTGTTTGAGCTTCTTGTTGAGCTTGAAGCCATAGAAACGCGGTTTGGGACCGTGGATGTTACCACCACCTACATAAGTACCGGCCTTGATGCTGCCGTGACGGGCACCGCCGCCGCCTTTCTGGCGACCCATTTTCTTGGTGCTGTACGCGACCTCACTACGGTCTTTGGTCTTGGAGTTACCTTGGCGCTGGTTGGCCAGGTATTGCTTTACGTCAAGCCAGATGGCGTGATCGTTGGGCGTAACGCCGAAAATGCGCTCGTCGAGCGTGACTTTCTTTCCGGATTCGCTACCGTCGATTTTGTAAACTGACAATTCCATAGCTTAGTCCTCCACCATTACATAAGAACCTTTGGCTCCGGGAATGGAACCTTTAACGACAAGCAGGTTGTTTTCAGGGATCACCTTGACCACTTCGAGGTTGAACACCTTGACTCTGTCACCGCCCATCTGACCGGCCATACGCATTCCGGGGAATACGCGGGAAGGCCAAGAGGATGCGCCCATAGAGCCGGGGTGACGAAGACGGTTGTGCTGGCCGTGGGTCTGACCACCGACACCGGCGAAGCCGTGACGCTTCACAACGCCCTGAAAGCCCTTGCCTTTGGAAGTACCGACGACGTCCACGAACTTGACCTCTGTGAAGATGTCAGCCACCGTGAGGGTGTCGCCTAATTTGAGTTCCCCGGCGAAGTCGGCCTTGAACTCGGCCAATTTGCGCTTGGGGGTGGTTCCTGCCTTTTCGAAGTGTCCCTTCAGGGACTTGCTGGCGTGTTTTTCTTTCATTTCGTCATAGGCAAGTTGTACAGCGGCATAACCATCTTTTTCGACTGTACGAATTTGCGTGACAACACACGGACCAGCCTCGATAACGGTGCATGGAATATTCTTTCCATCAGCACCGAAAACGGAAGTCATTCCGATTTTCTTTCCAATTAATCCAGGCATTGGTTTGGTTAATTAATTGATAATAAATAGTTTAACGCCCACAATCCAATTTTGTGGGCTGCAAATATACGACTTAATTTTCAAATATCAAAATTATTCCTCGCCGGAAACATCTTTATATTGCGCGAGTTGCGCGCGAAGATGGCGGATGATGAAGTCTTTGTCGTCGATGCAGCCATTGAGGCGTTCCACCTCCCGACGGAGCCTTTCCGCTTCGTCGCGAAGGCCGGCGACTTCCAGCCGGAGATCGGCCAAAAGACTTTCGTAACCGTTTCTCTCGTCTTTGAGAAGGGAGGACTTTTCTTCTTCGTCTTCCAGCAAATCGGAGAGGGAGATATTCAGAAGCTTGGCGATTTCTTCCATCCGCCCGTACAGCAGGCGGGTGCCTCCGTAGGACTCCACCAGTTTGTAGGTTCTTTCCTCTATGCCCAGTTGTTCGGCCATCCACGCCTGCGTGTATCCGAGTTCTTTCCGTCTGTCCCGAATGGCCCTTTTTATGGAATTGTCGTTCATCTTTTTCGCCGTTATTACATCGGCAAAATTATTTCATTGACGACAAAGAAAATAGGAAGAAATTCTACCCAAGGGGAATAATCTCTTCCTATTATGGGATATATTTTTCGCCTCGAGGGGCGAAAAGGGGAATTAAAGCTTACGGAATGCGATGCAGGCGTTGTGACCGCCGAAGCCCAGGGAGTTGGAAAGGGCCAGGGTCAAGTCCACGCGACGGGCCTCGTTGGGCGTGTAATCCAGGTCGCAGGCCGGGTCGGGAGTGTCCAGGTGAATCGTGGGCGGGATGATGCCTTCTTTCAGGGCCAGGATAGCCGCGATGGCTTCCACCGCACCGGCGGCACCCAGCAGGTGGCCGGTCATCGATTTGGTGGAGTTGATATGGGCCTTGTAGGCGTCGGCACCGAGGGCCAGTTTGTAGGATTGGGTCTCGGCCGGGTCGTTCAGGCTGGTGCCCGTTCCGTGGGCATTGATATGCAGCACGTCCTTGGAAGTGTATTGGGCTTCTTTCAGGCACTGCTTGATGGCTTCCGCCTGTGTCAAACCGGTGGGATTGGGCGCGGCGACGTGATAGGCGTCGCAGGTGTGGCCATAGCCGACGACTTCGGCATAAATCTCCGCTCCGCGTGCCATGGCGTGCTCATACTCTTCCAACACGAGGGCACCCGCTCCTTCGCCCATCACGAAACCGGCGCGATTGGCGTTGAAAGGCAGGGACGCATATTGCGGGTCTTCACTGCGGGACAACGCGCGGGCGTTGGCAAAAGCGGCGATGCCCATAGGAATCAAGGGGGCTTCCGAACCGCCGGCGACAATGGCGTCCGCGTAACCGTGCTTGACGGCGCGGTAAGCCTCACCCACGGAGTTGGTGGAGGTGGCGCAGGCGGCGACCACCGTCAGGTTGGGGCCGCAGGCGTTGTTGCGAATGGCGATATTGCCGCCCGCGATATTGGCGATCATCTTGGTGATGAAGGTGGGGGCCACCATATGGGCTCCGACCGTGTACATCTTGACCGATTCGTTGTACTGCTGGAAAAAGCCGCCCACGCCGCTGCCCATATAGACACCCAGGCGGAACGGATCGATGTTGCCGCCCTCTTCCCCTTCTTTCGCGGCTTTCAGCCCGCTCATCCGCAAGGCCTGCTCCGCGGCGATCGTCGCAAAGACGGTGAAACGGTCCTGCTTGCGGACAAAGGGAAGGTCGAGTCCCAAGGCGACAGGGTCGAAATCCTTGACTTCGGCCGCGACTTTGGACGGAAGGTCGTCCGTCGGAAAACTTTTGATGAAATCTATCCCGCAGACACCGTCCAGCAGGTTTTTCCAAAAAGATTCAACATTATGTCCAATAGGGGTGACCGCGCCGAGGCCGGTAACGACAACTCTTTTTTCCATCGGTTTTTATGTGCTGCGCAGCAGCGATAAATAGTTTAATCTTGCAAAGATACGAGCAAGCCGAGAGAAATGCAAATAAATTTGCATATCCGAGGCGAAAGTGTCTGATTAGAAGGTCAATGATTCTTCTGCCGTTCCTTGTGGCGCTTGCGCGAACCCTGACGCAGCCGGTAGCTGGAGCGGACCATCGCTTCGTCCAAAAAGATATTGCGGACGGCCAGCAGATCCAGAATCACGCACACCAACGGGAATACGGCAGGAAGCAGAAAAATCATCGACTCCGGGCGGCGGAAGAAGAAATCATAGGCAACCACCCCCTGCAAACCCAGATTCAACAAGGCAGTAATCACGCACAGACGCATCTGCAGCATTCTCAATTTATAGGTAAACAAGGAAGCCAGACCGGCGACCAGGCACGCGAGCATCAAATAAAGATACAGCGAACGGTCGATGAAAGCGACATATTCAACCGCACCTTCCGGCCCGATGACCCGCGCGACATCCACCCAAAAGAGAGACAGCGTCAGTGCGACGGCCAGTCCCAAAAACAGTGTCTGAAATCTTTGCCACATAATCTACAAGGTTAAACGCACAAAAATAAGGTTTTTTCTGCAAAGAGTATGGATATTTCAGGAAATATTGCGAACTTTGGGCATTATGATAGCACCTTCTGAACTTATTATCAATTCCGACGGCACGGTATTCCACCTGCACCTGCTTCCCGAGGAACTGTCGGAGAACATCATTCTTGTGGGCGACCCCAGCCGTGTGGGTATGGTTTCGGCCTTGTTCGACAGCATCGAATCCCACCGCGAAAACCGGGAGTTTTTCTCCACGACAGGAATCTACAAAGGGAAACGCATCACGGTGCAATCCACGGGCATCGGCACCGACACCGTCGATATCGTGATGGCCGAGCTTGACGCCCTGGCCAACGTCGATTTCGCCACGCGCGAAATCAAGGAAAAGAAAAAGACGCTGAACCTCCTGCGTATCGGCACCTGTGGCGCCGTTCAACCCGACATTCCTCTCGGAGCCTACATCTATTCGGAGATTTCCATCGGCTGCGACGGGCTGCTCAGTTGGTACAAAGACGGGGAAAAGCTGATGCTGAAAGACTATGAAGCGGCGTTCAAGAAACATTGCGGATGGAAAGAAGGCTTGGCCAACCCCTATTTCGTCAAGGCGGGAGAGGCAATGACCGCCCGTTTTCGCGACACGGATGTCCGGATGGGAATGACGGTCTCCGCCCCGGGCTTTTACGGGCCGCAGGGCCGCAGCCTCCGCCTGGAACCGGTGATACCCGAACTGGTCGACAAGTTCGAATCATTCTCTTACGAAGGCCATCGCATCACCAACATTGAGATGGAAAGTTCAGCCATCGCGGGCCTGGGAGGTCTGCTTGGCCACAATGCCGGCACCATTTGCTGCGCCATTGCCAACCGCCACCGCAAAGAGGCCTTCCCCGACTACAAGAGCCGGATGAAAGAACTGGTGGAATTTGCTCTGGAAAAGCTGTAATCTCTATTCAACGACAATCAACTGTACCTGCTTGACCTTCAGCCGGGCTGCAAGCCAGCGGCTGATACGGTCTTTCTCTCCCTCCTGCAGCGGGGCGTTGAGGCGAACAAGCGCGACAACGACATCCTTTTCAGCAAGGACCGGCTGGGGATGGGGTGCGGGGGCGGCCAGCGAATCCACGACGGTGGAATCGGCCGGCGCCGCCTGAGCGGCGGTTTGAGCGTTTACGTCATGCGAAGCCACGGATTCGAGGGTATAAGCGGATCCACGGGCGAGCGTCAGGCCGACGACGGAAGGGTATTGGGCAGACAACTCGTCGGCGATGCTCTGGATGGGCATGTCTTTGGCCTGATAGGCATTCAAGCGGGAACGCAGGTTGACAATGGTATCCCCCAACGCCCGCTGCTGCTTCTCGCTGGACGCGGTAATGTTCTTGATGATTTCGGACTCAGACATAAACTCGCGGCTTACGGAAGCATCGTCTTTCAAGATCAACTGCGACCGGGTAATGCCATATTTCTCGGCGCTCGCATACAAACGCTCCTTGTCGGCCGGGGTCAGCGACTCTCCGGCGAAATACAACTCGATGGTTGCGGGTTTGGTGGTCATATCCACCTTGTGGTCATAGATGAAACCTTTGCCCAAAGCCTTGTTCTCCTGAACCACCTTGCTCGCGTTGATTTTAAAGTTGCTTTCCTTGATGATGTTGAACGCGGAAATCAGACTCGGAACGATGATGATGAGCAGGATGAAAGACACCCAGGCGGGTTTCAGCCGGTATTTTCCGCCGAAAGAATCGGATACGGCGGGATATTTGAGGTATTTGACGCCCAGGTAAGTCGCCAGGGCGATGAAGATACTGTTAATAATAAAGAGGTAGAACGCACCGCTGGCGTAGGACCAGTTCCAGATGGCAATTCCGTAGCCGACCGTACAGAGGGGCGGCATCAGCGCGGTGGCAATCGCCACGCCGGAAAGCACCGTACCCTTGCCCTTGCGGGAGTTTTCCAAAATCCCGGCCAGACCGCCGAAGAACGCGATGAGCACATCGTAAATCGTGGGATTGGTGCGGGCCAGCAGCTCCGTCGGGTTCTCCAGGCTGAGGGGGCTGAGCAGGAAATAGAGGGTGGAGGCCAGGATGCTGATGCCCACCATAATGGCGAGATTTTTCAGCGAATCGACCACCAGGCTGCGATCGAGGGTGCCCAAGCCGAATCCGAAGCCCAGAATCGGACCCATGACGGGGGAAATGAGCATCGCACCGATGATGACGGGGATGGAGTTGACATTCAAGCCGACGGAAGCAATCACAATGGCGAAAGCAAGGATGAATACGTTGGCGCCCCGGAAGGGAACGTTCTTGCGAATGGCGGAAGCCGTTTCTTCCAACGCCAAATCATCTTTCATGCTAACCAGGTCCCGAAAAAAGCCGAGAATCTTGCTCGGACTAATCACAATGTTGCTTTGTTTCATCATTCAATATTCAAACATTTGTGCAAAATTAATCTTTTTCACGTAAATTTGCACATTATCGATGATAAGATGAAGCATTTTGCATATACAACAATCGCCACCTTGAGCCTTTTTCTTTTGGCAAATGCGTGTGCGAAAAATTCAAAACCGATTGTCATTTTGCACGAAAATGACGCGCATTGCGCATTGGACGGCTATGTTGCCTTCGCCGGCCTTCGGGACGCGGTGGCGGCGGCCGACACCGCTTATGTATTCACGGCTTCTTCCGGGGATTTTTTGCAGGGAGGGGCGATGGGTACGCTCTCGAAAGGGGAGTATCCGGTCGAGGTCATCCGCCGGGTCGGCTATGACGTGATGATTCCCGGTAACCATGAGTTCGATTTCGGGATGGAACGACTGCTCGCCTTTTGCGGGGCAACCGAAGCGGACGACAAAGCGCGGAAGGGCCATTGCGTGGATTGCCCGGTGATTTGCGCTAACCTGGTGCAACTCGACACGACAGGGAGCAGAGGGCCGGAGCGTATTTTCCCCGCCTGGAAAATCAGCAAAGCCGGCAATAAGCGCATCGGCTGGATTGGCATGACCACTCCGCAGGCCGTTTTCTCGGAGGCCGACTCTTTTTGGGATGAGCAAGGCCGGCATCGTTACGACCTCGAAGAAACCCGTCTGGCGGAAATCCTGCAGCAAAGTATCGATGAAGTACGCGCGCAAGGAGCGGATTATATCATTCTGCTTTCGCACCTGGGCGACCGTCCCGGCAAAGACACCCCGGTCAACTGCCGGACGGTGGTAAAAGCCACGCACGGCGTCGATGTCGTGCTGGACGGGCACAATCACGACCTGATTCCCGGCGACACCCTTTATGACGCCAACGGGAATGCCGTCCTGCTGGTGCAGTGCGGCAGCAAATTCAGCCATATCGGGAAACTCGTCATCCATCCCGACGGAAAAATGACCCATGAAACCCTTCGCGTAAAAGACATCCCTTACCGCAGCGAGAAAGTGCAGGCGACTTTGGATAGCATCAAGGTTTTGACGGACGACCTGTTGAACCGGGTTATCGGGAAGAGCGCCTTCAGCCTGCTCGCTGATGACGGACACGGAAAACGTCTGGTCCGCAACCAGGAAACCAATCTGGGGGATTTCGTGACCGACGCACTGCGCCAAGCCAGCGGGGCGGACATCGCATTGATCAACGGCGGCAACCTGCGGGAGACTCTTCCGGCCGGAACCCTGACCTATCACGACTTGTTCGACACCCTGCCCTACCACAATGTCCTCTGTGTCATTTCCGCCTCCGGGCACCAAATCCGTCAAGTTCTCGGAAACGGCCTCCAGCTCTATCCCGTGGAAAGCGGCGGTTTCATGCAAGTCTCCGGACTCCGCTATACCATTGCCCGTCCTGCCCAAGAGCAGCCGTATCACATCGCGTCCGTGGAGGTGCTCGATGCCGACGGACAATACCGGCCCTTGGATGAAAAACGCCACTATAGCGTTGCCATCAACGACTATATCCTGAACGGCGGGGATGGCAATACGGCCCTGTGCGACTGTCCGGTTCTCAAGCGCCTCTCCCCTCCGGATACGCGCATCGTATCACTGTTTTTGGAAAAAGACTGTAAAGGCGTGGTTCCGGCTCGTTATGCCCATCCGCAGGGACGCATCCTTATAAAAGACTGACGTGTTCAGATGCCCCCCAAAAACATCACACTGCCCCCTTATATGGAAGCCGGCCGGATAGAGGCCGGGCTGGACGAGGCCGGACGTGGACCGCTTGTGGGTCCGGTATATGCTGCCGCCGTCATCCTTCCGCCGGACTTTCATCATCCGTTGCTGAACGACTCCAAGCAGATGAAACGCAAAGACCGGGAGCTGTTACGGGAGGTGATTGAAAAAGAAGCCGTCGCCTGGGCGGTCGAGGCTGTCAGCGCCGAGGAAATCGACCAATTGAATATCCTGCGAGCCTCCATTACCGGCATGCAGCGCGCCGTGCGTCGCCTGAGCGTCCGTCCCGAATTTCTATTGGTGGACGGCAACCGATTCTATCCCATGGAAGAAAAAATCCCCTATACCTGCGTCGTCAAGGGAGACGGAAAATATGCCAGCATCGCTGCGGCCAGCGTACTCGCCAAGACCTGGCGGGACGAATACATGACGCAACTGGCGAAGGAATACCCCCAATACGGCTGGGAAAAGAATATGGGCTACCCCACTCCCGACCATATCGCCGCCATTCTCGAGTTCGGATTCACGCCTCACCACCGCAAATCCTTCCACCTCAAGCAGCTCGAGCCGACGTTGTTTTAAGCGTCCTCTTTCTCTCCGAGTTTGTATTCAAGGTGCATCGTAAGGCGGACGATGTCTTTGCGTAGGCCTTCCAACTCGAAGGCACCGAAAGCCTGGGTAACGACGATATCGTCTTCGAACATACGGGTAAAGCGGGAAACGAGGGAACGACGGCGGAAAACGGCCCCGTCCTCGGATTCGCGAAGCAACTTGTAGCCCTTGTCTTCAAAAACGGTGACGATTTCATCACGACGCTCCGCCCAACTGCCGTTAATCATCGCCATCCGGCGCTGAAAACCGACATAGGGATAGATGAAGGCGATGGCCGCCAGCATAATCACGATTTTCCAGACGGACTGCATGCCGTCCTCGAACATCTTGTTCACATCCCACTCGACCATTCCCAAGCGGGAAAGGATGAAGAGCACCAGCACCAGAAAGCAGCCGAGATAGATAAAATATTTGATGGAACGAATGGCGTATTTCAGAATCTTGTTCATTGGCAAAACAATTAAAAGCCTCGGACGAAGCTAAACGAGTTTTTTGTATTTGAAACGCTTGGGAGTGGCATCCGCACCCAGACGCATCTTCTTGTTCACTTCATATTCGGAGTAGGAACCCTCGAAGAAATAGACCTGTGAATCTCCCTCGAAAGCGAGAATGTGCGTGCAAATGCGGTCGAGGAACCAACGGTCGTGGGAAATGACGACGGCACAACCCGCGAAACGCTCCAAACCTTCTTCCAGGGCCCGGATGGTGTTGACATCCACATCATTGGTCGGCTCGTCGAGCAGGAGGACATTGCCCTCGTCCTTCAGGGTCAAAGCCAGATGCAGGCGGTTACGCTCACCGCCGGAAAGAATGCCGCAGAGTTTTTCCTGATCCGCGCCGGAGAAATTGAAACGCGACACATAGGCGCGGGCGTTGATTTCCCGGTTGCCCAGCCGGACAAATTCGGAATTGTCCGCAATCGTCTCATACACGGTCTTGTCGGGATCGATGCTCTTGTGCTGCTGGTCCACATACGCGATTTTGACCGTCGGACCGATGTCGATGGAGCCGGTATCGGGTTTTTCCAGGCCCATGATTAGGCGGAACAGCGTGGTTTTACCCGCGCCGTTCGGGCCGATAACGCCCACGATGCCTGCCGGCGGAAGCACGAAGGACAGGTTCTCATAGAGCAGTTTGTCCCCGTAACTCTTGGACACCCCGCTGAAGGAGATGACCTTGTCGCCCAGACGGGGGCCGTTGGGAATATAGATTTCCAAGTTCTGTTCTTTCTGCAGCGAGTCCTCGTTGGCCAGTTTCTCGTACGCACCCAAACGGGCTTTGCTCTTGGCCTGACGGGCCTTGGGGGCCATCCGCACCCATTCCAACTCGCGTTCGAGGGTCTTGCGGCGCTTGCTCTCCTGCTTCTCCTCCATCGCCAGGCGTTTGGTCTTCTGGTCGAGCCAGGAGGAATAATTTCCTTTCCAGGGAATCCCCTCTCCCCGGTCCAGTTCCAGAATCCAGCCGGCCACATTGTCGAGGAAATAACGGTCGTGGGTGACGGCGATGACCGTACCCTTGTATTGCTGCAGATGGGCCTCCAGCCACTGCACGCTCTCGGTGTCGAGGTGGTTGGTCGGCTCATCGAGCAAGAGCACGTCCGGCTGACGGAGCAACAGACGGCACAGGGCCACGCGGCGACGCTCTCCCCCGCTCAAGGTCGAAACCTTCGCATCGGAAGGCGGACACTGCAAGGCGTCCATCGCACGCTCCAGTTTGGCGTCGATTTCCCAGCCGTCGCAATGCTCGATTTTCTCGGTAAGTTCGCCCTGCCGCTCGATCAACGCGTTCATTTCGTCGTCGGACATGGGTTCGCAGAACTTCAGGTTCACTTCCTCGTACTCTTTCAACAGGTCCATCACCTCCTGGACTCCTTCCTGCACGACCTCCAGAACCGTCTTGTCCGGGTCCATCTGCGGCTCCTGTTCCAGGTAACCGACGCTGTAACCGGGCGCCCAGACCACTTCGCCCTGATAGGATTTCTCCACCCCCGCGATGATTTTCATCAGCGTGGATTTACCCGATCCGTTCAGACCGATGATACCGATTTTGGCACCGTAGAAGAAAGACAAGTAGATATCCTTAAGGATGACTTTGTTGTTGTGGGGAAGAATTTTTCCCACCCCGTTCATCGAGAAAATGATTTTTTCGTCTGCCATAAAACTTAAATTGACCGATAAGATTGACAAAGATAAAAATTATTTGCCTTTTGAACGCACAAAATCGCACCACTCTTTGGGGCTTTCCCCGGTTTCAAAGTGGAAAGCAACATCGAAGGTCGCCTTGGTCTTGAAGCCGGACATCATGAACAACTGCGTAACCTTCAAATTGTGGTTGGCCTTAAAAAGGGTTTGGGCGTGTCGCACCCGGTAGCGATTGACAAAACGGGGAAAGTTGAGATGCGCATAGTGTTTGATCGCTTTTCCCAGATAGACTTTGTTGGTAAACAAGGCACGGGACACCTCTCCCACGGTCAAATCCGGATCCAGAAATGGCTTTTCTTTTTCAAAATAGTAGCACAGGCGTTGATAAATGCCCTGGCCGCAACTGTCGTTCTCCATACCCAAAAGGATTTCCACCCCAAAATTCTTGAGGATTTCCCGGCTCAAGGTTTCCATCGAAATCGGGTGAAAGACCTGGCCGCGACCCAGGCAGCAGGCCCAGACCAGAAAGGACACGTGCATTACAAAGGCCACCAATGCAGCCATCCCCACATCCTCCCAACCCAGATACCAGGCCAGCAGCGCCAGCGCATAAAGGGCGATGGCCACCAGCTTGAAAACTTGCGTTTCCACCATAACGGACACTTGCGTCAGCCGGACATCGGCCGTTTTGTGGATAAAAAACCAGGCGGCAAAACCATACTCGACGACAGATGAAAGCAGCAGAAAAGAGAACGCCAGCACCACCATCGCATCCGTCTTTGACGTAAAATCAACAATCGGGAACGCAACTAGGGCCAGCAGGGTCAGCAGAAAAATCGGCGGGGAGTGTTGGACATAGTCGGGACGCAAGATGAGGACGAGCAATCCAACCAACAGAAGGGCCGTCAAAAACGCCACACGCGAATAGGTCGCCGTCAGCAAAAGAACGGATTGGATAATGGCGGCCAACATCACGACCATCTTCAACACCGGAAACCAAAGATGGGTGGCTGAAGCCCCCTCCAACCGAATCAGCAAATACACCAGCATAACAAAAACCACAACGGAGAACAGCAGACACAAGACTCGCTCCGAGGTTAAAATCAACAAAATACCGTCCGTTTCCATAAGCCGTTTTTGGCAAAAATAGAAAAGAAGAAGGTCGCCAGAAAAACTTTGACGACCCTCTTGCAAAACATTTTGATTTTTTTGTCGATTTTTCTTTTTCTTGACCTTTTTTCCGAATTTGTTGTGAATTTGCAACTTTTTTGCGGAGGGGTAAAAGATTTTTAACGGACAACAATGTTGACGATTTTGCCCGGAACGACGATTACTTTGACAATCTGTCCCTCTCCGACATACTTGGCGGTCTGGTCCATCGCACGGACCTGGGCCTCCACTTCGGCGGGAGCAAGCGACTTGGCCATCTCCAGGGTAAAACGCGTTTTTCCGTTGAAAGAGATGGCATAGGTGCAATTGTCTTCCCGGGTGTATTCGGCCACATATTCGGGGAAAGAAGCAAAACTGATGCTCTCTTCGTGTCCCAAAGCGTGGTACAACTCTTCGGCGATGTGCGGGGCGAACGGGGAAAGCACGATGATGAGCGGCTCCAGAATGGCGCGGCAGTGGCAGTCACCAAGTTCGTTCACGGCAATCATAAACGCACTCACCGTCGTATTGTAGGAGAAGTTCTCGATGTCCTCGCGGGCTTTGCCGATCAGTTTGTGCAGGCTCTTCAGTTGGGCCGGGGTCGGCTTCTCGTCCGTCACGACAAAATTGTCACGGTCGTAGAACATACGCCACAGGCGTTTGAGGAAGCGGCTGATGCCGTCGATACCTTTGGTGTCCCACGGCTTGCTCTGCTCGATGGGGCCGAGGAACATCTCGTATAGACGAAGGGTATCGGCACCGTAGGTGTCGCAGATCATATCGGGATTGACGACATTGTACATGGATTTGCTCATCTTTTCTACGCCGTAGCCGCAGACATACTCCCCGTCTTCGAGGATAAATTCGGCATTGGCATAGTCCGGACGCCAGGCACGGAAGGCCTCCAGATCCAATTTGTCATTGTGTACAATATTCACGTCCACGTGCAATTCGGTCGTATCGTACTGGTCTTTCAAGCCCAGGGAAACGAAGGTATTGGTCCCTTTGATGCGATAGACGAAATTGCTGCGGCCTTGGATCATACCCTGGTTGATGAGCTTCTTGAAAGGCTCTTTCTCGCAGATATAGCCCAAATCGTAGAGGAACTTGTTCCAGAAGCGGGAATAAATCAAGTGGCCGGTCGCGTGCTCGGTGCCGCCCACATACAAGTCCACATTGCGCCAGTAGTTGTTGGCCTCCGGGCTGACGAGGGCCTGGTCGTTGTGCGGGTCCATATAGCGGAGATAATAGGCGCTGGAGCCGGCAAAACCGGGCATCGTGTTCTTCTCGAGGGGACATCCGTCAATCTCCCAACCTTCGGCGCGGGCCAACGGGGGCTCGCCGGTTTCCGTGGGTTTGTAGTTGTTGCCGATAGAAGGCAATTCCAACGGCAGGGCATCCTCGGACATCGGCGTGGCGACGCCGTCCTTGAAATAGATGGGGAACGGTTCGCCCCAGTAACGCTGCCGCGAGAAGATGGCATCCCGCAGACGGTAGTTGATTTTGCGCTTGCCAATCCCGTGCGCCTCCACATAGTCGATGGCGGCGGGAATCGCCTCTTTGACCGTCAAGCCGTTGAGGAAACCGCTGTTGCACATAATGCCTTCCTTGGCGTCGAAACTCTGCTCGCTCACATCGCAACCCTCGATCAAGGGGATGATGGGCAAGTTGAAGTGTTTGGCGAATGCATAGTCGCGGCTGTCGTGCGCCGGCACGGCCATAATCGCGCCCGTGCCATAGCCGGAGAGGACATATTCGGAAATCCACACGGGAACCTTGACGCCCGTCAGCGGATTGATGGCATAAGAACCGGAGAACACGCCGGTCACCTTGTGCGTCTGGGAAATGCGCTCGCGTTCGGTCTTTTTCTTGACCTGGTCGAGGTACTCGGCCACGGCGCCGGCCTGTTCGGCCGTCGTAAGTTTGGCCACCCATTCGCTCTCGGGAGCCAGCACCATGAAGGTCACGCCGAAAACGGTGTCGGCCCGCGTGGTGAAAATGGTCATATCGTAGGCCTGGTCGCCATTGAGGGCTTTGAAGACCATTTCGGCGCCCTGGCTGCGACCAATCCAGTTGCGCTGCATGTCTTTGAGCGAATCGGTCCACTCCAAGGCCTCCAGGTCATCGAGCAGACGGGCCGTGCCACGGTAGGCGCTGCGTGGGTTACATTGGAGCGTGACGGCAAGTTCCCCCCGCTCGGAAACACCTTCTTTCACCTCGTCGTTGGCGAGCACCGTACCCAGGGCCGGACACCAGTTGACGGTGGTCTCTCCCTGATAGGCGATGCGGTAGTTCATCAGCACTTCCGCCTTTTTCTTGGCGTCGTAAGCCAGCCACTCCGAGGCACTGAAATCCAAATCCTGCGTACCGGCGGCATCCGCTCCCCGGCTGCCGTCCTTGGCGAAAATCGCCTCCAGTTCAGAGATGGGACGGGCTTGGTCCAGGCTGCGGTCATACCAACTGGCGAACATTTTCAGGAAAGCCCACTGCGTCCATTTGTAATAAGCCGGATCGCAGGTACGGACCTCGCGGGACCAGTCGAAACTAAAGCCGATGCGGTCCATCTGGCTGCGATAGCGGTCGATGTTTTTCCGAGTGGTCTCCGCCGGATGCTGTCCGGTCTGGATGGCATATTGTTCGGCGGGAAGTCCGAATGCGTCATATCCCATCGGATGCAGTACGTTGAATCCGCACAAGCGTTTGTAGCGCGCAAAGATATCGCTGGCGATATATCCCAGCGGATGCCCTACGTGCAATCCCGCCCCGGAGGGATACGGAAACATATCGAGGACATAATACTTCGGCTTGGAAGAGTCGTTATCCGCCTGAAACGTCTTGTTGCGGCTCCACCAGTCTTGCCACTTCTTCTCAATTTCTTTGAAATTGTACTCCATACTCTATTTTCTTTTCAATATAAATTCAATGGGAATAGTCAGCGTACAGCGGACCTTTCTGCCGTGCATACGGGCCGGCTTCCACTTGGGAGAAATCCGGACTATATTCATCGCGGCCTCGTCCAGCCGTTCGTCGCAGGAACGGACGATGCGCACGTTGCTGACGTTGCCGTCTTTCTCGATGATAAAATTCACCTGCACTGTTCCTTGCACCCCGTCCCGGATGGCGCTTTCGGGATATTTGACATAGCGATACACCCAATCCTGCATAAAGCGGTCAATCTTGGGAGAACCCAGGAAGATGGGCGGAACATCGCAATCATAATAGCCGTAAATGGTGTCTTCCTCCTGTGTTGCTTCGATTTGCGGCTCGATGAAATCGATAGAGGCCGTATTGGACGCCTGGTCGCGGACGAAGTTGTAGATATATTCCAACTGGAGTTCCATATTGTTCCAGTCCAACTCTTCGGGCGTGTCCCGGGGGGTGTTGTGGCTGGAATACCGCCCTGTCGTAAAAAGCACGGAGGGAATCTCCTTGGAATAGAAAGCCCGGTGGTCCGAAGGATAGGGTTCCAACGAGCTCAGGACGGGCTTGACGGGCTGCAAATCACGGGAAGTGGCCTCGATGGCGCGGTTCAAATCGGCATTGGAGAAAGTATAGGCATAGAATCCCTGGCTGCCATAGCCGAGCATATCGAGATTAATCATGAAATCGATATTCTTGACATCCTCGAAACTGCGGTTCAAGAAATACCAGGCGCCGGCAAAAGAGTCGCAACCGGCCCCGAATGCGATGAAGATGATGCTTTTTTTGAAGGCAGTACCCGTCGCGGAAATATGCCGGGCCAAAGCCAGCAGGCCGGCCAGCCCGGAAGCATTGCCGTTCGCACCCGGATAGACCACCTCTTCCGGAACTCCGTCCCGCATCATCTGATAGGTGCCCAGATGGTCCATGTGCGCCCCGATTACGATGTAACGGTTGCGCAAAACTTCATCCGAACCCGCCAGAACTCCGATGACATTGCGAGAAATCAAAGTGTCTTTCTCGCCCTGGATGCCGAAGACATCTCCTTCTTCGGAAGACAGCATGACCAAACCGGCCTTTTCCATTTCTCCAAAGACATAACGGGCGACATCTTTTTCACCGGGAGAACCGGCTTTCCGACCCCGATGCGCCGGTGAGCAAATGTAAGAAACATCTGCCTTCAACGCCGCAACCCCGTCGGAGTCATACAAGGACTCCAGCGAAACATCGTCCCGATATTGCGCATGAAGCAGGGGAGCAGCCAGCAATAAAGCAAGAAGCCAGAGCCGTCTCATCGAAGGTTGTTGATTAATATCCACGCTTCGGGCGGAAGTTCTGCCTTATGTTCCGTCATAAAACGAAGCACCAGGCCGGCGTCACTGCTGCCCATAACGGCCGCAAGAGTGTAACCGTTGCCCAGCGTGAGCGCCCGGGCCTGCGGAAGATCGCCCCGTTGCAGACGGGCGACATAGCGCTCCGCATTCTCGGCCTCCTTGAACGTACCGGCGATGATATAGAAGAGTTCACTCGCCTGCCTGCTTCCCCGGAAACGAGAAAGATTGTACAACAACACATGGCCGCAACCCGCCTTCAAGGTCTGGATTTGCGAAGCGTCCGTAACGGGCTCCCCGCCAGGCTGGGCTCCGCCGGCCTGCGCTAAGGTGTCGGCAGTCGCAACGCTCGCCGAGGTATCGGCTGCAGCGACACTCGCCGTATCCGTCGCCGGGACGGCCGGGCGCTTGTGTTTGAGCCGACGCTCAATCTCCAGGCTGTCCCGCTTTTTTTCCAGCAAGGCCAGTTCGGAACTCGTCGGACGACCCGCCATCTTGCGCAGAAAATCGCAAGAAGAAAGGGACAGGGTCAACACAAAGATAATGCAGACCGGAAGAATCCGGCCTGCAATCAGAGATAATACAGAAACGAAACGATTACTGGGCTTTGAGGAAATCATTGTATTTCTTATATCCCGCCATATACGTTTCGTTTTCGCTCGAGAAGCGATAGTAGATGTTCTTGAGGTACTCCGCTACGCCATTTTGCAGTTTGGGATTGTCGGCAGCCAGTTCAAACGCTTTTTCGAAAGGTTCGATGGCCTTGGGCATCGTTTCCTCGTAGAGGGCCAGATACTTGCGATAATCCGCATCCGCAACGGCCTCGTTGGCCAGGGTGGCATACTCGATGGCACGCTCGTACAAGAGCAGGCCTTCACCTACATAACCGTACGGGAACTTGGGATCAACTTCGGACGCTTTGCGATAGCACGCGATAGCCGCTTCGTCTTCTTTCAACTCTTTGTGAATGTCACCTTCGGTAGAATAGAGGGACGCATTGTTCGGGTCGTTCACTTTCGCTTTGTCCAACAAAATGAAGATCTCCTTGGGATCCTCACCACCGGCACGATAGGTATTGATCAAACCGATGATAATCGCCTGGCTGGAGGGGAATTTCTCGAAACCTTGCTTCAAATAGTTCAACTGAGCGGCCTTGTCCTCTTTGCGGGCGGCGATGTCGGAAAGATGGGCAAAAACCTTTCCTTCTTCGTCATAGAAATTGTTGGCCAGGCACTGTTCGAAGCAGCGCTGCGCCGCATCCAAATCGCCCGACTGGGCATACAGCAAACCGGCATTGCTCATACAGCCGCCATCAAAAACGACGGGGTCTCCAAACGAAGAGGCCTTAGCCGCCTGCTCAAACAAGCGGGCCGCTTCGGCTTTGTTACCCAGATTGTACTGGAAGTAGGCCTGTTGAGAATCATAATCGACAATCTGCTTGACAGCCGCGGCGAGATCCTTGGTCTTTTTCCCTTTGTCGTCCAACTCACGGGCTTTGACAAAAGCCTCGTAGGCTTTGCCGAGCGGGTCTTCAACGGCGGATTTGGTCGGGACCGTCATCACGAGCACATTGTTGCGATAGTAATAATCGAAGCATGCATAAGAGTCTTTCTGATAGGCATTGCCTTCCAGCGTGACCATCTCGGAGGAAATCGGCTTCAAATCACCCATCATCAGAGCAATCTGTTCCTTCGGGGTGTTGAGAAGGCCGGTTCCCAACGTTGCCTCATATGCCTTGATATATTCTTTGCCCAACTTCATCCAGGTATCCGGATTGGATGCCTTCTTGGGATTTTCCGTGTTGGCAACAGCCTTTTCGATGTTTTTGGCCAACTTGGCGAGGTCCTGGGCCATCATCGGCATTGACAGCAGCATCAAAGCGGCGGACAATAAAATCAACGTTTTTTTCATTGTTTTGAATATTAATAAGTATTTTTACTCGTTGGAGCCTGTCTCATTCTGCAAAGACTGTTCCTCGGCGGCTTCTCCCTCCTGCACGGTCTCTTCCTCTTCTTCCTTGGGAACCACCGTGACGGAAGCGATGCTGTCGCCCTCCCGCAGATTGATCAGACGTACACCCTGGGTGGCACGGCCCTGTTCACTGATGGTCGAAACCGCCAGACGGATGGTCAGACCGGACTGGGTGATAATCATCAAGTCATTGTCGACCGTCACATTGACCAACGCGACGACCTTTCCGGTCTTCTCCGTGATGTTCAAGGTCTTGACGCCCTGCCCGCCACGGTTGGTCAGACGGTATTCTTCGAAGTCGCTGCGTTTGCCGTAACCGTTTTCGCTGACCACCAGGGCGGAATGCTCGGCGGCGTCTTCGGCGTTGCGGTCGTAGCAGACAATGCTGACCACCTCGTTCTCTTCGCTGGCCAGGCGGATACCACGCACACCGGCAGCCGTACGGCCCATCGGACGCACGTCGCTTTCTTCGAAACGCACGCAACGGCCTTCGCGGGCGGCCAGATAGATCTGGCTGTTACCATTGGTCAATTCGGCGGACAGCAATTCGTCGCCTTCGCGGATCGTCAGGGCGATGATACCCTTGGCGCGCACATTGGCATAAGCGGCCAGCGTGGTCTTCTTGATGATACCCTTCTTGGAGCAAAGAACGACATAGTTGTTCTCGGTAAATTCGCGGTCTTTCAGGTCTTTCACCGACAGATACGCGCGGACGGCCTCGTCCTCTGCAATGCCCAGCAGGTTCTGGATGGGACGGCCCTTGTAGGCGCGGGCGCCCTCCGGCAACTGATAGACTTTGACGGCATAGCACTTGCCCAAGGTGGTAAACAACAGGAGCGTGGAGTGCATATGCGCCACGAAAATGTGTTCGAGGAAGTCCTCATCGCGGGTACCGCTCCCCTTCTTGCCGGTACCACCCCTGTGCTGGGTGCGGTATTCGGTCAGGCTGGTACGCTTGATATAACCCAGGTGGGAAATGGTGATAACCACATCCTCGGAAGCATAGAAGTCTTCGGGATTGAACTCGCCTTCGTCGGGAACAATCACGCTGCGGCGAGGGTCTGCATATTTCTCTTTGATTTCCTGGGTCTCTTCCTTGATGATAGCCATCTGGCGCGTTTCGCTGCCCAGGATGTCGAGGTAATCGGCGACAGCCTTGTTCAACTCGTCGAACTCGGCCTGCAGTTTCTCTCTTTCGAGCCCGGCCAACGCGCGGAGCTTCATTTCCACGATAGCATTCGCCTGAATCTCGGAGAAGGAGAAACGCTCCATCAAACGGGTCTTGGCCAAATCGACGGTCTCGCTGCCGCGAATGATGGAAATCACCTCGTCGATAAAATCAATGGCCTTGAGCATCGCTTCCAAGATATGGAGGCGGGCCTGGGCCTTGGCCAGACGGAAATTGGTCCGGCGGATGATGATTTCGTGGCGGTGGGAGACGAAACTCTCGATCAGGTCGCGCAAATTGAGCGTGCGGGGACGTCCCTTGACGATGGCCACATTGTTGACCGAGAAACTGGACTGAAGCGGGCTCAGTTTATAGAGCATATTCAGCACGACACCGCTGTTGGCGCCTTTCTTGAGGCGAATCGCGATGTTGACACCCTTGCGGTTGGAGAAGTCGTTGATTTCGGCGATGCCCTCGATTTTCCCGTCGCGGACCAGGTCGGCGATTTTCTTGATCATCTCTTTTTTGTTCACCATATAGGGAACCTCGGTGACGACGATGGTCTCGATGCCGTTGGGGGCCACCTCGATGTCCGCCTTGGAGCGGATGACGATGCGGCCGTGACCGGTCTCGAAGGCCTCGCGGATACCCTGAACGCCGCGGATAATGCCGCCGGTCGGGAAGTCCGGACCCTTGATATACTGCATCAGGCCATCCACGTCGATGTCCGGATTGTCGATATAGGCACAGATGGCGTCGCAGCACTCACCCAGGTTGTGGGGAGCCATATTGGTCGCCATACCGACCGCAATACCGGAAGAACCGTTGACCAGCAAGAGAGGAATCTTGGTGGGTAGGACCGTCGGCTCATCGTAACGCTCGTCAAAGTTCTTGACCATATCGACCGTATCTTCGTACAGGTCGGCCAGCACCTCGGCGGACACGCGCTCCAATTTGGCCTCGGTGTAACGCATGGCCGCAGCGGAATAACCATCCATCGAACCGAAGTTACCCTGGCCTTTGACCAAAGGATAACGAAGATTCCAATCCTGCGCCAGACGCACCATCGTCTCATAAATACTGGAGTCGCCGTGCGGGTGATACTTACCCATTACCTCACCCACGATACCGGCGGACTTCATCGTCGCCGCCGAATAGTTGAGGCTGAGTTTGTCCATGCCGAACAGCACGCGCCGCTGCACCGGTTTCAAACCGTCCCGTACATCCGGGAGAGCGCGAGACACGATTACGGACATCGAATAATCGATGTAGGCCGAACGCATCTGCTGGTCGATGTTGACTCGTTCAATTCTACCTTGGGGAACTTCTTCCACCTCGTTTTGATCCGTCAATTCGTCGTTGATATCCATATTAAAATCCTTAAGGGCTGCCGCAACCCGGCATCGTTTTTAAAAAATCGTTTGTAAGGCCGTTCTTTTGCGATTTAAGCCATTTTCATAGTAGGCAAAGATACAAAAAATATAAGGAATTAAAAAATCTAAGTATCTTTGTGAACAAATAAATACGCTTTAAATGAAAAAAGTATTATTCTTCTTGGTTTTCTTCGGTCTCCTGGGCCAGAATCTCCACGCTGAAATAGAACCCAGCGGGACTTATCTCTTCGCCCAGAAAGACGGACAAGACCTGTTTTTGGATATTTATGAGCCGCTGGACAGTACGGCTGCGACCGTTCAGATCGACAGCATCACGACGGCCAACAAGCCCACCATCCTATTCGTCTTCGGGGGCGGTTTCAAAAATGGAAGCCGTGACTTGGACTTTTACAAAAAGTGGTTCGAGTCGCTGTGCCAAGACGGATACCGCGTCGTGTCCATCGATTATCGTCTGGGGCTGAAAGATGTCAAGAAAATGGGCATCGCCCAACGCAACCTGCTGGACAAAGCCATTCACATGGCGGTGGAAGACTTGTTCAGCAGCATCCTTTTCTTGCGGGAAAATACGGAAGAACTGGGCATCGACACGGACAATATCGTTCTGGCCGGCTCTTCCGCCGGAGCGATCACCGTCCTGCAGGCCGATTACGAAAGAGCCAACCGCACTCCGTGCGCCTCTGTGTTGCCGGAAGGATTCCGTTTCGCCGGTGTCATCGCTTTTGCAGGCGCTATCTACTCCACAAACGGCCCAGTCAAGTATCCCTATTCCGACCCTGCCCCCACGCTCTTTCTGCACGGAACGGCAGATAAATTGGTCAACTACGACCAAATGGTCTTTTTCAGCCTCGGATGGTTCGGCTCCAGCCGTTTGGCAGAGCGCTTTGACAAGCTGGGCTATCCCTATACCTTCTTGCGCTTCAAAGACCACGGCCACGAAATCGCGATGGCCATGCCTTACACCCTGGAAATACAAAAAGAATTTATTCTCACCTGCGTGATTCACAAAGTACCCCGCAGCCTGGACATCCTCGTGGCAGACCCTCGTATCGAGGCGCCCGAAGTCTGGAAAAAAGGACCGGAGGAGTTATACAAATAAGCCGCGTTCTTATAACAAAAAAGCCTTCCTGACTGACCGGAAGGCTTTTTCTTTACTTTGTTTTCTTCGTTAGAAGATGAAGACGGCGGAGACGGAGAGTTCGTTCGGAGCAACGAACCACTTGTTGCCTTTGTTCGTCGGGGTGAGGAACTGGGAGTCTTCATAGTTGGTGAAGAACTTGTGACCGGCCCAGCCGCTGATACCGAAGTCGAGGTTGAACCACTTGGTAATCAGCACGGAGTAACCGAAGCCGAGGCTGGCACCCAGCGCATTGCCCTCTTCCGGAGTCTTGAACCAAGCCAGACCGCCCGTACGGTAGTTCTTGTATTGGGCGTCCATGCCGATCCACCAGCCGGCGAAGGAATACCAAGGCCACCAGCGCGCACCCATGGCGAAGCCGCGTTGATTCTCCTGGAATTGTCCGTTCACACTCTTGTTAAGCGTCCAAGGATTGTACTTGATCTTGCCTTCCAAGGTCCAGTGACGCGCAATCTCATACTGCGCCTCGATGTTGATGGTTCCCAGATTCAGCCAAGAAAGAACGTTGGTCGCCAAAGCGAAGCTGCGGTAGTCTTTCTCGAAGTGCTCTTTCTTGCCATCCGGTTTGTATTCGGTCGCTTTCTTCCAGTTCTTGCCACCGAAATTGTAGGACACACCGAGGTTGATGGTCGAAGCGAAAGCAAAACCTTCGCGCTTGCCCAGGGTATTGCTCTTGAGGCAATAGAGACGACCGTCGGCAAAGAGTCCGAACTCTTCGTCAAGATGGACGTTGGCAAACAGACCGAGACCGCCGGTAAGGCCGTTGGCAAATTTGCGCCCCGTCACCTTATTGGTGCGGATAAAGCCGCTGTGAGCGTAAGGAATCAAATCCCATTTACGTTCCGGATTCGGCCCCATAAAGGTGTTGAACATATCCCACATCAAGTCGGCATGCGCATAACCAAAGGAAAGAACGCTCTTGAATGCCTGATTGTCAGACGTCGTGCTGGCACCGTCGCGGGAAGAATCAAGCAGCTCGGAGAGGGTGCCGGCCTGGAAGCCGATACGGCCGCCGAAGTCCGGAGAGAACCACTTACCAAAGGTGAACTCGGCATTGCCGGTCGGCACCGTGTTGGCGCCCATCGACTGTCCGCCTTCAGCCGCGAAAGCAATACCGCCGGACAAACCGATGAACCAGCCTTCGCGGAAAGTCTTGAGGACATACTGGTTTTCGGTGCCTTCCGTATAAGACTGCCAGTAGTTCTTGTTGAGGTCATAGGTAAGACCGGCGAACAAGGAGGTAATGACGGGCATCACTCCCTGCTGACGGACAAAGCGGCCGCTCATCGTAGTGAAACGAAGGTCGGCAAACGCTTTGAGCTTGTCGATGATGCGGATATTGTTCAAGAGACCGACACCGTAGGCAAACTCACGTTTGAAGGACGTCCCGTTCGTATAGAAGTTCTGGGCGAATCCGAAGTGTCCGTAAGGAACGACGGACCAGATGCGGTCGCGCTTGTAACCGCCGATGGTATTGGTCGCCTCCCACATGAAGTCGGCGTGCAGATAGTAGAAGCGGGAATTGTACTTGTAGCCGCCGAACTGATCGGGGCCGCTGGTGATACCCTGACGGGCTTGTTTGACCGTCTGGCTGAGCGAAGTACCCAACACACCGATGCGGTTTCCGAAGTAAGGATTGTACCACTTGCCGAAGTTGATGTCGAAACCGAAGCTGGCACCCAGTTCGGAATCACTCTTCAACTCACCCAGCATATTGGTACCCACGGCTGCGGAAATGAAGATGTTGTCGAAAATACGGTTGGCCAGGAACGGCGGAAGTCCGGTCTCGACCTTGACCTTCTCACCCTTGAGTTTACCGGTGCGGTCGAGGGTGTTGAGGCGGTTGGCCGTACGGAACGCGCTCTGACCGATGTTATAGGTGAGACCGGCCAGGAGCGTTGCGCTGAAGGCCTTGTCGTCCTGTTTGCCCACAGACTCGCCCTTGAGGGAGAAGAGACGAAGATCGGCGAACGCGGTCCACTTCGAAGAGAAGTTGAAGTTGTTGAGAATACCGACACCGGCCGCAAACTCACGCTGACGGTTTCCGTCAAAGTAGGTCGTGTATTGTCCGGTGTGGACATAAGGAATCAAATCATAGACACGATACTCGTCGTAGCCGATGACCGTATTGAGCAAATTCCAAAGCACATCGGCGTGGACATATCCGAACTGATATTGGTTGGCATACATCTGGGCGCCATTGTAGGTGCCGAGACCTGCCGTCCTGCCAAAACGAGGAGCGGATGTCCAATCCTTGACAACACCTCTCTGATAGCCGATACGGCCGGCGAACTGCGGGGAAATCCACTTACCGATGCTGATGTCGGCCGTCCAGCCGGCGTCACCGGCCTTCCTGTATTCCACGGCCACGTCGGATCCGTCGGAGGCAAAGACGCCGCGCACGCGGGCCGAATAGCAATGGGCGTCCACCTCGCTCACGGCCGTCTCCACTTTCATCTGCAAGGCCTTGAGATGCCACTCGATCTCTTCGCCGGCCCATTCCACGAAGAAGCTCCGCTCCATGACGCAATCCAGCGTCATCGGGAAGGACACGTCGCGGGTGACAAGGGAAATGTGCTGAAAGTCGCTTTCGTAACCGGTCGTACTCGTGATGCGGGATCCTTGCGGCTCCAGTTTCATAGCCTCGAACGTCACGGCCGCGAGCGGCTGCGTATCAGGAAGATACACATACACGCTCCGGGTCTCCAGATTAAACTGGGCGTCCTGGACCTGCCCGGTGCAACGGACATAGCGCTCGATGGGCCGGGTGGCGGAAATGGTCCATTCATAGTCCTGATAAGTATGCAGCACCACCTTCAGGGGCCGGGTGAGGTCCAGCCATTCTCCGAGGTCGGAGCAGGTGGCCCCGTCCGTCAGCACGCACTCCTTCACCTTCACGCGGCCCGGGTCGGCCCACTCCTCCAGGACGACGGACACCTCCCGCGCGCCGGGATCGATGCGCACTTCCCGGGCGTCTTCCAGCTCCAGCGCCACGATGTTCCCGACCACCCGGGGATAATCCAGGTCGTTGGGGAAAGCGCAGCTGACAACCAGCACGCCGCAGAGGGCTATCGGCAACCAGAATTTCATCACAGGTAGAAATGTGCTCCGAAGCGGATGGCCAGCAGGTCGATGTTGAAGCCCGTCCCGAGACTGTTCCCGGAACTGTTTTTCACCTGGTTTTCATTCTGGCGGATCATCTTCCAGCTAAAGTCAAGCAAACCCACGGAC
>CACZWF010000017.1:0-24349 GCA_902784785.1 uncultured Bacteroidia bacterium
ACCTTCGGGCCAGTTCTTTTTTGATGGTTTACCCGGCAAGCCGGGCTTTCGATTACTTGTCGTTCTTGATAGCGGCCTGGGCGGCGGCGAGGCGGGCGATAGGCACGCGGAACGGCGAGCAGCTGACGTAGTTCAAGCCAATCTTGTGGCAGAACTCGACAGAGGCGGGGTCGCCGCCGTGCTCACCGCAGATACCGCATTTGAGGCCTCCGCGGGTTTCGCGTCCGCTTTCGACAGCATACTGGACCAGTTTGCCGACGGACTTGGTGTCCAAAGTCTTGAACGGATCGTTGTCCAGAATCTTGTTGCCGAGGTAGTCGCCCATGAAGGTGCTGACGTCGTCACGGCTGAAACCGAAGGTCATCTGGGTGAGGTCGTTGGTACCGAAGGAGAAGAACTCGGCGGTGCGGGCCATACGGTCGGCGGTCAGCGCGGCGCGAGGAATCTCGATCATCGTACCGAACTTGTACTCGATGTTCTGTTTGGTCTTGACTTCGACCTCGGCTTTGATGCGCTCGCAGATGGCTTTCTGGAACTTGAGCTCACGCTCGGAGATGGTCACAGGCACCATGATTTCCGGTTTCGGGTTGAGGCCTTCTTTCTTCAATTCGGCGGCGGCCGTGAAGATGGCGCGGAACTGGGTCTCAGAAATCATCGGGTAGGTGATGTGCAGACGGACACCGCGGTGACCCATCATCGGGTTGACCTCGTGCAGGGCTTCGCCACGTTTCTCGATGTCAGCTTCGCTGATGTGGAGCTCTTCGGCGAGGGCTTCCTTCTTGTCGTGGGTCTGAGGAACGAATTCGTGGAGAGGGGGATCGAGCAGACGGAAGGTCACTTCCTTGCCATCCATCACCTTCATCGTGCCTTTGACGGCGGCTTTCATAAACGGCTCCAATTCGGCGAGGGCCTTGCGGCGCTCATCATCCGTCTTGGAAAGAATCATCTTGCGCAGTTTGCTGAGCGGGGTCTCGCTGTTGGTGCCGTAGAACATGTGCTCGATACGGAACAGGCCGATGCCTTCGGCGCCGAATGCAAGGGCGCGGGCCGCGTCTTCGGGGGTGTCGGCATTGGTGCGCACGCCCAGTTTGCGGAACTTGTCAGCGATGGCCATGAATTTGACGAAGCGAGGGTTGCCGGTAGCGTCCATCGTGTCAATGGCTTCCGCATAGACAGCGCCTTTGGCGCCGTTGAGCGAGAAGACTTCGCCTTCCTTATAGACCTTGTCGGAGCCCTTGAAGCTGACGGTCTTGTTCTCGAGGTCGATCTTCATATCTTCGCAACCCACGATGCAGCATTTGCCCCAGCCACGGGCGACGAGGGCCGCGTGGGAGGTCATACCGCCTTTCATCGTAAGGATACCGGCAGCGGCGCGCATACCTTCGACGTCTTCGGGAGAGGTCTCTTCGCGGACGAGGATGGTCTTGATGCCCTTGGCGGCAGCGGCCACGGCGTCGGCGTTGGTGAAGACAATCTTACCGACGGCGCCACCCGGGGAAGCGGGAAGACCGTGGGCGATGACCGTCGCTTTCTTCTCGGAAGCGGGATCGAGGATGGGGTGGAGAATCTCGTCGAGCTGGGCGGGGGAGACACGCATCACGGCGGTCTTCTCGTCGATCATACCTTCTTCGAGCATATCCATCGCCATATTCAGAGCGGCCAGACCGGTGCGTTTGCCGATACGGCACTGGAGCATCCAGAGTTTGCCTTCCTGAATGGTGAACTCGATGTCCTGCATATCGTTGAAGTGGTCTTCCAGGTGGAGACGGATGTCATCCAACTCTTTGTAGACCTCGGGCATCGCATCCTCGAGGGATTTGAGATGGGCGTTCTGGGCGCTCTTGGTCGCGTTGTTGAGGGGGTTCGGGGTACGGATACCGGCCACCACGTCCTCA
Source organism: uncultured Bacteroidia bacterium (assembly GCA_902784785.1). Lineage (GTDB taxonomy): Bacteria > Bacteroidota > Bacteroidia > Bacteroidales > UBA932 > Cryptobacteroides. The sequence goes on from CACZWF010000017.1 coordinate 1,896, forward strand.
CCTTGGGCGTTGATCAGCCATTCGCCATAGAACTTGTTGTCACCGTTGGCCGGGTTGCGGGAGAAAGCCACGCCCGTCGCGGAGGTGTCGCCCATATTACCGAAGACCATGGACTGGACGTTGACCGCGGTGCCCCAATCATCGGGAATACCTTCGATCTGACGATATTTGATGGCGCGTTTGCCGTTCCAGGATTTGAAAACGCCACCGATGGAACCCCACAGCTGGGCTTCGGCGGAGTCGGGGAATTCTTCGCCCAACACTTCCTTGACGCGGACTTTGAATTTCTCGGCGAGGTCTTTCAACTCATCGGCCGTGATTTCGGTGTCGGATTTGTAGCCTTTGGCTTCCTTGAGGTCTTCCATCATCTTGTCCAACTGCTGGCGGATGGCCTGGCCGTCCTTGGGCTCGATGCCTTCGGCTTTCTCCATCACCACGTCGGAGTACATCATAATGAGACGACGGTATGCGTCATACACGAAACGGGGGTTGTTGGTCTTGGCAATCATACCGGGGATGGTGGCGGAGCAGAGACCGATGTTGAGGATGGTGTCCATCATACCGGGCATACTCTGGCGGGCGCCGCTGCGGCAGCTCACGAGCAGGGGGTTCTTCGGGTCGCCGAATTTCATACCCATAATCTCCTCGGTCGCCTTCAGCGCCTCGGCCACATCTTTGCGGAGTTGAGGGGTGTAGCCACCGCCCAGTTCATAATATTCCGTGCAGCATTCGGTGGTAATCGTGAAGCCGGCGGGTACAGGAATACCCAGCAGGCACATTTCAGCGAGGTTGGCACCTTTGCCGCCGAGAAGTTCTCTCATCTTGCCGTCGCCTTCGGCGCTCTTGCCTCCGAAGCGATAGACTCTTTTCTTGTTTTCTGCCATAGTGTTAAGATATTATTTTGTTGATATATTGTTCTTTAGCCTGTGTTGAATCGTACAATCGGGCATATTGGTTACAAAGGTAGCATTTTTTCCTGATTTTCCGAAAAAATGTTACGCATGATACCGAACCAGTTCCTCGATGGGGGCGGGGATGATGGCGCGGATGCGGATGCCGGCGGTCTCGAAGAGGGGACGGAGGATGTCCCGGTAGGCGTTTCCAAAACCGCCGACGATGCCCACCGGGTATCGGTCAATGTCGTACTGCTGCAGGCTGCGGTCGATGAACGCCTGGAAATTTCCGTTCACCAATTGCCGGATGTACGGATGCCCGTAATGAGAAACGATGAAGGGACAGAGGCTGCCCAGCCAGGCGGAAGGGGAGCCGGGGTTGTGGTACACCTGCTCCACGATGTCGGCGTATTCCGAAGGAAAATTTGCGGCATATTCCGCCGCGATTTCAGCCGGTACCAGTCCTTTGATATAGTCGGAAATGAATGATTTCCCCAAGGCGGAAGCGGAACCCTCGTCTCCGAGGATGAAGCCGCCGGATTTGACTTGCCTGACGATTTTTTCTCCGTCGAACTGGCAGGAATTGGAGCCGGTGCCCAGAATCACGGCGATGCCGGGCTCGTGTCCGCAGGCCGCCCGGGCGCAGGCCATCAGGTCCGTCTGTATTTCGATTTCAGTTGCTCCGAAACTTGCCTGAAGGCTGTCGCTCAACGCGTCGTGGATGGCTGGCGTAATCACTCCCGCCGCATAGAAATGGATGGCGCTGACAGGTCTTTCCGTCAAGGCTTCCGATTTCAAGGTTTGTCCCAGGGCCTCGGCGGCTTCTCGGATGTTCTTCCGGATGACCGCCATATCCATGGTGGAGACATTGATGCCGGCGCTCAGGTGTCGGGCGAGTTGCCGTCCGTTTTCGATGACGCGCCAGTCCGCTTTGGTGGCTCCGGCTTCGCAAATGATTTTCTTCATACGGCTCTCCGTTACAATCGATGATTCAGTTTTGCTTGATGGCCTCCAATGCGGCCCGTACGTTACCATAGGTCAGCAGCTTTTCCCGGGCGAAGGCATAGTCCGTAATGCCCGCTTCCTCCATGATCATCCGGGTGCCCCGGTCCACTAGTTTTTTGTTGGTCAACTGCATATCCACCATATGGTTCCCCTTGACGTGTCCGAGACGAATCATCGCCGAGGTGGAAATCATATTGAGGATGAGTTTGGTGGCCGTACCGGCTTTCATCCGGGTGCTGCCGGTCACGAATTCTGGCCCTACGACGGCGACAATGGGACAGTCACATTCACTTGCCACGGCAGTACCTTCATTGCAGGTGATGCATCCGGTGAGCATACCTGTCTTTTTGGCCTCCCGTATGGCGCAAACCACATAGGGAGCGCCGCCGGAAGCGGTAATCCCGATCAGCGTGTCCTCCGGCGCCGGTTGTAAGGCTTGCAGGTCTTTCCACCCCTGCATGGGGTCGTCTTCGGCCCCTTCCACCGCCCTGCGGATAGCGCTGTCACCGCCGGCGATAATGCCGATGAACGCCCCGTCCAACCCGTAGGTGGGCAGGATTTCCGATGCATCGGTGATGCCGAGACGGCCGCTGGTGCCGGCACCGATATAGAATACCCGGCCGCCCTTTTGCATCCGTTCCACGATGCCGTCAACCAGGGAGGCGATCTGCGGAATGCATCCCGCGACGATATCCGGGATTTTTTGGTCTTCCGTATTGATGCCTTGCAGCAAATCCAGGGTGGACATTTTGTCCAAATCTGAATACAAGGAGGAGCTTTCGGTCTGATTCATATTTATTTTTCAAATTTTTGCAGGGCTTCGGCGACGAGGTAGGAACTGCCGCCGATGTAAACCAGGTCTTCCGGGGCGGCGTCGGCCAGGACACGTTCAACGGCTTCGGCGACGGTGGGGGCAATGCGGCAGGAACGGAAACGTTCCGGAGTCAGGAGCTCCCATATCTTTTCCGGGCGCAGGGCGCGGGGGTTGTTGGCGGCGGAGAGTATCAGGTCTGCGCCGGCGGGAAGCAGGGCCACGGCGGCGGCTACATCTTTGTCGCTGACGCTGCCGTACACAATCCATACACGACGGCCTTTGTCCAATTCTTTTTGCAGGGTGGCGAAATTCCAGCGCAGGCCGTGGGCGTTGTGGCCGATGTCGCCAATCACTTCGGGGGACTTCTGCAGGCGTTCCCAACGGCCGCGCAGGCCGGTGAGGGCCGCCGCGTGCGTCAGGGCGTAGCGCAGGGTCGGGGCCGGGCATTGCCCGTCACCGCTGACCAGAGCGTCACCCCCGACCTGATCGGGGGTCTCCGCCAGGATCCGCAAAGCGCAAAGCACGGTGCGCAGGTTCGTCCGCTGATACGCGCCCGGCAGATCCATTTCGCCCAAAAGACGCTCGAAGGCATCGCCCAGTCCGTCGGAAGGATGGTCTACCAGGTCCAGCGCAGGCTCTTTCTCCGCATAATGCAGCAAATTCATGATCTGCGTCCTGTCGCCCCCGAAACAAGGTTCGGACAGGTTGGTGTAAAGCACTTTCTTCTCGAAAACCGGATTGATTTCCGGACCGCCTTCTCCGATGACGACCGGCACGCGGGTCTTGATGATGCCGGCCTTCTCAAAGGCGATTTCCGCCAACGTGTTTCCCAATATGTCGCAGTGGTCCAGTCCGATGCTGGTGATGATGCTTAACTCGGGTTGGATGATGTTGGTGCTGTCCATCCGTCCGCCCAGCCCGGTCTCGATGACGGCATAGTCCACCCCGCAGCGGGCGAACCAGTCGAAGGCCATCAGGGTGGTGATTTCAAAGAAGGACAGTCCCAGCCGGTCATAATCGCCTTGCCATTTATCGCAAAACGCCAGCACGGCCTCCTTGTCAATCATACGATAGGGCGAGCCGCTCTCCGCCGGCAAACCGCCTTCAAAGGAGATCACGCGAATCCTTTCCCGAAAGTCCAGCAGGTGGGGAGAAGTATAGAGACCCACTTTGTATCCCTGTGCGGCGAGGGAGGCGGCCAGCATATGGCAAACGGAACCTTTTCCGTTGGTTCCCGCCACGTGGATGCACCGGTACCGTCGGTGGGGATGTCCCATCAGGCCGTCCATCACCAGCATCCCTTCCAGTCCCGGGTGGTAGGCTTCTTTTCCGATCGCCTGAAACGACGGATGCCGGGTGAAAAGTTCCTTCATTATGCGTTCGTACCGCTCCATTTCGCCTAAATTTTTGTCAAGTTTGCAAAAATAATTAATTTTGGGGGATTTTTGATGATAGGTGCGTGCAAGAATGACGCTTTTCGATGCTTTATATGTGATAGACGGCGTGCCGCAGGAAGATACGCCCCGCAATTTGTTGACAGGGGAACTTTCCGCTACGGGCGTCGAGACGGCCCGGGAGGAACTTCCCGTGCTGTCGGATGAGACGGTGGACCCGCATCTGAGTGCATGGACCTATCACGAATGCGATATCCCTGCCTATCTGGAGAAACTGGCGGCCTACCCCTATCCGTTCTCCCTGCGCTATCCGGCTTCCTCCGCACGTCTGTCGCTGGCGTCAGCCCTGGCTGATACCCTGTGGCGTGAAGGGCATTTTACCTACGATCAACTTCGTCTTGGCCTGGAATGGCAGTGGGACGAAAAGGCGCTTGGCGCGCTGGCGGCATTCTATCAGGGGTGCGAGGCGTTGGGTGAATATTTGGAGAGCCTTCGTTTGGATGTCGACCATTTGTCTCATCGTTCCAATGCGCTTTGTGAGTTGTTTCCGCAATTTTCTACGCCCCAGGCGACGCAAGCTTCCGTTCCGGGCGCACAGCGCGTTCCCGACCGGAAAACCCCGGCCCGGTTGTTTCCGCAAGCGGACAGTTGGCTCTTGTATCTTCCTTTGGACCCTTGCCGTTTCTCGCTGGGCGGCAGCCTGCTTTCCAAGGTCTGCGGCAATGCCGGAGACGGGCCGGTGGAAATCGGGGACGGAGATTACCTGATGGATGTCTATGAGATTGTCCGCGAAATGGTGGAGGATGGCATCGTATTGAGCGGTGTGACGGTGGGACGCGGCGGATTGATGACGGCTTTGACGCGCTGGTGCGGCCAGACGCTTGGTGCGGATTTGGATATCGCTCCTTTGATGAAGGCCTATGATTTGTCCGAAATGGACGAAACCGACCGTGCCCGCGTCCTCTTCGGCGAAGTCCCGGCCGTTCTGCTTCAAATCCGCGATGAGGACTATGATTATGTGGATGCGCAATGTCTGTTGCAGGATGTGGCTTATTATGCCTTGGGACATCCCGTTATTTCTGCGGAAGGCGATACGGTCCCGCGTATCAATATTTCGCACAATCCTGTACCTGTCCTTTCTTCCTTATTACAGGCATTGATTTCCCGTTAAATCGGGCCTCATTCGAAACGGCTTACTTTTTGGGCTTGAATTCCTGACGAGATTCGATGGAGCGGCCGAGGGTGAGCGCGTCGGCGTATTCGAGGTCAGCTCCGAAGCCGAGGCCGCGCGCCAGGGTCGTGACCTTGATGCAGCCGGCCGTCCCTTGTGCACCGAACAGGGTTTCCTGCGCTCCCGCCCGGGATAGCAGGGCTTCAATCTGCCGATATAGATAGAATGCGGTGGTTTCCCCCTCGACATCCCCGCTGAGGGCGAAGATGATTTCCAACGTTTCTCCCTTCGGCCCCCGGTCCAGATGCTCACGGATGCGACGGAGCAGGGACTCGATGGCCAGGTCGCCCGGCCCGACGCCGTGGATAGGGGAGATGATGCCGCCCAGCACATGATAGAGCCCGTGGTAGCGCCCCGTTCCCTCGATGCTCATCACATCGCGTATGCTTTCCACCACACAGATGGTGGCGTTGTTGCGGGTGCGGTCCGTGCAGAAGGAACAGACCTCGTTGTCGGAAATCATATTGCAGCGGCTGCAATACTTGATTTCCTTGCGCATTTTTTCGATGGACTCCGTGAAATGCGTGACATTTTCCTCAGGTTGTGCCAGCAGGTAAAGCGCCAGTCGAAGGGCGCTGCGTGAGCCCACCCCCGGCAAGGTGCCGATGGCTTCTACGGCCTGCATCAATAACTTGGAAGGGAATGTGGGTTGGTCGTTCATCTCTTTTTCATTCGACTTTGCAAATATACGGATTATTTTTTATACCTTTGCAGATTGTAAAATTGTAGGGGCAAGTAAACTTAAACGGCTATGATTGAGATTCTCTACAAAAATGAAGGCCGGATTGAGGCCTTACAGACGGTGGAAGCCCTCACCGGACTGCGTCCTGCTGATGTGGTCTGGATTGATATGGTTTCTCCCGAAGGAGAGGAGAAGAGAGCCGTCGAGGCCTTCCTCGGAATCTCCCTGCAAACCCGCGCCCAAGCGGAAGAGATCGAGAGTTCCTCCCGTTATTCCGAGACGGAAACAGCCGTTTTTGTCAATTCCAATTTTATTTCCCCGGGTCCGGATGAATATACCCAGGAGGCGGTGTCCTTTATCGTTTCCGATTCCATTCTGACCACGCTTCGTGAAAATCCCCTGCGCAGTTTCACCATTCTGCAGCGTCGTATGCAGGCTTATCCCAAGAACTACCCGGACGGATTTTCGGTTTTTGTGAGCATACTCGAGCAACGTGTCGACTTGGATGCGGATATGATCGAGATCATGAGTCAGGAAATTGCCCAATATAATAAAAAGGTATCTCTCGGGGAAGATGTCAACGAAGAGTTCCTGCTTGACATCAACCAGTTACAGGAGAATACGATGCTGGTGCGCGAGAACGTGGTGGACAAGCAGCGGATGGTCTCCAGCCTTTTGCGCAGCGAACTCTGTCCCAAGTATCTTACCGAGAAACTGGAAGTGCTGCTCAAGGATATCGGTTCCCTGATCAATCACACCAACTTCTCGTTCGAACGTTTGGAATATCTGCAGAATACAGTCATCGGTATCATCAACCTCGATCAGAACAAGATTATGAAAATCTTTACGCTGGTGTCCCTGTTGCTGATGCCGCCGACGCTGATTGCGAGCCTCTTCGGCATGAATGTCAATTTCGGCGCATTCGTCGCCGACTCGCCATGGGCCTGGGTGGTCATTTGCGGATTGATGATTCTCAGTTTCCTGATTGTCATAGTCGTTTTTAAAATTCGAAAGATGCTATAGCCGACACAATGAAACTTCACAACCTAAACTTCCTGCTGACTATACTGACTTCCTTCCTGCTCCCGGCCTGTTCGGGAGTCAAGGACGATATGGACGGAGTCGCTGACCGGAACGCGAAGGGCGGCCCCTGTGAGGTGCATTTCTGGATGGAGGATGAAGGCGCCCGTACGGCGGTGGCTTCCGACCTGCATTCCGTTTGTTGGGAAGACGGTGATCATCTTGCGGTCTGGGCTTTCAAGCCGAATCATTCGAAGGCCCTTTCCAACCAGGACTTCGTGGTGTACGGCCGTTCCGACCAAAGAGCCTTTTTCTCTTCCACCTTGAGTTCTCCTATGACGGAGGGAACCTATACCTATTGGGCTGCTTCCCCCCGTCCCACCCAGGTTCAGGACAATTATGTCTATTTCTCCATTCCCGGTGAACAGAACGGCAAGGGCTCGGGAATTATGTTCTCCAATCTGGTCCAGGGCGGTCCGCTCAAAAATAAAAAAGAACTTGAAGAACAAGACTCGGAGTGTCTGGCTCTGGAAATGAATCAGCAATTGCATCTGTTGCGTTTTTATCTGCAAGATGACAACAATCTGCTGGGGGGAGAAAAAGTGGATAAAATTGAGTTTGTGTTCCCTTCCGAAGTGACCGGAACCTTGCGTGCTTCCCTTCCCGTCACCGCTGAGCCGGGTGTCTATCCTTCTTCGGACCAGACTCTTCAGGATGGCAGTACGCAGTTGAAACTGGTGCTCGACCAGAAACTCGCCGCTTCCAGCGGGACCACGCGTCACTATGCATTCGCCACAATATTCCCGCGTCAGTGGGGACCGGACGATTCCTTCTCGGCCCGGCTCTATGGCCAATCGAAAATTGCCATTGTGGATGATATCATGCTGGGTGGAAGAAATATGCTGGCGGGCCACACCACTTCCGTCAAACTGACTCCGAACCGTCTGCGCGAATATCGCCGCATTTTCATCAATTTCCGCTCCAACCCCATCGGGGAACCCATCAAATCCATCACGCTGAAGGCTCCTTCCGGTTGCAAATGGGGTGACAAGATTGGCAACACCTATACGATTTCCACCGGAAAAGATATTCTTCCGGGCGATTCCTTCGTGATTGAATATGAAGACAACACCGCCTTTACAAGCCTCAGCGGCAAGACCATCACGGCATCCTTCGATTCTGAACATCTGACCTGTACCCAGAGTGTCAAGATGGCCAATCTTTCCAGTGTCTCCAACACGACGATCAATCTGGACGTGGCGCCCTTGCTGCAGGAAAATTTCTCTTCCGTGCCCGGGTTCAGTTCCGATGACGCCTATTCCTCCGGATTCAACAGCGGCTCCAAAGATCCGCATACCTTCCTCAATGGCTGGTCCGGAGCCCGTTGCGGCGCCAAGGCGGGTGTGGCCGTGCGCTTGGCCTGCCGTCGCGAGACTTCGGCCGACTATGACGCCCGAATGGAATCCGCCCCCATCGCCTGCACCATCAAAAAGCCCGTCGATCTCAAAGTGACCTTCGACTATGGTACCGGCGGCGATGGAACAACTATTAAGATTTTTGGTTACACGATACCCTTCACGCCCGTCGGTCAGACGGTTCACGTCGGATATATCACCACGACCAGCAATTATGCCAGTGGCTCCACCGAGGGTGTTTATAAGTATAATTTCAGCATCAATGCGGATAATCATGCCGTAGAAGGCAGTTATGACATGTGTTCGCTTCCGGCATCCTGTGTGCTCTATTCTGTTCCTGCCGGAACTTCTGTCATCCGCATCAGTTGGAGAACCGTCATCGAGCACAAGGCCGGAGCCAACAACAATACGGACTGGCTCTATGTGGACAATGTATTCGTGTCGGTAAATAAATAGTGATTATGAGAAGGTTTTGTTTTTGGATTATTCTCTTGACGCTGACGCTGGCCTGCTCCAAACAGGCTTCGACGTCCGGCACGGGAACTTTGAGCCTGTCGCTTTCTTCCGTCGACCTGGTGGATGAGGCTGTCAAAGGCACGCTGGCGGACTATGGTGTCGCAACCCCGGCGGCGGCTGACTTCTTCCTGACCATCAAAAATGCGAGCAAGCAGGTCTATTGGTCCGGCAAAGTGTCGGAATGGACCGGTGACATCGCCCTCGTCGAGGGGAAATATACGGTTTCCGCCATTTATGGCAATGAAGGAGAAGAGGGGTTTGAAAAACCTTGGTTCGGCGCCGAGCAGGAGGTGAACATCGTGGCGGACCAGGCCCACGAGGTCGTTCTCACCGCCAAGTTGGCCAACACGATGGTCAAAGTGGCGCATACGGCGATGTTCGACAATTATTTCGAAAATTGCAGCCTGACCTTCGTGACCGGGAACGGGACCATCATCCCTTACTCCGAGACGGAAACGCGTCCGGTGTTCATCGAGGCCTACCGCTTCGGCATCCGGGGTACGGTGACCGCCAAGGAGAACGGCAAAGCGTACACGATAGAGGCTGATTATAACGATGACATTGCGAGCGCGACCTGCTATACCCTGCAACTGGGGGCGGAAAGCATCGGCGGAATGACCATCAACATCGTTTTTAATGACCAAGTGGATAAAATTTCTTTGGAGGAAGATATGTATGAATAAGAATTGGACACTTTTCCTCGTATCGGCGGCGTTGTTGCTGCTTTCGTCTTGCAATGAGAATATGGACGGGCGCTACAGCCGTCAGGGCGGACTGTATCTGAGCGGCCTGGCCCCGGAACTCAACGAAGAACTCAACACCAAGGGGACCTTGACGCCCTCCGAGTATTTTATCTCCGTTCTCAACGAAGATGGGGATGCCGCTGTCGACCTCCAAGGTGCCTTGCTGGAGAATCTGCCGCTTTCCACCCTCAAGGCACAAGGAAAGGCGCTCAACCTGCTGGCCGGCAACTATTCCGTGGTGGCCCGTACGGCCGAGTCCATTCCGGTCGCCGGGTTTGATTGTCCCGTCTATGCGGGCGAGGTTCCTGTGACCGTCGTGGCGGGCGAGACCGCCACTCCCGGGCAGATTACCTGTAAACTGAGCCAGTGCAAAGTGACCATTGAATACGACGACGAATTGATCGCCGGTATGACCGGTCCGGGCAACGCCAAGGTGGAAGTGACGACCGGCAGTCCGCTGGATTTCTCCATCGGTTATGCGAACAATACCGCCACCCCCGAGACGAGGGCCGGCTATTTCGCCTTGCCTTCCGAATCTTCTTCGATGATTGTAACCATTACGGCCTCCATTGACGGCAAGAGCCTCAAAATGTCCAAGGCTTTCACCGGCATCAAGGCCGCCCAGTGGCGTCAGATTACCTTGATTCCGATGGTCAACCCCGAAGGAACCGCCACCTTTGATGTGAAAATCAACGGATATGTGGACGACGGCGAGTTGATCGCTTATTCCCTGACTCCGGTGGAAGATCCCATCGGCATCGACCCGAAGGCTCCCACGGGAGACGGCGGCATCACCCTCGACTTTGCAGAAGATTGCACGATGTTCAATGATTTGAGCAATATCGTGGTTCCTGACCCGGCCGTGACGACGATGGATCTGCGTCTGGTGGCCCTCGTTCCGAACGGGGTGAAGAAATTCAACGTGCATATCGAGACCAACAACCCCGCTTTCCAGAGCGCCTTGGCCGTGGCCGGCGGCGCGGATCTCGATTTGATCAATCCTTCCGCTGATGCGGGTGTCATCTTCGAGGTGGTTCCTTTCCCGCACGGCGCCGACCTGGTCAATCTGACAAAGGTGGATTTCGATTTGGGCGCCGCCCAGGGACCGATTTATGGTTTTGAGGGAAGACATACCTTTTATATGACAGTGACGGACCAGAAAGGGTGTAAAAAAACCATTGAGGTCTCGATGGTGATTGGAGAGTAGGCGTATGAAGAGATTCGTATATTTGTTGGCCGCGTCGCTGCTGTTCTCCTGCGCCAAAGAGGCGCCGGAAACGGGGGGCGTCGGCTCGCTCAGCCTGGCCGTCAGGGTGCCTGAAGTCCAGGATACGAAGGCGGCTATGACCCCGGAGCAACTCCTTGCCGGCGCGCGCATCAATATTTATTACGCCGACTTTTCCGGTTTGGTGCGTACCTATTGTTATGACCAGGCTCCCGAGACAATTTATCTGCCCGCCGGTTCCTACCGCGTGGATGTAGAGGCGGGAGAAATGACCAAGGCCGATCCCGTCAATCCTTCTGTCGAGCAGAAGAGTTACGCCGGCAGTAAGGACTTCACGATTACGGGCAACCAGACGACCCAGGTGACCGTCGAGGCCGGGTGCTGCAATGTGATTGCGAGTATGCTGTTCGACAATACCCTGGATAAATATTTCGAAGCAGGATATACTTTGACCCTTACTTTGAACGGAGATGTCCGGGAAGGACGTACCGTCTATTCGTCATCGCCGGTCGTGCTGTCCGCCTCGGATGCGGGGAAAGAATACTTCTATCTGATTGACGGTCTGGATGACGCCGCGCTCGCCTGGTCCTTTACCGGCGTGTTGAAAAAAGATGGTTCTTCTTTTACAAAAACGGGAACGATCGCGGCCGTCGAGATGGGTAAGAAATATGAGTTGACGCTCAAATATGTCGCCAAAGACGGTACGATCGGTTTGGGCTTCGATATCGTCGTCGATGCGAGCGAAGAGATTTTTGACGATGTCGTGATCTTCGAGCCGGCGGCTACGGGTATCGTTCCGTCTGCGAATTATGAAATCTGGGCCCGTCACGCGACCCTCCACGCCGATGTCGACAGCGGAGAGTATGACGACCCGTCCGAGGTTCGCTTCGAGTATGCCAAGAGCGGAAGCGCGGATTGGAAATCCGTGGCGGCATCCTTGAATGCGGAAGGCGGTTTCGATGCTTTGATAAGCGGTCTGGATCCTGCGACGAAATACGCCTATCGGCTGCTGGTCAAAGGTGTTGTCGCCGGAGACCCCGTGGTACTGACGACGGATGCCGCGCCCAATGTCCCCAACGCCAGTTTGGAATATACGACGGATGCCGGCAAGTATAAGGAATGGTACAACGCTTCTGCTCCCCAGGTGGCTGACCGTACGCCTTGGTGGGGTTCCGGCAACGGCAGCAAAGCGATGGGTATCGACGGTTCTGCCGATATGAACTATGTGATCTGCAAGCCAGACAGTGATCACGTGGATGGCAGCCAGTCGGCTTGTCTGGTGTCTCAGTGGGCTGCCGTCAAGTTTGCGGCGGGCAACCTCTTCTCCGGCTATTTCGGCGGTCTGGTGGGTACCAAAGGCGGTATCGTCTATTACGGTCGTCCGTTTACGGCCCGTCCTGCCGCTTTGAAGATGTGGATGAAGTATTCCACCGGCAATGTCAACCGCGTCGACAGCTGGCCGTCCGGAGAAGCCAGTCCGGAAGGGAAACCGGACCGCGCCCGCGTATACGTGGCTTTGGGGACCTGGGATTACAAGAAATACGGCGGTACCAAAGACTGCCCCGTCCGCATCAACACCACGGATAAATCCACGTTCTACAACTACAAGACCATGCAGGGGTCCATCGCTTATGGCGAGAAGGTCCTCCAGGGGTCCAACGGTGGCTGGAAAGAATATACGATTCCTTTGGAATACAGCGACCTGACCGTAATCCCTACGCATATTATTATTTCTTGTGCTTCCAGTATGCTGGGCGACTATTTCACCGGTTGCGACAGCAGCAAGTTGTGGATTGATAAAATGGAACTGGTCTATGAGTAAAAGAGTCTTTCTTTTGTTGGCGGCCGTTCTTGTGGCTTTCCCCTTGGCGGCGCAGATGAACTGCGACAGGGGCTATGTTTTGAAAGACAATCCGGTCAAGATGGTGCGCAAAGGCGGTTGGATGCTGGGTGGCACCGTCGGTTTTACGGGCAGTACCTCTGACAACCGCCAGGTCCTTATTGTCAACGGCATCACCGGCCGTCTGTACCATATTGACGTCAGCCCCCGTTTCTGCTATATGATCGGGGACAACATGGGCATCGGCTTCGGTTTCACTTATCGCCGCAATTTCTTCAACGCCGCGTCGGCCAGTCTCTCGATGGAGGGTCTGGATCTGAAAGTCAAGAATTATTATCTGGACAACCACAGTTATCTGGGTTCGGTGTTCTATCGCTATTACATTCCTTTCGGTTCGGGCCGTTTCGGGGCTTACGCAGATGCGGAACTCTCATTGGGAGGCCGTCAGCACCGGATGATGGACAATCACTCGGCGGATGAAAAAGGGACCTACGGCGTGGGCTTCCAGGGAGCGCTTGGGGCTTACGCGGGTGTGATGGCTTTCTTCACCAGCCATTTCGCGATGGACCTGCGGGTCGGCTTGCTCTCCTTGAATTATTCTACGGAAAAACAAACGCACAACCAAGTGGCGACGGGTACGGATCACGCTTATTCCGGTTCCTTTATGATTGATGTGTTGGCGTTGCGTTTCGGTTTATATTATTATTTGTAAGGCCATGAAAAAAACGATACTGATTCTCTTTTTCGCGCTGATGGCCTTCACGATGCAGGCCGGCGAACCGGGTACCCAGAAGATGGGAGAAATCATCGACATAGACGCTTCCGCAGCTTCCGGACGCAGTTTTCCCAAACGCCTTTTCTCGGCCAAAGGGAGCTGGGGCCTCGGGCTGGATGGCGTGTATCTGGGCGCCAAAGGCAGCGACAGCAACCTGATGATGCTCCTGACCGGCATCAACGGCGGTTTCTCTTTCGGCCGTGTCGCCCCGATGTTCACCTATACCTACGCCGATAACCTGGCTGTCGGTTTCCGCTTCACCTATATGGGAGCGAAGGGAAAAATCGACAGCGCGACGGCGCTCGGTCTGGCGGATTTGAATATGGATTTGAGCGGACTCGGCTTGCGTCTCGACAGCTACAGCGCCTCCGTTTTCCACCGCAACTGGTTCGGATTGGACGACAAAGGCCGTTTCGGCATCTTCTTGGATGCGGCGCTGAGTTATCAGCATTTGCGGGCGGAAACTTCCTATTATGGGATTTCACACCGGGCCGCCTTGTCCTTCAGTCCCGGTTTCGAGGCTTTTGTGATGAATTTCCTTTCGCTCAACCTGTCCATCGGATTGGCGAGCGTCTATTATGAGTTTTCCAATGTGTACGACAAATCCTGGCAGCGCACCGGCGGTTCCAACGGCTTCCACGCAGGCACGGGCTTGAGCGTGTTGGATATTAATTTCGGATTAACTTTCTACTTGTAGTTCGTGAAGGTATTCTCGCTCATACGGAATTTCGGGCTGACGGTGCTGCTACTTTCGTTGCTGACGGCTTGTTTCAAGAACGATATGCCGTACCCTTATGTGGCCGGCACCATTGCGGAAATCGATGTGGAGGGCGCCCTTTCCTGTGAGATTGATGTGGCGCGCAACACGGTTTCCTTGCAGATGGATGAGACGGTGGATATGAGCAAAGTCCGCATCCGTTCCGTCCGTTTCGGTGAGGAACAGACCTGGCCGGAGACGGCCATCGAGGGAGTCCACGACCTGCGCGAACCGATGTATGTCATACTCGGAACCTACGACACCCAGCGTTATCGTTGGAAAATCGAGGCCAAGCAGATCATCGAGCGGGGGATGACGGTGAGCAGCCAGATCGGAAAGACGGTCATCGACGAACAGAACCGCCGCGTCTTGCTGACCATCAGCAAAGCCGTTTCGCTGACGTATCTGTTGGTGGAGAGCGTGAAGTTGGGACCGAAAGGCATCACGACCTACGATAAGGATTTGACGGCCATTCATAATTTCTCCGAACCGATTCAGGTGAAAGTGAGTTATCACGATGTGACGCAGGTCTGGACGGTCTATGCCCACACCTCCGACAAGAATGTGGTGGTGGACAGGGTCAGTCCCCGTTCAAGAAAGGCCTGGGTCGATGCCAGCGGCCTGGCGGGACAGCGCAACGGCGTCCGCTATCGTCCGGTGGGCGAAACGGAGTGGAAAGAAGCGGACAGTCTGGTGGTGGACGGCGGCAGTTTTCAGGCGATGCTTGACACCCTCCAGCCTTTGACGACTTACGAATTCCTGGCCTATACGGGCGAAGAAGAGACCGACCCCGAAACCTTTGTCACCGAGGATGAGGCGGCGGTTCCCAACGGTGGCTTCGAATATACGACCAATGTGGGCAAATACTACGAGTGGTACAGCGAAGCGGCGCCCGAAGAGTCCGCCCGTACGGTCTGGTGGGGTTCGGGCAACGGCAGCAAAGTGATGGGCATCGACGGTTCCGCCGACATGGGTTATGTAATTTGCAAACCCGACGGTGAACAACACGTGACGGGCAGTCAGTCGGCCTGTCTGGTGTCCCAGTGGGCGGTGGTCAAATTCGCGGCCGGCAACCTCTTCACGGGCTATTTTGGCGGCTTGGTAGGCACGACCGGCGGCAAGGTCAATTACGGCCGTCCGTTTACCCACCGTCCCGATTCGCTCAAGTGCTGGATCAAGTACCATTGCGGCCCGGTCAACCGTATCGGGGAAACTTGTCCATACCCGATTACACCGGGACAGAATGACGAGTGCCAGTTGTTTATTGCGTTGGGCAATTGGGATTACAAGAAATACGGCGGTACCCAGACTTGTCCCATTCAGGTCAATACCACGGATATGACGACCAAGTTCAACCCGAATGCGGACGCGGTCATCGCCTATGGGGAATACAACCTGAATCATTCCACCGTTTCTGCCAGCGGCGAGGAGCAGTGGATGGAAATCTCGGTTCCTTTTGTCTATAAAGATAATTTCACCGTACCGACCCACATTGTCATCTCCTTCGCATCCAGTCGTTTGGGAGACTATTTCACCGGTTCCGACCAGAGCGTGATGTGGGTGGATGACGTGCGCTTTGTCTATTAGGAAGCGTTCCGGGCTATCCGCCCGGGCCATTATTCTATCCAACCGGAAATAAAGACATCCGCCAGCGGACGGAGGGGAGAGTTGGTGACCAATCGCAGTTGGAGCAGCGTCTCGCCTTTGGGAAGGTTGCTTGTATTGAAACGCACGGTTAGCGTTGCGCTTTCTCCCGGCTGGAGGATGGTTTTGTCTGCGGCGCTCTTCGTGTCGGGCTTGATTTCATAAGCGACGATGCCTTCATCCGCATCGACTTTGTAGATTTCCAACGGCGCTTTCCCGGTGTTGCTGAAGGAAAAGCGGGTTTCCAACGTCTTGCCCGGCTTGGTCTTTCCGAAAGCGTAGGTGGACTGTTTGAACGCGATGCGCGGGCCGTTGCGTTTTTCTTCCGGCGTCAATCGGGTGGTGTTCATCTGCGTCACGGCCCGGATGCGGATGTTTTGCTCCGCTTTCCGACCGTCGATGACGGGCGTCAGTCGGTAAACGTTCTTTCCCCAGAGTTGCGGGTCGCTGTTGACGGTGAAGTCCACGCGGACGGTCTGACGGGCGGGAATGGTGAGGGGAATGTTGCGGACTTTCACCGGCTTGGGGGTGTCGCTGAAATCCAGCGTGACAGGTTTGTCCGTGAGGTTGGCGAGCAGGAAACATTCGCTGCGCTGTCCTTCCTGCTCCAATACGCCTCCGTTCACTTCCTCATTCTTGATGCCCAATTTATCGCCCAGTACGTGGGTGTATATTTCTTCCGGAACAATGGGCTTGTCGTGGCAGACGCCGCGAACCCGCAGGACGCAGGAACGTTCGCTGCAGGAAAGGAATACGCTGGCGCTTTTGTCGAAGGGGAAGGCTCCCTCGTCGTTTTTGTAGGTAATGGTAATGTTGCCGGTCTGCCCGGGTTGGATGGTCCCGGTGGTCCATTGGGCGGTCGTGCAGCCGCAGGACGTGGTGACGCGGTCGATGAGGATGGGCTTCTTTCCGTCGTTGCGTAAAGTGAAAGCGTAGGAGACGGGCCCGCTGTTCAGCACAATGTCGCCAAAATCATAGACCGTACGGTCCACGCTCACGCCCTTGCAAAGATGTTCCCAGGCTCGTCCGGGAAGGGGAGCGCAGAGGAGCGCGAAAAGGGTCGTCATAATGAAAAATCGCTTCATTTTTCTCTAAAAATCTCAAACCTTGCAAAGATATTCAAAAAATTTGCTAATTTTGTCCTAACTTAAATATTTACGTTATGGCTTACAAAATTTCTAATGATTGTCAGGCTTGCGGTACTTGCCAAGGCGAGTGCCCTACCGGCGCTATCACCGAGGGTGACATCTATCAAATCGACCCCAACATCTGCGTGGATTGCGGAACTTGCGCGGAGGCTTGCCCCGTTGGCGCTATTTCTCCCGCTGAGTAGTCTTTGATTGACACGGGTCCTTTGAAAGCTTTCGCCGTTGTGGCGAATGTGGGCAGCTTTTCCAAGGCTGCCCTACTTTTAGGCGTTACCCAAAGCGCGGTCAGTCAGTCGGTTGCCTTGCTGGAAAAACAGTACGGCGTGACTTTGCTGGACCGCAGCGACCGTCGCAAGATGCGGCTGACGCCGCAGGGGGAGAGTTTGCTGTTCCACGCACGCCGCATTCTTACGGAGGGGGAGGCCCTCGATTTCCTTTTTGCGCATTACGATGCTTTGCAGGAGCCGGAGGAATTGAAACTGGCTTTCGACCGTTCGTTGATCCCTTCCTTGTCGGGCCGGGTGCTGGAGGCGCTTTATGCGCTCAATCCCCAGTTGCAGGTCATTCTCTGTACCCTGGACGGTACAGCCGAGGCCGACTATACTTTTACCTCCGATGGTTGCACTCCCTCCGACGCTTTTCGCGACCATCCTTTGACGGAATACTTGAAAAAAGTGCTGAAATAAGGCCGGATTATTTCTTTTCTACAAGACGGATTTCGTAGAGGCGGGGCCAGTATTTTCCGGTGAGGAAGATGCGCTCACCGTCATAGGCGATGCCGTTGAGTACATCCGTGTTTCTCTTTTTTAGGGACCGGGGCAGCAAGCCTCGGCAATCCACCTTGCCTTCCACCTTCCCGTTGTCAGGATTGATGATGACAATATAGTCTTCTTGATAGACATTGGCCCAGATTTTTCCGTCAATCCATTCCAGTTCGTTGAGGTAGAGGACCGGTTTTTCGTCCATCGTGACTTCGATCTTCCGGGCGAGCTTGATCTGCTTGTCGAAGAAATACAGGCGGGAGGAACCGTCCGAAGAAATCAGTTGCTTGCCGTCGGTGGTGAGGCCCCAGCCTTGCCGAGGATAGCGGTGCGCCCGTTTGAATTCGAGGGTCGTCGCGTCATAGACGAAGAGTACGGCTTCCCGCCAGGTCAGGATGAACAGTTCTCCGTCCAGTACGCAACTGCCTTCGATGAAGTACTTGTCTTCAAAATCCAATTTCCGTTCACAGGCGCCGGATTCCAGGTTGACATTCTTCCGGAAGGAGGACTTGCCGTAGCCGCCCGCGCTTTCCTGCAGCATGCCGTTCTGGAAGAACAAGCCCTGGGTATAGGCCTCGATGTCGTGGGGGTGTTCGTTGATGACCTGAACTTTGTACTGCTGAACGTTTTCCACGCCGCAGGCGGTCAGCGCAAGCGCCGCCAGACACAAACACGATATGATACCCGTGCATTTCACGAGCGCAAAGATAATTATTTTATTTGGGAAAAAGGAAGTGGGAGCAGACGGATTCGAACCGCCGACCCTCTGCTTGTAAGGCAGATGCTCTAAACCGACTGAGCTATGCTCCCAAACTTGTCAATGTGCGGGCCTTTCCGGCCGTCTTGCTTTCCATTCCGAAAGCGGCTGCAAAGATAGGCAAAAATTTGTAAATGCAAAAATTTGCATTCTATCTTGCCATCAATGCTCTTTCGGGGTGACGCAGAGGTCGGTGAAGGGGCATTGGGCGCAAAGGGGGCGCTGGGATTTGCAGGTGTAGCGGCCGAAGAGGATGAGCCAATGGTGGGCGCGGGGGCGCAGGGGTTCGGGTATGTGGCGCTCGAGGTCGCGTTCGACCGCTTCTGGGGTTTTGCCTTGGGAGAGGCCCAGGCGGTGGGAGACGCGGAAGACGTGGGTGTCGACGGCGATGACGGGCTGGTCGTAGATGATGGAGGCGATGACGTTGGCGGTCTTGCGGCCGACGCCGGGCAGGCTCATCAGCACATCGATGTCGGAGGGGACGGCGCCGTCGAAGCGCTCCTGGAGTTGGCGAGCGGTCTCAAGCAGATGAGCGGCTTTGCTGTTGGGGTAAGAAATGCTTTTGACCAGTGCGAAAATGTCCTCCACAGAGGCCTTTGCCATCGTCTGGGCATCCGGATAGCGGGCGAACAGGGCAGGGGTGACGAGATTGACCCGTTTGTCGGTGCATTGGGCAGAGAGGATGACGGCGACAAGCAATTGGAAAGGCGAGCCGTAGTGCAGTTCGCTTTCGGCCTCGGGCATCCACTCCTGAAAGCGTGCCACCACCGTGTTGTATCGTTCCTTTCTGTTCATTTTCCTTTATTCTCCTGTTTCTTCGGCCGCAGCACCGTTCTCTTCTTCGCTGAGGACCTCGTGGCAGGATTCGTTTTCGCAGTGGAAGATGCGGCCGGGGTAGCGCTCGCAGAAGGCTGTGTTGTGCGTGACCATCATCACGGTCGTGCCTTTCTCGCGGTTGATGGCCGTCAGCAACTGCATGATGCCTTCCGCCGTGTCGTTGTCCAGATTGCCGGTGGGTTCGTCCGCGACAATCAAGCCGGGGGCGTTGAGCAGAGCCCGGGCGATGGCTACGCGCTGCTGCTCGCCGCCGGAAAGACGGGGCGGCTCTTTGTGGGCTTTGCTGCTCATGCCGACGCTTTCGAGGACTTCGTCGATGCGGTCCCGCCGGGCGGCGGCATCTTTCCATCCGGTGGCCTGGAGGACAAATTCCAGGTTTTCTTCCACGCTGCGGTCCATCAGTAACTGGAAATCTTGGAAGACAATGCCGATTTTTCGCCGCAGGTAGGGGATGTCTTTGGACTTGATGCGTTCCAATTGGTAGCCGCACACTTCGGCATGACCGTCACCCAGCCGGTTTTCGGCAATAATGGTGCGGATTATGGAGGTTTTTCCGCTGCCGACTTTGCCGGTAAGATAGACAAAATCGCCTTGGTGAATCTCCATGTTCACGTCGTATAAAACTTTGGCTTCACCGCCCAAAATGTCAGCGTGTTCAAAGCGGACAGGAATCTCTTCTTTTTGCATAATTTTTTTCGAAAAAGATACGCAAAGATAGCGGAATTTTTGCTATTTTTGTAAAATTTTAGAAAAGAACAAAAGATGAGAAAAATCTTGTTGACTTTTGGGCTTGCCCTCACCCTTTTTTCTCTTTCACTTTCTGCCGGAAACGGGAGCCGTTCGGAGCAAATCGCTCTGGCTATGGATTTGTACGACCACGGTTTGTTTTATGAAGCCGCCCGGCAATTTTCGGATATTGCCAAACGCGATGATGACGCCGAGGCGCTCGGTTATGCCGTCCTCTGCCGGGTGACGCTGCGTGCCGGTGGTTACGAGAAAGAAATGGAAGATTTCCTGGAGGTCTATCCTTCGATGCCGGTCTCGTACAAGATTATCTATCGTTACGCCCTCAATCGTTTTGATGATGAGGCTTATGCCGTGGCGCTCCGTTATTTCAATCGCCTGAAACTGGATGATGTCGAGCGCTCGCAATACAGTGAATTTACGTTCAAGCAGGCGTATTGCCATTTCGAACTTCTTGAATACGATGCAGCCGCAGAAGGGTTCAAACGGACGCTTGAGCTGCCCCGTTCCAGCTATCACGCTCCTTCCTGGTATGCATTGGGCTACATGGCCTATCAGGATAAACGCTTCAAAGAAGCATTTGATGATTTCTCTCATTCTGTCAAGGATGTCCGTTTCCAGGCTAACTCGACCTACTATATGTTGGAATGCAAATTCATGATGGGGGATTATGATTATCTGGTCGAGGCGTCTGATAAAGCGTTTGATTCCATTCCGGAAGACCGCAAGCCCCGTCTGGCGCGTATGCTGTCCGAAATTTATCTGGTTCGCCAGAATCCGGAAAAGGCCCAGGAATATTACGACCAATATCTCGTAAAAGAGACTCCCAAGACGCGGAAAGATTATTTCTATGTCGGATCCTTGCTCTATGCTATCCAAGATTACGATGGTGCGGTCGAGCATTTCAAGGGAATGGATTACCGGACCGACTCCCTGGGGCAGATCGCCAATTACCAGATGGCCGACTGTTATCTCCAGCTGAAAAACAAAGTGTCCGCTATGGATGCGTTCAAAGCGGCTTCCGCCGCGGATTTTGATCAGAAAATCGCGGAAGACGCTCATTTCAATTATGCCAAACTGGCTTTCGACCTGAACAAAGACGGCGAAGGCTTCCGCAGCTACATGCAAAAGTATTCCGACGCGGTTAGGGGCGAGCAGATTTACAGTTACATGGCGTTGTCCTATCTGCAGGACAAACAATACGACAAGGCCATCGATATGTACGACAAAATCGACGAGCTTGACGACGTGATGGCGGAAAATTATATGAAAGCCAATTACCTGCGCGGTGCCCAGCTGCTCTCCGACGGCTCCTATCGTATGGCCCTGTCCCATTTCAAATGGGCGGCCACTTATGCGGAAAAAGGGACCTTGCTTTCGCAGTATGCCAATTTCTATCTGGCGGATGCCTATTACCGGGATGGCCAGTATGATCGTGCGGGCAAGATTTACAAAGACCTTTACAACGCTTCCGCTTTGCACGGCACGCCCCAGCAGTCGCTCATCGAGTACGGCATGGCGTATTGCTGTTATCGCGAGACGGACTATGAGAATGCCGACCGCTGGTTTGCCCGTTATGCCGAGAAAAAAGATGCCCCTTACCGCAAGCATGCCGTCGTGCGTCGGGGAGACTGCCAGTTTGTTCGCGGCAATTATACCGCCGCCTTGCAGCAATACCGTGATGCTTTCGCGCTGGATGCGAATCCCAATGATATCTATCCGTACTATCAGGCGGGCTTGTGCTGCGGTTTGCTGTCGGACAAGACAGGGCGCATCGAAGCGCTTTCGCCCGTGTTGAAGGCGTCACCGGAAGCTTCCTACTATGGGGAGGCGATGTATGAACTCGGCCTGGCTTATGTGGATGTCAAGAAAGATGTCGAGGCGCGCAATGTGTTTGCGAAACTGGTAGAGACCGGACGGGATACAACCTATGTCTCCAAGTCTTTGCTGTCGCTGGGTATGTTGTCCCGCAATGCCGGAGATGCAGACGAGGCGCTGTCGTATTACAAACGCATAGTCGAACAGATGCCGCTTTCGGGTTCGGCGCAGGATGCGCTGGCCGCCATCGAGTCTATCTACCAGGAAAAAGGGGAGGGCGCCGCTTATCTGGCCTATTTGGAAACACTGGGCCAGGGAGAGACCAAAACCGAGGAGGATAAAGAACGTATCGTATTCAGTTCCGCCGAACAACTTTTCCTCGGCGGTAATTGGGAACGGGCTGTTGCTGCCTTGGCGGCTTTCGACGAGGCTTAT
>CACZWF010000017.1:24384-31460 GCA_902784785.1 uncultured Bacteroidia bacterium
TTATCCGGAATCCCGTTTGGTTTCCAAGGCAGATTTCTATCGGGCGGAATCGTATCGCAAGCTGGATGAGAAAGAAAAGGCCCGCGATTGTTTCTCCCGGGTGGTGGAATCAGGGGATACTACGTTTGTGGAACCGTCTATGGCGGCCTTTGCGCAGCTCTCTTATCAGATGCAGCTCTACGATGATGCGTATGGTGCCTATCGTGCCTTGTTGCAGTTCGCCCGTTTTGAGGAAAACAAGGAACTGGCCCGCAAAGGTATGCTTTATTCCGCCTGGATGGCCCAGCGTTATGACTCAGCCATCGCTGCGGCGGATGCCTTGTCGGAAATCGTTTCCAAGAATGGCGGGGACGAGTCCCTCAAGGAAGATGTCACCTATATCAAGGCGAAGTCGTTGCTCAGCACCAGCCGCCGGGAAGAAGCCCTGCCGCTGTTCCGCCAGCTGGCCAAGAAACCCAAGACGGCCAGGGGCGCGGAAAGCACCTACATCCTGATCAAAGATGCTTTCGACCGTGCGGATTATACGACGGTGGAAGATAGGACGGCGGATTTCTCCGATTCGGGGACAACGCACGTTTATTATCTGGCCAAGTCGGTCATCCTGCTGTGTGATGCTTATATGGAAAAGGGTGATTTGCGCTCCGCCAAAGACAATCTCGTGTGGATCCGCGATTCCTATCGCAGTTCCGACCCTTCGGATGATGTGCTTTCGTCCGTGGAAGAAAGACTTGCTAAAATTGACGCTAAACAATGAATGCTATGAGGAAGTATCTGACCCTCCATCTGATGTTGCTGGGAGCGGTGCTCTCCGCCCAAAACCTGGATCCGACCGTCCGGGTGACCGGAACCTACAAAGGAAATGTTTCTTCAGAAGATTTCCCCCGTCAAGAAGTGGTGCTGCCCGACAGTGTGGCCACTTTTGATACGCGTTTTGACTATGCGGTGTTTGAAAAACCCTATCTGGGTTCGTATGATTTTTCGCCCTATCTGATGGATTTGCGTCCTAAAGCGCAGGAGGTCCGCAAGAATCAGTTGTATTTGCGGGCGGGTGCCGGTTATACCTTTCATCCTTTGGTGGATGCCTATTGGAATCCTGCCGTGGGGGACAGCTGCTTCAACCTGTCTGTCTATGCGACCCATCGTTCCTATTGGGGAACTTACGAGGCGACCAATGCTTTTGACGGTAGTACGGCACTGAAATTCGACAACGGGCTGGAAAGTGATACGCGGGCCGGTGTCAAGGGCCGTTATGATTTCAAGCAGGTGGTCCTGGACTGGGATGCGTTCTATAAGGGACTTCATGCCAAGGCTGGAACAATCCCGGAGCCTCCGTTCAACTTCAGGGGTTACAACTTGGCCAATGTATCCGTGGGGGCCCATTCTCCCCGACAGATTGTCGGACGTGTTTTCTACGATGTGTGCTTGGATGCTCATTACGCCCAAGATAATTTTGAGGGTTGGACTGACCCGATTCTGCGGATGGGCAATCTGGCCTTGTACGGTAAGGTAGGGGACATGGTCAGTTCCCATCATGGATTTCAGTTTGATTTCGACTTGCGGGGATTCTTGCTCCGGGCCGGTCGCGACAAGGAAGATGTTCTCCGCAACAGCTCTTCGCAACTGTTCAGTGTCACGCCCCATTATCTGATGACCTTTAAAAAATTCCGGATGGATTTGGGTGTCAATGTGGCTTATGTACTCAATGATAAATTCTCGACAAACTATCGCAGCTTCGGCCAGATTGTCTATCCGGATGTGACGATTGCCTACGATCCGTGGAAACAATGGGCGACTTTCTTCCTGAAGGTGAAAGGCGGCATCAAAATGAACACCTACGACGATATGCTGGAGTCCAGTCCGTACTTCAACGCCCTTTATGATTACGGCGGCGAGGCTTTGCTGGACAATACCGTCGAGTGTGTAAACGCATCTTTGGGAGTGGATGGAAAAATCACCTCCAAGTGGTCTTATTCGGTCGAATTGGGCTACAAGGTCGTCGGTCTGGCGCCGATGGAGGCGGTCAAAATCGACCCCACGGGGGTGATGCTCCCCGGCGTTGCCTATGTCAACTACCAGAGCTTCTATGCGGGCCTGCGTACCCGTTATCACTGTGAGTTCCTGGATGTCAACGGGGCTGTCCGTTACCAGGGGACCTACAATATGGACCATAATCGTATTGCGAAAGGAGCCCTGACCCTTCCTCCCTTCTTGCTGGATCTGCGTGCTGTGTACAACTACAACAAGCGGATTTACGCCGGACTTTCGCTGGAGGTGCAAGGGGCCCGCAAGGCCTATTGGTGGGCTGGCGGCGTTGAGAGGAACTATACCATCCGTCCGATTTGGAACCTGGGACTGGATGCGCAGTATGTCCTTTCGCCGGAATGGTCCTTCTGGCTGCATTGTGACAACCTCCTTTTCCAGGAAATTCAGCGTCATCCTTTCTTTGCCCAGAAAGGCGGTCAATTTACCCTCGGATTTACTTTGAATATCCGATAATATTTTGTATCTTTGTACGAATTGGAAATAAAGGAAAAATACAACAAAATGGAACAGGAAAATCAATATTCGGCAGGCAGCATTCAGGTGCTGGAAGGGCTTGAGGCCGTTCGGAAGAGACCTTCGATGTATATCGGTGATATCTCCGAGAGGGGATTGCATCATCTGGTGTATGAGGTGGTGGACAACAGTATCGACGAGGCGTTGGCCGGTTATTGTACGGACATCCAGGTCAGCATCCTGGAAGGGAACTCCATCAAGGTGACGGATAACGGCCGTGGCATTCCGACGGGTATGCATCCCAAGGAGCATCGTTCCGCCCTCGAGGTGGTTTTGACCGTGCTGCACGCCGGTGGTAAATTCAGCAAGGACAGTTACAAGGTGTCCGGCGGTCTGCACGGTGTGGGTGTTTCCTGCGTGAACGCTTTGTCCGACAACCTGGTCGCCACCATTCATCGCGAAGGGAAGGTTTTCGTCCAGAAATACAGCAAAGGCAAGCCCCTGGCGGATGTGGCTGTCGTGGGCGATGCGGCCGATACCGGTACGACCATCGAATTCCATCCTGATCCTGAGATTTTCACCGTTTCCGAATACAACTACGATACCCTCGCCGCCCGTCTTCGCGAGTTGGCCTACCTGAACAAGGGCATCCGCCTTTCTTTGACCGACTATCGCAAGAAGATTACCAAGATGGGAGATGACGGCAAGGAGTATGAGGACTATCGCAAAGATGTGTTCTATTCCCAGTATGGACTCAAGGAGTTTGTGGAATATCTGGACGCCGGTGCCGAGAGTCTTATCCAGGATCCCATCTGCTTGGAAACGGACAAGATTATTCCCATCGAAATCGCCCTGCAATACAATAC
Organism: uncultured Bacteroidia bacterium; assembly: GCA_902784785.1. Classification (GTDB taxonomy): domain Bacteria; phylum Bacteroidota; class Bacteroidia; order Bacteroidales; family UBA932; genus Cryptobacteroides. The sequence continues at coordinate 27,747 of CACZWF010000017.1, forward strand.
GGGCTATTCCGAGAAGATTTATTCCTACGTCAACAACATCAACACCATCGAAGGTGGTACGCACCTCGACGGTTTCAAGCGCGGTCTTTCTTCCACGCTCAAGTCGTATGCGGAGGCCAACAATCTGCTGGCCAATGCATTCGGCCGAAGCAGTACCCTGCAGGCCAGCGCACCCACCGAGAACAACACCGACGTTCAAGGTACCCCCGGTTCTGCAAACGGGAACTCAACTCAGGGAAAGCCCCAGGGAACAGCCGGATATGGAACATGGGATCTGGGCGGTCGTGATATGATGGGAGAACTGCCGCGTCCGGCGTACGACGTACAGGAAGAGGGTCGTGTCGTGGTTACCATTACTGTAGATCCTGACGGCAAAGTGATAGATACAAGAATTAACAACCGTACAAATACCACCAATCTGCAACTTAGGAATGCCGCTATGGCAGCTGCCCGTCAAACCAGGTTCAATGCTATAGGTGGTGAGAACAACCAGACCGGTACCATAACCTACTACTTCAAACTAAAATAATAACCCATCCGGATGGAAGCCAATAGCCAACAGCTAACAGCCAACAGCCGGAGCGAAGCGACGTTTAATAATGGTATACATCTTTCTTGCCGAAGGCTTTGAAGCCATAGAGACCATAACTCCGCTGGATATGCTTATCCGTGCCGGAATAGAGGTCAACACCATATCCATATCCGATGAGTTCCTGGTCAAGAGCAGTCAGGGTATTCCCGTTCAGGCCGATGACCTGTTTGAGAACACTGATTTCAGCGATGCGGAGATGCTGATACTGCCCGGTGGACAGCCCGGATCAACCAATCTTGGCAAGCACAAGGGTATGGAGGCTCTGTTGCGTGAGGCTATGGCCAAGAACCTGCCTGTAGGTGCCATCTGCGCCGCTCCCACAGTGCTGGGCAAGCATGGATTGCTGCAAGGACGCAAGGCTACATGCTATCCCGGATGCGAGGGTATGCTAAAAGGGGCGGACTGCAAGGAATCATTCGTTGAAAAGGACGGAAATCTGATTACCGCATGCGGTCCCGCCGCTGCTGTAGAGTTTGCAAAGGCTATCATCAGCCTGCTTCGCGGTGACGAGGTTACAGCCTCGGTTTGTGAAAAGATGATGTTCGGCCGTGCCTGATGCTTGATCTTGATCAGCGTGACGTCAAGTATTTGCCCGGCGTAGGTCCGGCAAGAGCAGCCCTTCTTAAAGGAGAGCTCCAGATAAGCACGCTTCAGGATCTGCTTTACAATTTTCCTTACAAATATATTGACCGTAGCCGAGTTTTCCTGATAAAGGAGATTGACGGCACGATGCCCTATATCCAACTTAAAGGCAAGATACTTGGCTTTGAACAGATAGGCGAGGGACGCAAAAAACGTCTGGTTGCCCATTTCACCGATGGAACAGGGGTGGCGGATTTGGTCTGGTTCAGCGGTATTAAGTTCATTCTTGACCGTTACCGGCCGGGAGTGGAATATGTGGTGTTCGGCAAGCCTACCATATTTGGAGGCCGGGTTAACCTGGCTCATCCTGAGATAGATCCGGAGGCCAACATTAACCTGTCTGAGATGGGGATGCAACCCTATTACAATACTACCGAGCGTATGAAAAAGGCGGGTCTGAACTCTGCCGCCATACGCAAACTGGTTGCAAATCTGTTGTCTCTGATAGTCGAGCCGCTCCCGGAGACACTCCCTGACTGGATTCGTGAAAAAGAACATCTGATGAACCTTACAGATGCCCTGAAGGTGATCCATAATCCGCGTACTCCGCTGGAATTGCGTCTGGCCCAGCTCAGGCTCAAGTTTGAGGAGCTGTTCTATGTGCAACTGAACCTGGCGCGTTACGCAAGTGACCGTCAGCGCCGTTTCAAAGGATTTGTGTTTGCCAGAGTCGGTGAGAAATTCAATTCTTTTTACAATACCAAACTGCCTTTCAGCCTGACTGATGCCCAAAAGCGTGTGATACGTGAGATACGCAACGACATGGGCAGCGGCCGCCAGATGAACCGCCTTCTGCAGGGAGATGTAGGCAGCGGCAAAACGATGGTGGCGCTGATGACAATGCTGATTGCCATAGACAATGGTTATCAGGCATGCATCATGGCTCCTACTGAAATACTGTCGGAGCAGCATTATTCCAATATCAGCCGATATATAGAAGGGCTTGGCCTGAGAGTTGAGCTGTTGACCGGAAGTATCAAGGGTAAGCGAAGGGAGTCTGTCCTGCAAGGCCTTAAAGACGGCAGCATAAATATTCTGGTAAGTACTCATGCCGTGCTTGAGGACCCTGTTGAGTTCTATCACCTGGGAGATGCCGCCCCATGTGTTGGTCATGACCGCCACACCCATACCGAGGACTCTGGCTATGACTCTATACGGTGATCTGGATGTCTCAATCATAGATGAACTGCCTCCCGGCCGTAAGCCCATACATACAGACCACTATTATGACGGAAACCATACTGCGGTATATGCTTTTCTGGAACGTGAACTAAAGAAAGGACGTCAGGCATATATAGTCTATCCTTTGATTGAGGAGAGCGAAAAGATAGACCTGAAGAATTTGGAAGATGGTTACAAGATAGTATGTGAGAGGTTTGCCGGATATAGTGTGAGTAAGGTTCACGGTCGCATGAAACCGGCCGAAAAGGACGCTGAAATGCTGCGTTTCAAGAATAACGATACACAGATCCTGGTAGCTACGACTGTGATTGAAGTCGGGGTGGATGTTCCGAATGCAAGCATTATGGTGATAGAGAACGCCAACAGGTTCGGCCTGTCACAGCTACATCAGTTGCGCGGTCGTGTGGGCCGTGGCGCTGACCAGTCATTCTGCCTGCTTATTACCCCTTATCAGTTATCGGAGGATACCAGAAAGCGGATTGAGATCATGACTGCCACATGTGACGGCTTTGAGATAGCCGAGGCGGATCTCAGGCTGCGTGGTCCCGGCGACCTGGAGGGAACCCAGCAGAGCGGTATGGCGTTTGACCTGAAGATTGCAAACCTGGCACGTGACGGTGCTTTGATTGAACACGTACGTGAGATAGCCAAACAGATTGTGGCCGGTGACCCCGACCTTACAAACCCTGAGAACGCTATTATGGCGAGGGTTCTCCGCCGATTGAAGAAAAGTGAATATGACTGGTCGTCTATATCATGATATTTTACTATTTTTGCCGATTGTAAAAATAAAATAATATTAATGACCCTCAAACCGAAGCTGGGATTTGTATTTCTTATTGTTTCACTCCTGATGTCAGTCGGGGTGTGCTCTCAGGATATGGTTCCGGCAAAAGTAAGGCCGGTATCAGCTATGGAACATGTCTCAATACCAGCCCATCTCAATCCCGGTTTGTCGGTGGATTTGGAGAATCCGGCGTCATATCTCTATCCTGAGTGGAGCAATGTGTATGTTCATAAGTTTGAAGAAGTTGAGTTGCCAGACTCTGTAGTGATATCAATGAAAGGATATGTAATGCCTACGGACAGCACCCGCATAACAGACACCTACGGCTATCGCCAGAACAGAGGAAGACTGCATTTGGGAATTGATGTCAAGGTCCTGACAGGAGATACCATAAGGGCGGCTTTTGACGGTAAGGTCCGTATATCGAGATATGAGCGCCGCGGCTACGGGCATTATCTGGTCATCAGACATCCTAACGGTCTGGAGACTGTATATGGACATCTGTCAAAGA
>CACZWF010000018.1 GCA_902784785.1 uncultured Bacteroidia bacterium
GAGTGGACGGATGAAAACGGAGCCAACAACGCCTTGCGCATCAATGGACTGGGGGCGCCTAGGGCATTCCGTCGGGAACTGCTGCTGGCCCATCCTTTCCCCAATGTAAGTTACGGGGAGGACTATGCGATGGGGCTGTTGTTCTCTGAAAATTATATCATCGAGCGGGTGTGGGAGCCGGTTTATTGCTGCCGTCGCTGGGAAGGCAATTCGGACGCCGCTCTCAGCCCGGAAAAAGTCGCCGCCAACAACCGTTATAAGGATGAACTTCGCCAGCAGGCTTTCGAACGCCGGCGGGCCATGGTAGCGAAAGCAAAGGAGGCGTGACATTCGGAGCCATAGAAAGGAAAGACGATGAATATATTGGATGATTTTGTAGAAAGACAGCGCGCCTTGTGGCCGATGGCCGACAAAAACTTCGAGGCGCTGGAGCGGGTGCGGACCAAAACGCTCACGCTGAGGCAAGAGACTGTCCGCGTGCAGTTCAACCCCGACCGCATCATTTCATCCAATGCCAAGACCGACAAGGCTTCGGTGAGTAAAAGGCCCTGTTTCCTGTGCCCGGAACATCGTTTTCCCGAGCAGATTTTCCTGCCGGTCATCACCGATGAGGCTCGTTGCTACGACCTTCTGCTCAACCCTTTCCCCATTTTCCCGCAGCATCTGGTCATCGCCCTGTCCGAACACCGCGACCAAGGCGTGCTGGACCGGCTGCCGGATTTGTTGTTTCTGACCCGTTTTTTCGACGGTTACACTTTTTTTTATAACGGCCCCTCCAGTGGAGCTTCGGCGCCGGACCACCACCATTTTCAGGCTTGTCCGGAACATCTGATGCCCATCGAAGAAAGGGTGCGTTCGCACAGGGGGACCTTTAAGCCGTTGGCTCGGCAAGGAAAAGCGGTGCTGTCCCACCACGAGGGCTTCTATCGCGGAATTTTTGTCATAGAATATCCGCTGCCTACTTCGGAAAACGCGGACGCAACACTCCGGAACGCTGGTGCCGATGTGACGCGGCTTTTCCATCACCTGATGGCAAAACTGCCGGTTGAGGAGGGAGAGTCGGAGCCTCGTATCAATCTGGTTTCTTTCAAGGAGGGGAGCACGGCCTATCTGGTGGTTGTATTGCGTAAATGCCACCGTTCCCATCATTTCTATTCGACGGGGGAAGACCATCTGTTGATGAGTCCGGGCTGTGCGGATATGGCCGGGTATTTCGTGACGCCGATGGCGGAGGATTTCGAGAAACTGGACGACCGCCTGCTGGCTGAAATGGTGGATGAAATCACCGTTCCGCCCGCCCTGGAAAAACAGATTCTGGAGGCTTTTGAACGCGAAAGCAGTCAGTTGAGTGTAGGCATCCTGTCTGCTTCGACGATTCGTTTTGAACTGGCGGACGGACGGGTTCGGACCGCAATTTATCAAGATGGAAAAATCGAATATGAAGGACGTCTCCACGACCGTTTGTTCTTCGAGGCGCCGGACGCGCAGGCGTCCGATTCTCTCGTACAGGCGCCCGGCCCTGAAAAAGGGACTTACCCCTTCCTTCCGCCCTTCTTTACCTTATATGATGTGACCATCGGCAAGCAGTTCCATTGGGAGCGGCAAGAACGCCAAGTCTTCGCGGGAAGTTTGGAAATCATCGTGGAGGACGGGCAGTTGACGGCCATCAATCATCTGCCTGTCGAGGATTATCTGTTGAGCGTAATCGCTTCGGAGATGTCCGCCGAGGCTCCGTTGGAGTTGCTCAAGGCCCACGCCGTAATTTCACGCAGTTGGGTGCTGCGGATGAAGCAGGGTTTGAGTTCGAGCGAAGGCGGCGAATTGCGCGCGGACCTGCCTTGGGAACGCGATTACGAGAAATGGTACGGCGGGGGCTCGCATCAGCATTATGCTGTTTGCGCCGACGACCACTGCCAGCGTTATCAGGGATTGACGCGATTGCAAGGAGGAACCTCGTCCGGAGCAGGGCTGACGGCGATGGAAAAGGCTCGTCAGGCAGTATCCCAGACTGCAGGACAGGTTTTAATGTATGGGGAGGAGATTTGCGACGCCCGTTTCTACAAATGTTGCGGCGGGCGGACAGAACTTTTCTCGACCTGCTGGGAAGAGGAGGACAAGCCTTATCTGGACTCCGTTGAGGACCCGTATTGCGCCCAGGCCACCCCGGAAATTCTTTCCCAAGTCCTCAATGATTATGATGTGGCTACCCGGGATTGGTATCAGTGGGAAGAATGCTATTCCCGCGCGGAAATCTCCCGGCTGATTGCCAAGAAGTCGGGGTATGAGATAGGAACTTTACAATATGTTAAACCGCTTGAAACGGGGCCTTCCGGTCGGCTGAAACGCATCGCCCTTTGTGGGGACAAACGTTCCCTGATCGTGGGCAAGGAACTGGAAGTCCGTCGCTTGCTAAGCCCCTCTCATTTAAAGAGTTCCGCTTTTGAGGCATTCTACGAGGATGCGGCCGGCAAACAGGTGGAACTTGAGATAGACGATGAGGGGAACCTGCGGACGGATTGGTCTTATCTTGTGCTGCGTGGGAAAGGCTGGGGGCACGGAGTGGGATTGTGTCAGATCGGCGCGGCCGTGATGGCTTCCCGGGGCTTCGATTATAGACAGATTCTTGCTTTTTATTATCCAGACAGCCGCTTGGTGTAGATTATGGAACAAACAGGAAATACATTACTCAATAACGCTCGCAATCCTTGGTGGTGGATACCCACCCTCTATTTTGTGGAGGGTATTCCCTATGTGATTGTCAATAATATCAGTGTCATCCTTTTCAAAAAAATGGGTTTGGGGAACGCGGATGTGGCTCTCTATACGAGTTTGCTCTATCTGCCTTGGGTCATCAAACCTCTGTGGAGCCCCATTGTGGACATTCTTCGAAGCAAGCGCTGGTGGATACTATCGATGCAGGTGCTGATGGTCGTCACCTTCTCGCTGACCGCCCTCAGTCTTCCCCGTCAGACCGGGGCCGAACTGTCTCCTTTCGTACTGACCCTCATTCTTTTTTATGTGTCCGCCGTGGCATCCGCCACCCACGACATCGCCGCTGACGGTTACTATATGATTGCGCTTGACGGTCATCAACAATCGATTTTTGTCGGCATCCGCAGCACCTTCTACCGTATCGCCACCGTCGTCGGCAACGGCCTCATCGTGTTGCTGGCCGGCTGGCTGGAAATTCGTTACGGGGATGTTCCCAAAGCCTGGCGGATGACGATGTTTTTGTGCGCGGCGATGCTGGCCGTCCTGTCCGTCTGGCATTGGTTCTCTTTGCCTAAAAAGGAAGAAGCGCGTAGCGACCGTCCCTCTCTCGGACAGGTTTTCAAAGAGTTCGGGCGTACATTTTACCTGTTTTTCTCCCGGAAAGGAATCGGTGTAGCTTTGGCGTTTATGCTGCTTTTCCGGCTCCCGGAGGCCTTTTCTGTCAAGATGCTTTCGCCCTTTATGCTCGATGGCCGGGAGGTCGGCGGGTTGGGGTTGAGCACGGCGGATGTGGGCTTGCTTTACGGGACCATCGGAGTCATCGCGCTCACGCTCGGAGGCATTCTGGGCGGTCTGGCCTGTGGCAAATGGGGCTTGAAAAATTCGCTCTGGCCGATGGCGCTGAGCCTGGCCCTGCCTTGTGGCGTGTATCTGTATATGGCTTTGTTGCAGCCGACCAACCTGTGGGAAATCGGCTCTCTCGTGGCCTTCGACCAGTTCGGGTACGGCTTTGGTTTCACAGCCTATATGCTCTATCTTATCTGGTTTTCGCAAGGGGAGTTCAAGACTTCCCACTATGCCCTATGCACCGGGTTTATGGCTCTGAGTATGATGCTGCCCGGTTTGGTGGCCGGCTATGCGCAGCAGTGGCTCGGCTATGTGGGCTTCTTTGTCATGGTGATGGTTTGCTGTCTGTGTACGGTCGGTGTGACTTTTGCAGCACGGCGGCCGATTGATGCAAATTTTGGTAAATGAAACGGATTCTTCTTTTGTTGTTCGCGCTTGTTTCTCTGCAGGCGGCGGCGTCGGTCAAACCGGGCGTGGAAGTGCTTCGGGACCGGGGATTTGACATTCTTAAAGGCAAACGCGTGGGCTTGCTGACCAACCCCAGCGGGGTGGACCGTCAACTGGTGTCCACGATTGAGATTTTTCAAAAGGCGCCGGAAGTGAATCTGGTGGCGTTGTATGGCCCGGAACACGGGGTGCGCGGCGATGTCTATGCCGGTGGAAAGGTGGCGGACAGCGTGGACGAGAAGACCGGTCTGCCCGTCTATTCTCTGTACGGAGCGACCCGGAAACCGACGCCGGAGATGCTCAAGGGTATCGATGTGATGGTCTATGACATTCAGGATGTGGGCACCCGTTCCTATACCTTCATCAGTACCTTGGGTCTGACGATGCGTACCTGTGGGGAAATGGGCATTGAAGTGGTCGTGCTCGACCGTCCCAATCCGCAAGGAGGGCTGAAGGTGGAAGGCTGTCTGGTGGAACAACCCTGGTTCTCCTTTGTCAGCCAATATGAAATTCCCTATCTGTACGGCCTGACGGTGGGCGAGTTGGCCCAAATGATCAACGAAGAGGGGATGAACCGAGACCAAAAGGGGGACCAGCCCCACATCAAGTGCAAGTTGACGGTGGTTCCGATGGAGGGTTGGACGCGCGATATGTTGTATGCGGATACCGGTCTGCCTTGGATTCTCCCTTCGCCCAATATCCCTACGCCTGATGCGGCTAAAAACTACCCGGCGAGCGGCCTCTGTGGGGAACTCTACGGTTTTATCCAGGTGGGTATCGGCTACACCCTGCCTTTCGGCGTCTTTGCCGCCGAGTGGATCGACGCAGAGAAACTCAAAGCCCGTCTGGACTCCTACGATCTGCCTGGAACGGCTTTTCGCGTCATCCATTACAAGCCGATGAGCGGCTCCTATGCCGGGAAACTCATTCACGGTGTGCAGTTCTTTTTTACGGATTATGAGGCGGCCTGCGTGACGCTGACGCAGTTCTATGTGATGCAGGCGCTCGCGGAACTCTATCCCGACAACAAGGCGCTCCAGCCCTCCCGCAAAGTGGGCCTTTTCGACAAATGCTGCGGTTCGGACCGTGTTCGGACGCTGTTCGCCAAACGCCACAAAGTGGCGGACATCGCCCTCCTGTGGATGAGCGCGACCGACTCCTTCCGCAAAGCCTCCCAGAAGTATTGGTTGTACTGAGAAACTGTTTGAATTCTCTTTAACTTCTATCTTTATGTTCTATTTTGGCTATATTTCCTCCTCTCATCAGTCGTGTAGCTCAAACTACACTCCTTCTTCAAGAAGAAAACCGACGACAAACCGAACAAAATCGAGCTTGCTCAGATTTTTGAGGTGCGAAGGAGGAAAAGACGATAGTCTTAAATCTATCTCAAAATACCTCCATAAATCTTATTGTCAAAAAAATTAAACAGTTTCTTGGTGGATTTTTTTACTTATCTTTGTAGGTTAAAAAGGAATCGAATGCAGTTTAGAAACATAGGACTTTTGATGGCGGTGGCTTGTGTGGTCGCCTCCTGCCAGTTGTTCTCTTCCATCTTGCACGACGACTCGGTCGTGGCCAAGGTGGGGGACCATAAGCTGTACAAAAGCGAGGTCGTGGCGTTGATTCCGACCGGTCTTCCTGAGCAGGACAGCCTGTCGATGGCCCGTCAGTATATCAATTCCTGGGCTTCCGACCATGTTTTTCTGGATGTCGCCGAGCAGCAGTTGTCTCCGGAGGACCAAGATGTGACTGAAGAGTTGGAGAACTACCGCCGCTCTTTGCTGCGCTATCGCTATGAGCAACTCTATGTGGCCCAACGTCTGTCGTGGGATGTATCCGATGAGGAAATCAAGTCTTACTATGATGCTCACTTGAACAACTATATCCTCGATCTGCCCATTGCCAAGTGCCGGATTTTGCGAATTTCCGCCGAATCGCCCCATAAAGAGCACCTCAAGGGCTTGTTGACAACGAGCGACCCTTCCCTGCTGGCGGAATTGGATACCCTCTCATACGTTCTGGCAGATAAGTATGTCGACCATTCCTCCGAATGGATGAACCTGGTGGATATCGGAAGGCAGGTGGGCGTGGATTATGGTACGATTCTTTCGCGGATGAACCGCAATTATGCCGAAGTGGATGATCAATCCGGCCGGCTTTATATGATTTATTTCGTGGATTATATGCGCTCGGGCCTGCAGGCTCCCCTGGAGTTCTGCCGACAGTCCATCAAAGAGACTTTGCTCTCGCTGCGCAAGCGGAAGTTAATCCTGGATTTGGAGCAGGAATTGTTGGAACAAGCGCGTCAAAATGGTGAATTTGAGATATATGAAGAAGCAAAAAAGTAGTCTTTCCCTAATTGTCCTGCTTTGCGGACTGTTGCTGTCTCCGGCACTCCGGGCCCAGCAGTATCCCGGCGGCTTGATTGACAAGACGGTGGCCGTTGTCGGCAATGAGATGATAACTATCGGTCAGATTGAACAGGAAGTGCAGATGATGCGTGCCCAGGGAATGTCGTCCGATCGCAATATCCGTTGCGAGTTGCTGGAACAGATGCTGGTGACCAAACTTTTCCTGATGCAGTCGCGCATCGACTCTATCAAAGTCAACCAGGATATGGTGGAAAGCGAATTGTCCAACCGTATCGCCCAGGTCAAGACCTCGCTCGGCGGTGAGAAAGAGATGGAAGAATATTTCGGGAAGTCGCTCTATAAGATTCGCCAAGAGTGGCGGAAAAATATCGAGGAGCAGTCCCTGACCCAGCAGATGCAGGGGAAAGTGGCGCAAGGAATTGATGAAATCACGCCCCTCGATGTCAAGCAAATGCTGGACACGACCAAGAAGGAAGACCTTCCCATTGTCCCTGTCAAGTATAAACTCAGCCAGATTTGCATCTACCCTGACCGCGAAGCGGCCAATATGGCCTGCCGCGAGCGTCTGCTGGCATTGCGGGAACGTATCATCGCCGGCGAGAGCTTCTCGATGCTGGCCCGCCTCTATTCCAAAGATCCCGGCAGTGCACGCAAGGGCGGTGAACTGGGTATGGCCTCCAAGGCTATTTTCTGGCCCGTTTTCTCAGATGCCGCGATGTCGCTCAAGCCTGGAATCGTGTCCCAGATTGTGGAAACGCCCGATGGCTTCCATATCATTCAAGTGATCGAGAAGAAAGGGGATATGTTCAACGCCCGTCACATTCTGCTCAAGCCCGAATATACCAGCGAAGACCGCGAAAAAGCGTTCAAGACCCTCGACAGTCTCAAGACTGAGATCGAGAATGGGGCGGTGTCTTTCTCTATGGCTGCGAGATTCTATTCCCAAGACCCTTCTACCCGCACCAACGGCGGACAGATGTCAGACCCGCAGACCGGTTCGGCTTATTTTGAGATCGACCGGCTCAAACCGCAGGACTACGAGGCTGTCCGTTATTTGAACGAGGGTGGTGTCTCCAAGCCCATCGAATCGCTGGACAACGAGGGCCGCAACGGCAATACGGTCTATAAAATCGTTCGTCTGGACAAGCGGGTGGACTCTCATCCGGCTTCCTATGAAAACGACTACGACTTGCTGGCCAATATGGCCAAGCAGAAAAAGTCGATGGAGGCTATCGAGACGTTCATCAATGATAAAATCACTTCAACGCATATTATCATCGACCCGATTTTCAAGGATTGTCCTTTTGAGCGGGAAGGTTTTCAGGCTAAAATCCGGCTTTGAGGTATCTACGCGCCATACTCCTTGTTGCTTTTTGTCTGCTGATGGGCCTGTCGGTGCTGTCGGCGGGTAAGTCGCCTTCTGTGGGGAATCCACAGCCGCGCGCCAAATCCACCCGTTCGGCCGGTACTTCCCAGGATGAGCCGGAAGACAGTATCGTGCGTTTGTTGCGGGCTTTGAGTTTGCAGTCCCTCGATGTCGAGGGGGCGACGGTCCGCAAGGCCTTCGGTACACAGGAAGACCCTGTCACTTTCCTGCACAACAATACCTATTTGATTTGCGATACGGCATATTGGTATGTGGATGAACGCCAGATTAATGCCATCGGGCACGTGAAAATCCTGCAGGAACGCACCCAGCTGACCAGCGACAAACTTGTGTATTGGGTGGACAAGGATTTGGCGGAGTTCCGGGGTTCGCTGGTCCAGTTGCAGGATGAAGACCGCAATGTGCTGCGCACTCGTCACCTGGACTACAATACCAAAGACAGTGTGGCTGTTTTCGCCAACGGAGGGTCCATGCGTGACAAGGACGGTCAGTTGATTGAAAGCGAAGACGGCACCTACGACTCTAAAATCAAGGTTTTCACATTTGAGAACGATGTCAATATGTTCACGGACTCGATTTTCATCAAGACGGCTTCGCTGGTCTATGAGTCGGACCGTGATTTCGCCACTTTCGGCTATGAGACCGATGTCTGGAAAGATGAGAATATGTTGTCTTCCAACGCGGGGTGGTACAATCGCAGGGACAGTCTGTTCTTCTTCCGTCGGGACGTGCATATGATGAACGACGACCAGGAGGGTTGGTGCGATACGCTGTACTATTTCCGGAACTCCGGCAATCTGCAAATGCTGGGCCGTGTGCAGGTGAGTGATACGACGCGCAATACGTTCTCGCTGGCGGGACGGATGGACTATGTGGACTCGCTCTCCAAAATCACACTCTACAACGACCCGGCCGTGATGATGTTGGTGGATGAAGAGGGGAGAAACAAGCCCGATTCCCTGTGGTTTGGCGCTGACACGATGATTTATTATACCGTCTATCGCTTCCGTTTGGACGAGGCGGTTGTGGCTGCTTCGAAGGCGCGTTTGGACGGTATCAATGTGGATCCGGTGGGTGAGTACCGCAAGCAGGCGGCCAAGGCAAAGGCGGAGCAGGATGCCAAAGCCGCGGAGGAAGATCCCAACAGCGCTGCGGCAGCGGCTAAGCGGCGCGAGGCCTATATGGCGGCGCAAAAAGCCAAGAAACAACCCAAAACGGAAGTCCGTGATACCAGCGCTACGGAAGCGGCCAAGGAGGGCGAGGATGCGAAAGCCGGGGCGGACTCGTTGAAGGCGGGTGCGGATTCTTTGCGTGTCGGTGCAGACTCGTTGGCGGTCGCTCAGGACGGTGCGGATTCGCTGGCGGTTCAAGCTGGGACGGACTCCCTGGCGATGCAGGCTTCGGCGGATACGACGGGAAAAGCCGGCGTGGACTCCACCGCTCTTGCTTCCGGCCCTCGAGACAGCACGCGCATCGGCTTTTTGACCGCTCTCCGCAATGTCAAGATGTATCGTCATAAAATGCAGGTCAGTTGCGATTCGCTGGAGTATAATGATGTGGATTCCCTGGCGCGGATGTATATCGATCCGGTGATTTGGAACGAAGGGAACCATCAATATACGGCCGACAGTATTTATGCGCTCATCCGCAATTACGGAATGGAGAAGGCGAACTTGATGTCCAACTCCTTCATCGCCATCCAAGAGGATTCCATCCATTATGACCAAATCAAATCGACGGAAAGTGTCGCCTATTTCGTGAACAACGAACTGCACCGCTATGACGCGCTCGGTGGTGCCAACGCGCTGTTCTATATTGAGGAAAAAGGCAGTCTGGCGACAGTCAACACCAAGGAGACCAAGATGATGTCCTGTCTGTTCAAGGATAGGACCATCGAGCGGGTGTATTATTTCGATTCGCCCAAGAGCAATGCTTACCCGACCTGTCAGATGTCCCGGGAGGACCAGCGTCTCAAAGGTTTCAAATGGGACGAAAGCCGTCGGCCCCGTTCCCGCAAGGATGTGACCGAACTGCCTTTTAAACCGACGCAACGGAAGGCCTATGCCGCTCGTCCGAGGGCATCCTATCGTCATTCCGAGCGTTATTTCCCGGGTTATATCAAAAATATCTATAAGCTGATTGCCCGAGGGGATTCGTTGGACCGTGTGCGTGAACGTGAGAGAATCCGTCGCGATTCATTGGCCCGTATCGCCCGTATCGACTCGCTGGCCCGTGCGGACAGTCTGGATAAAGCGATGCATCTGGCGGACAGTCTTGCCCGTATAGATTCCTTGGCTCGCGTAGATTCGCTCAAGAAAGTGGAAGACGCCCTCAAGAAGGCGCAGGCGGACAGTATTGCGGCTGTGGTGAAGGACAGTGTGGCGCGGGCGGACAGCATCGAGGCGGCGAAACCTTTGACCCCTGCCGAACTGCGGGCCAAGCAGAAGGCGGAGCGTATTGCGGCGGCTAAGGCGAAGCGAGAGGCCGACAAGCAGGCGGCCGCGGAGCGTCGTCGACAGCGGGAAGCAGCGCGTGAGGCCCGTTGGGCGGAACTCGACAAGCGGGATTCTATCAAAGCCGCGCAAAAGGCGGAGAAGGCCTTGCAGAAAATACGCGAGCGCAAACGCAAACAATTGGAGCAGCAGCGAAAAGACGAAGAGCGCGAGGAGCGTCAGATTCAAAAATATATGGACGCGCTCATCAAAGAGCGCGAGCGCCGCGCCGCCAAATTCTCTCCTGCTCCTGACGAACCGAAGCCGGACGCCTCACAGCCGGATGAACCGCAGCCGGAACCTCAATCGGAGCCCCGGCCTAAAGCACAGCCCGAGCCGAATTCTTCGCCGGACAACAATCCTGTGTCTAAAGAATAATTATTTCCCTCTAGGAAATTGCTACTCGTCCTTGACGCAACGGACGGAGGCGGCGCCGTATACTACAGGGGTTTTACTACTGCCGAAGTCGGCGCTGGTGCCATCCGCCATAAGGGCTCTGACGGAAATGTTGTTGTAAACGGTGCAAGACCAGACCTTCACTTCTGTCGTGACATTCACCAAGTTTCCTTCGAAATCATAATATCCGGCGGCAGGGTAGGTCAGCGTACGGGGCTGCAATCCTGCGAGGGGCGACCCCAAATCGGAAGCATAGCCCAATGTTCCGCCCCAATCCTGCACTCTTCCGGCGGAATAGCTTTCGGCCTGGGCGGCATCCTTCCAAATGTTTGCGGGAACACGCCAGCCCAGCGGGCAAGGGTCATTGATGGTCTTGTTTACACTCCACAGCTCTGACAACTCGCTTCCCAAACACCATTTATCAGACTTGGACGGACTCTTCAGGAAAACCGTAGGGTTTTTGCGGGCAAAGCCAACGACTCCGCCGGCAGCGCTTTGCTGATCCTTGGCGGGGAGGGGTGTTGGAAGGGCGCGGCTGACGGGCGCTTTCGAGCCAGAATTGTTGTACGGACCGGGGAAGGGGTCTTTGCGTCCCCATTGGTACATCAGGCCGAAGCCGGCTGCGGAGCTATAGGTAGAGGCACCGAGGTTGCGGTCCATCCAGATGCTGCCGTCTTTGTAGGTCTGTTGGTAATTTTCCGGAACAAAGCCTTTGCAGAACCACAAATGCCAACTCCAAAGCACATTTCCCAAATCGTCTTCAACCGCAATCACGGCATTTCCATGTTCTTCTTTTCCTGTCTGTACATAAACCCATCCATCTTCATAGTTGACACCGGCGACCAAATCTTTTTCTTGGACGCCACGGGTGCTGAATGTGCTTTCCCAAAGAACGCGGACATTTTGAATGCCGGTGATATTCCCTTCCTTATTATTGCCCCTCGTGCATTTGAACTTATACCTTCCGCCCTCCGGGATGATGTAGCAGTTGGCCGTGCCTTTTTCGGACAGGTCTTTCAAATAACCATCGACCTTGACCGCGCATTGTGCGGAAAGTTTTCCGTCCAGGGTGGAGACCGTCACAACGGCGGAACCATTCTTGAACGGTACCACATAACCTTCATATACTTTGACGATTTTCTCATTGGAACTGCTCCAAGTCAGGGGCTGCTCGGGTGTGACCGTGGCAATCAACCGTACCGCCTCATTCTCCAATACCAATTCAGTCCTGTCCAGGGTTAAGGAACCGTTTTTCGTGCAAGCCATCAAACATAACAGCGCCAACAGCACAAGCATCGATCGCGTTTTCATTCTATTTCTTTTTTCTAAATTTCTACAAAATTACAAATAATTTCAAAAGTTGAACCCGTAGTTTTGTTTGATTTCGCTCATCACGAAGGTGCTTTCGATGGAGGCGACGGACTCGATTTCTCCCAATTTGTTGAGAATAAACTGCTGGTACTGCTTCATATCGCACGCGCGTACTTTCAATAAATAATCATAGGCGCCGCTGGTGTTGTAGCACTCGGTGACCTCGGGCATATGTTTGATCTGCCGGGTGAAGGCATCCGCAATCTCGTGGTTGATTTGTTTGAGTTTCACTTTGCAGAACACCTGCAGGCTCCGGTTGAGTTTGTCCGGGTCCAGCACGGCGACGTATTTTTTGATATAGCCCTGTCGTTCGAGCCGTTTCTGTCGTTCGAACACGGGGGTAGGGGATAGATTGACCGCGGCGGCCAGTTCTTTGGTGGTCAATTTGGCGTTTTTTTGCAGGGTTTTGAGAATCTGCGTGTCGATTTCATCCAAAATTTCAGCCATGGTTCGGAAAAATTTTCTGTTAGGGGTCGTTTAAAACGGTTTTGCTGATAAAAATTTCTTTTTATGGGGCAAAAATAGTGAAATTTTCCAAATTTAAGCAGATATTTGGAAGAAATATCCAAACTTTCGACCTTTGCACCCAGAAAATAAAACGACAAAAATATGAAACAGTATCATTTTGAAACTTTGCAAGTGCACGTGGGCCAAGAACAGGCCGATCCCGCCACCGACGCCCGTGCCGTCCCCATTTACCAGACGACCAGTTATGTTTTCCGCAACAGCCGGCACGCGGCCGACCGCTTCGGCCTGCGGGATGCCGGCAATATCTACGGCCGTCTGACCAACTCCACACAAGCTGTCTTTGAAGACCGTGTCGCAGCCCTGGAAGGGGGAGTGGCCGGCCTGGCCGTCGCATCCGGCGCTTCCGCCATCACCTACGCCCTGCAGAACATCGTGCAGAATGGTGACCACATTGTGGCGGCTGACAATCTCTACGGCGGTTCTTACAATTTGATCACGCACACCCTCGCGACACAGGGGATTTCCAACACCATCGTCCGCATCAACGACCTCGCTGCGGTGGAGGCGGCCATCCGACCCAACACCAAGGTGATTTACGCCGAGACTTTCGGCAATCCCAACAGTGATGTGACCGATATCGAGGGAGTGGCCGCTGTGGCCCACAAACACCACATTCCGCTCATCATCGACAATACTTTCGGAACGCCTTACCTGATCCGACCGCTGGAACACGGCGCGGATATCGTCGTTCATTCGGCCACCAAATTCCTCGGCGGTCACGGAACCAGCTTGGGTGGTGTCATTGTGGACGGCGGCAAGTTTGACTGGACGCTCAACCGCGAGAAATTCCCCACGCTGGCGCAGCCGGATCCTTCTTATCACAATATCGTCTTCGCCGATGTCGTCGGAGCAGCCGCGTATGTCACCCGTATCCGTGCCGTGCTGCTGCGCGACACCGGGGCGTGTATCTCCCCGTTCAATGCCTTTATCCTGCTGCAAGGGGTAGAGACCTTGAGTCTGCGGGTGGAACGCCACGTCGAGAATGCCCTCAAGGTGGTGGATTTCCTAAGCCGGCATCCGAAAGTGGCCCGCGTCAACCACCCCGCCTTGCCCTCGCATCCCGACCACGCCCTCTATCAGAAGTATTTCCCGAAGGGAGCCGGTTCGATTTTCACCTTTGAAATCAAAGGCGGTCAGGAAGAGGCCTGGCGCTTTATCGACGCGCTGAAAATTTTCTCCCTCCTGGCCAATGTGGCGGATGTCAAGAGTCTGGTGATTCACCCGTACACCACCACGCATTCCCAACTCTCGCCCGAAGAACTGGAGCAGCAGCATATCACTCCGTCCACCATCCGTCTGAGCATCGGCACCGAGCACATCGACGACATTCTGGACGATTTGAAACAGGCCTTCGACGCCATTTAGTTCACCTTTTAATTGATTCAATCCTCAAAAAAAATTACAACCCATTATGAAAAAGATAGCCCAACAACTGACCGACCTGATCGGAAACACCCCCTTGCTTGCCCTGAACAAATTTTCTCAGAAAAGGGGCATTGCCACTCCCGTTGTCGCCAAAGTGGAGTATTTCAATCCCGGCGGCAGCGTCAAAGACCGCATTTCCCTCGCGATGATCGAGGAAGCCGAAAAGAACGGCATTCTCAAGCCCGGCGCCACCCTGATTGAGCCCACCAGCGGCAACACCGGCGTCGGCCTGGCCTTGGTCGCCGCCGTGAAAGGATATCACCTCATCTTGACGATGCCCGATACGATGAGCGTCGAGCGTCGCAACCTCGTCAAGGCCTACGGCGCCGAGGTGCGTCTCACTCCCGGCAAGGAAGGAATGCCCGGCGCTATCCGCGCGGCGCAGGAACTTCGCGACGCCACGCCCGGAAGCGTCATTCTGCAACAATTTGAAAACCCCGCCAACCCCAGTCGGCACTATATGACGACCGGTCCGGAAATCTGGAAGGACACCGAAGGGCAGGTCGATATTTTCGTGGCGGGTGTGGGCACCGGCGGCACCGTGTCCGGTGTGGGAAAATACCTCAAGGAGCAGAATCCGAAGGTGCAGGTGATTGCGGTCGAGCCGAAGTCTTCGCCCGTGCTCAACGGTGGCCCGAGCGGCCCGCACAAAATCCAAGGCATCGGCGCTGGCTTCGTCCCCAAGACCTATGATGCCGGGGTCATCGATGAAGTGTTCGATGTGGAAAATGACGATGCCATCCGCACTAGCCGCCAGGTGGGCCGGGAAGAGGGCCTGCTGGTCGGTATCTCCGCCGGCGCCGCTCTCTATGCCGCCTCGCAGGTTGCCCTCCGTCCTGAGAACCAAGGCAAACGGGTGGTCGTTCTGCTGCCCGATACCGGCGAACGCTACCTCTCCACCGTCCTCTACGCCTTCGAGGATTATCCGCTGTAGGGTGTGTGACACCTATTGTTCTGTTTGCCAGACGATTAAGCAAAAGGACCTGCTCCAAATTGAGTAGGTCCTTTTTAGTAACTTTCAGATTTATAGATGCTTATCTGCCACGCGATTCTCGGCCGCTCTAGGGTTGGCGTCCGGCGCAGAAGGTAAGGGTGAGGGTGATGTCGGGGCCGAACTGCTGCTGGAGAGCCGTTTCAGCAGCGGCTCGGAGCGCGTCGGCTTGGGGGAGTGTCAAGTCCGTCCGGGCGGCGAGGGTCGCTTCGACAAAAATCATCGGGCCGCTCCGACGCGTTTTCAACAGAAGAACCTTCAGTCCGGAGGCGGGGACATTCCCGTCCTCGGCGCTCCCGGCACGAGAGGCTCCATCGGCAGGCATCGGCAGCGATTCCAAAGTTTGAACGATTTGGGCCTCCTCTTCGGGGCAGATGGAGACATCCAGCAGGTCTTTGCAGGCGATGATCAGCACCTTGACGGCGGGAACCAGCACAACCAGGCTGATGATGCACGCGACAATCGGATCCAGCAACACCCATTTGTCGCCGAGGGCGATAGCCAAACCAGTCGCCACCATTACTCCGATGGGCGTGAG
This sequence comes from uncultured Bacteroidia bacterium, assembly GCA_902784785.1. Lineage (GTDB taxonomy): Bacteria > Bacteroidota > Bacteroidia > Bacteroidales > UBA932 > Cryptobacteroides. Next base: position 15,506 of record CACZWF010000018.1, read on the forward strand.
GGCGTCCGTCAAATCGTGCCAGGACTTGGCGATGAGCGTCGGCGAATCGTATTTGTGACCCATAGTCGCGGTGTAGACATAGACCATCAACTTGACGACAATAGAAATTCCGGCCATCCAAAGCACGAGCACGGAAGGTCTTTCCACTTCTTCCCCGCCCAGAATGGCTTGGATGGCTTCGATACCGTCCTTCATTAGGTCAATCGCCACCCAGAACAGCGCCAGCCCGATGAGCAAAGACGCGAATGATTCGAATTTGCCGCGTCCGTACGCGAATCGAGGGCTCTTTCCTTTGGCTGAGAAACTGAGCAGGAGCAAGACGATGGCGTTGCTGGCCAGATCGGACAGGGAGTGGATGCTGGCCGAAACCATCGCAATGCTGTGTCCTAAAATTCCTGCCGTTGCCTGACCAGCCGTCAGCAAGATGTTGGCAAGAAGACCGATAAAAGTGACTTTCGTCAAGGCGCGGCCACGGATTTGGCTGCGTTCTATAGGATGATGGGAATGTGTGTGCATATCATTTTCATCAATGAGCGGCAAAAGTACGCAAATTTTTCCTAACTTCGCTTGTTCATAGGGGAATAATGATGCTCTTGTGCTTCTTCATACAGATTTTTTGTGGAAACTGGCTGGAGACACCGGCTCTTCGTGAGCGGGACAGCACGCTGCTGGCTCGGACTCATTATGCGGCCTCGGTGGCGGATTCGTGCTTGCTGGAACGCAATTACAGTTTGCTTTACGATCCTGCCACCTATACGTCTTATTGGGTGGCTTATCCCCTGTGCAAGGGCCATTTGGCCACCGGCCGCGAAGATAGTTGGGCGTATGACCCGTCCCTGCCTGATTCTTTGCAGACCTCCGTTTTGAAAAACTATATGCTGGAGCGTTTCGCGACGGAGCACTACAAGTCCAATTACTATGCGCGCGGACATCAGATTCCCAATGCGGACCGCAACGCTTCGCCAGCGATGCAGGCCCAGACCTATTATTCCACCAACCTCACGCCTCAGTTGCAGAACGGGTTCAACGGATTGATCTGGGCGAAGTTGGAAAAGGGGATTCGGGACTGCGCCCAGAACTATGCGGATACGCTGTATGTGGTCACCGGCGCGAGCTTTGAGCTGCAGACCCCCGATCAGGTCGGGGGTGACGGCTCCGACCGGGTATCCCTCTCCTATGTCGTCAACCGTAACGACGGCAAGCGCCTTCCCGTCCCCCGTTGGTACTGGAAAGCCGTGCTGAAAGTGCGCCGCGACACCCTGGGCGTGCCCGTCCAAGCCAGCAGCGTCGCGTTCTTTCTGCCTCACGAAGATTTGAAGGGTCACCAATACAAAGAATATGTCATTCCCGTGGATTCATTGGAAACCGTGACAGGCTTCGACTTTTTTCCTTCGTTGTCCGACTCGTTGGAAGTGGCCTGCGAAGCCCAGGCCGACTGGAACGTCTTTCAGAAGTTCGATGCGGTAGGCGGCCAACCCAAACAATCTTCCCAACAATCTCCAAAGAAAAAGAAGAAAAAGAAAAAATAAGATGGAATACAATAAAAATACCGCTAAACTGATTCGTAGCCTCAAAGATAAGAAAGCCCGCGATGAAAGCGGATTGTTCGTCGTCGAAGGAGAGAAACTGGTCGCAGAGGCCCTTCGCTCGGGCTGGACCGTGGAAGCTTTGTTCCGTGTGGCGGGTTCGTCGGGGTCCGAATCGCATTCCGGCCCTGCTTGCACCATAATTTCCCCCGCGGAAATGGAAAAAATCAGTCTGCTTCGTTCTCCGTCCCCGGCCTTGGCGTTGGTGCGTATCCCGCAGGCTCCGCCGGACGGGGCGGGTCTGGTGGCGGCACGCCCGTTGGCTTTGGCGCTGGACGGCGTGCGTGACCCGGGGAATCTGGGCACCATCCTCCGGCTGGCCGACTGGTTCGGAGTGGACTGGGTTTTCGCTTCCGATGCAGACAGCCGCTATCCCACCAGTGACATTTACAACCCCAAGGTGGTGCAGGCTACGATGGGTGCTATTTTCCGTACCCGTTTTGTCTATGCTCCGCTACCGGAGATAGCGCAGTTGTTTGCCCGGGAGGGAATGGATATCTATGGTACTTTCCTGGATGGCAAACCCATCTATGAGGAGCCGCTCAAGGGCGAAGGCCTGATTGTGATGGGCAATGAGTCCGAGGGTATCAGTCCCGAAATGGCCGCTTGCGTCACCCGTCGCCTGACGATTCCGCCCTATCCCGTCGGTGTCCCCACCAGCGAATCCCTCAACGTCGCCACCGCCGCCGCCATCACCCTCTCCGAATTCCGCCGCCGCTGAACTGGATACCGTCGCCGTTGAATCAGAGACCGTCGCCGGTCTCGGTTTCTGAGGGTAGACCGGGAATCTCTTTCCGGGGCAGTCCATACTGATAGCCCTCCGGGATGCTTCCAGGGCATACTTCCGTGGATTGCCTATCGCGTGAAAATGCGTCAAGGTGCCTGAAAAGGCCCGAAGGTGCTGAGGGGGTGCAAAAAGGCGTAAAAAGGCCTGAACGAGCCTAAAGGAGCGTGAAAAGGCGTGACGGGCCGTGCGGCGCTGCGGAGGTCAGACCTTCAGGAAGATTTTTTTGCGGTAGAGGAAGGTGAGGAGGAGCCAGCAGAGGGCGACATAGCCGGCGGCCAGGAGGACGGCGCCCCATTCGGGGGACAGTTGCTCCGACAATCCTTTCAAGAAAAACTCGTCGGTGTATTGCACGGAAACGATTCTTTTGAAAAGGTAGATGGTGATGGAGTTGAGGCCGATGATTTCAAAACACCGGGCCCATTTCCGCCACCCTTTCACATCGATAATCCAGTAGAAGAGGGCGAAGAGCGAGAGGGAGTAGGCGCCGGCCACCAGCACGAAGGAACTGGACCAAAGTGATTTGTTGATAGGGAAATCAAGGCTCCACAGCAGGCCCAACCCCAGCATTACCGCCGAGGCGAATAGCATCCAGACGGTTTTGGCGCCTCCTGTCAGGGGCTTGCCGCAACAGCGAACCTGCTCGTCCAGCCGGATGAAATCCCCCGTGAACATCCCGAGCAAGGCGGTGACAACGGCGGGAACGGTGCTCAACAGTCCTTCTGGGTCGAAAACGTTCCGGTAATGCAATATGCCCGGAACGATTTGCCGGTCCACCCAGCCTACGATGTTTCCTTTCATTGAATAGACCCCGGCATCCGCTGCATCCGGCGCGGGGACGAAACGAATCAGAAGCCAATAGCCCACCAGCAGCAGAACGCAGAGGATGGCCCGCGTGAGGGTGTTCGTATACATCCGGATCAGCGCGGCGATGCCCCAGGCCAGCCCGATACGTCCCAACACGCTCAAGTAGCGCGTCTGAGCAAAATTCCATTCGAACAGTCCATTATAAACCCATCCAAAGAAAATTAAAATCAGTACGCGTTTTAAGATTTTTCCAACCTGTGATCCGCGGCTCAAACCGAGCGATTGCGACTTGGCGTACGAAAAGGGGAAGGAAATGCCGGCGATGAACAGAAATAGGGGAAAGATGGTGTCGTGGTGATAAAAGCCGTCCCATTGCGCGTGATTCATCTGCAAAGCCAGCCAGGAATCGCTTCCATTCGGGAATAAGGCGCACAGGGCCGCAATCAGGGAGCTTCCCCCCATAATGAAAAACATATCGAAACCGCGAAGGGCATCGAGAGACAGGAGTCTTTTAGATGTGGGTTGTGTAGACATAAGTATGGGTTCTGGGTTTTATCGTTCTAACGTGCGGATGCCCTGAAGGATGCGGTCAAGGGCTTCCTGGAGGGTGGCTCGGGGACAGGCGAGGTTGATGCGGACGAAATGGTCGTCGCCGTACATCGCGCCGCAGTTGATCCACACTTTCTCGTTTTCCAACAAGAAGTCTTCCAGTTCGGTGCCCGTCACGCCCAATGCGTCGATACGCACCCAAGCCAGGTAGGTTGCTTCCAAGGGGGTGACGACGCAGGCGGGGGCCTCGGCGGCGAAACGCTCTTTCAGGTAGCAGAAATTATCGTGTACATAGGCGTTCATCTCGTCCAGCCAGACGGCGCCTTCCGGGCTGTAGGCCGCTTCCAGGGCCACCGGAGCGAATTGGTTGAGGTCGCAATGCTCCCAATCGTTGAGCACCCGGTCCAATTTCTTGCGCACCTGCTCATTCGCACAAATCATATTGGCGACGGCCAGGCCGGCGATATTGAAGGGCTTGGAAGGGGAGGCGAAACTGATGCTCCCGTATGCGATCTCTTCCGACAGCGAGGCGAAAGGGGTATAGGCCGAGCCCGGCGGGACGATGTCGCAATGAATTTCATCGCTGATGACGGGAATACCGTGCTTGTGGCAGATCTTCCAGAGCCGCAGCAGTTCCTCCCGTGTCCAGAGCCGTCCCGAAGGATTATGGGGGTTGCAGAGCAGGAATACTTTGGCCTGCGGGTCTTCGCAGCAGCGCTCGAAATGCTCGAAATCCAGGCTGTAATGCCCGGTCGAGGCGTCGTAGGCAAGGGGATTGGCCAGCAGTTCGCAGCCGGTGTTGCGGATGCAGGAAAAGAAACAGTTATAAGCCGGTGTCTGCATAATCACCTTGTCACCGGGATTCGTCAGGGCCTTGAGGGCGATGGATGTGGCGGCGATGATACCTTCGATGGGGATGATGCTTTCCCGCGTGATGGTCCATCCGTGACGCTCGCCGAACCAGCAGATGACCGCGTCGTAGTAAGAATCCGGGATGCGGGTGTAGCCGAACACCCCGTGGTCCAGTTTGCGTTGCAGGGCTTCCCGGATGCAGGGTGCGGCCGGAAAATCCATATCCGCGATCCACAACGGCAACACGTCCGTCCTTTCGTCCCATTTCACCGAATTGCTTCCCCTCCGTTGAGGCGTGTTTTCAAACCAACATTTCATATCGTGATATAGTTTAATAAGTCGAAATAACGCAGTCGCCCGGTTCTTTGCAGTTTTCGTCGAGGATAATCCCGCCGTATCCTTGGGCGAGAATGTTTCCGCTGCGCGGATTTTTCACCGAAGGGATCACCCCGATAATTCCCGCTTCGACGGTCGAGTATTCGAAAGCCAGGTCGGCGTCTTCGGCGAAGGTGCAGTCCTCCAGCGTTAGGTTCTCCGCATAGCACAAGGGCTGGGTGCCGCCGATGTGGCAGCGGACCAGCCGCAGGTTTTTGGAATACCAGCCCAGGTACTCTCCGTTGATGACGGAATCATAGACTGTGATGTCCTCCGTTTCCCAGAACGCATCTTTGGTCTGAAGGTCGGAGTTGCGGATCACGACATTCTTGCAGTATTGGAAAGAATAATTGCCCAGCAGGTTGAAGCGGTCGATTTCAAGATCCTGGCTGTGCATAAAGATATAATCGCCTTCCTGCGCCTCTACATCCTCCATTTTGACATTCCTACAGCCCCATAGCGTCTCATGGGCGTGGGGAAAGCGGACGCGGGCCAGTTGAAGCCCGTTCATTTCCCGGAACATCTTGGGCGCTTCCACCAGGCAGTCGCTCATTTCTCCTTGGCGCGAATACCAGATGGCGGCGCGGGCCCCTTCGGTGAAATGGCAGTCCCGGATGCTGAAGCGGTCACATTCCCAGAAAGGGTATTTCCCCTCGAAACGACAGCGGACGGCCTCGATGTCCTGCGATTCCTTGATGGCCGATTCGCCGGCGTGGATGGTGACATTCTCCAAATACAGGTCGGAGCGGCAATACAAGGGGCGTTCCCCCTCATATTCCCCGCCGATTATACGGCCTTTTTTTGTCTTCTCCATATCGTTCTTTTTTCTTTATTCAAAATATCTTTTTCCAACCATTTGTGCCCGGAAATCCGCCACGCGAAAAGCAGTCCGCGCACGTTCAGTTCGACGCACATCGCCACCCAGTAACCCACCAGGCCGAAACGCGGGGTGAGCACGAGGGCCAGTCCGATGCGGACCACCCACATACTGGCAAAATTCATCACGCTGGGTATCAGGGTGTCTCCCGCACCCACGCAGGCTCCGTAGGCCACAATCGAGACGCCGTACATCAGTTCGGCGAAGGCTTCGATGCGGTTAGCAGTTGCATCATCTGCGGGGCGAAAATATACATCAGCACGGCCAGGCCGGTCATCATCAGGGCGCCTGCCGCGGTCGAAATATGGGCGAAGCGGCGGGCGAGTTCCTTGCGGCGGGCGCCGACACTCTGGCCTACCAGCGTGGTGACGGCCTCTTCCATTCCGTAGCCGGGCATATAGCAGAAACTTTCGGCGATAATGGCGAAAGCATTGGCGGCGATAGCGATGGTGCCCAGCGGCGCCACAATCAGGGTGCTGATGATATAGGCTCCGCGCATCACGATATTCTGCAGCCACATCGGGCCGCAGATGCCGAAGGCCGTCTGCAAGGTATCCTCATCCGGGATGAAACTCCGGTCGCGGGGTGTGGCGGGCGATTCGCAGACAACGCCATCGGCATTCCGATGCGAATGGTCCAGCCGCAGGCTCAACTCCGGCGAGCGTTCCAGCAGAAACCACAGCATCACCAACGCGGTCAGCAGGTGTGACAGTCCGGTGCCGATGGCCGCGCCTTTGACGCCCATGTCCAATCCGTAGATGAACAGGTAGTTGAAGCCGACGTCCATCAGGCACATCAGCACATTGCAGAGGCTGGGGACTTTCATGTTGCCGGCCGCCTCGAGCATCATACCTGTCGTATAACAGAGCTGCATCATCGGCAAGAACGCCATGTGGATCGCGAAGTAGGCGCTCGCATCGCTCCAAAGTTCTTCGCCGCCGCCCAGCCAGCGGGGGAGGGAGCCGCTGATGGCCACCCCCAGCAGGGCCAGGCAGGAACTGAACACCAGCAGGGCGGTGAAGGCTTTGCGCAGTACGCTCCGGGCTCCGACGAAATCCTTCGCTCCGATGCGTTGGGCAATCTGTACGGTGAAACCGCTGCTGCTGGCCGTGCAGAATCCGCCGAAAATCCAGGAGGTTGTCGAAACCAGTCCGATAGCGGCAGCCTGTTCGGCGCCGAGCCGTCCCACCATACCGGCGTCGATATATTCCATCAGAATGGTGGAAAACTGGGCCAGGATGGCCGGCAGGCACAACAAAAAACTCAGACGGAGCTGTTCCTGTCCGGTCATGGCAGAACCGTCCCGTATTTTCGCCAGCAGTATGTCTTTCGAGGCCGCCAAATTGCTCTTAAGGTGAATTAAACAGTTTTCTTACGTCAAAGGCGACAAATTTATAAAAATTAATGTTACATTTGTCTTTTGAAAAGAAGATATTTCGAGAATGAACAGGATGAAAAAGATTTTAGTGATGATGATTCCTTTGATGATGGCTCTTTCTTGCGAACAAGAGGGGGAAAAGATTCCCGCCTTTGATTTGTCTAATTTGGACACGACCGTCACGCCCGGTCAGGACTTTTATCGGTATGCGACGGGCGGCTGGCAGAAGAACAACCCGCTGAAACCCGAATTTGCCCGCTTCGGTACTTTCGACCAGTTGCGGGAGACCAATATCACCCGCTTGAACGACCTCTTCTCTTCGATGACGACGATGAAGACGAAGGCGGGCAGTGTGGAACGCAAAATCGTCGATCTGTACAAGCAGGGCTTGGATTCGACGCGTCTCAACGCCGAGGGCCTCGCTCCGCTCAAACCCTATCTCGAAGAGATGGAGGCGGTGACGGACAAAGCACAGTTCATCTCGCTGCTGGCAAAGCACCACAAGGAGGCCGAAGGCGGATTTTTCGGCGCCTATGTCGGTGCGGATCTGCAGAACAGCGATATGCAAATCCTCTATTTGGGCCAGGGCGGTCTGGGCATCGGCGACCGGGATTATTATTTGAAAAAAGAAAATGCCGCGATTCGCGAGGGCTATCGCAAGTTCCTGGTGAAAGTGATGACGTTGGTAGGCAGCGACCGGGCGGAAGAGATCGCCGCGAACACCTTGTCCGTGGAAGATTTTCTGGCCGAGATTTCCTGGAGCCGGGAGCAGGAGCGCGATATTCCCGCTCAGTACAACCCTTATTCGACGGAACAGTTGGCAGAAGCCTTCCCCGGCTTTGACTACGCCTCTTATCTGGAAGGGCGCGGGGTACCTTCTCAGCCCTTGCTCGTCGTGTGCGAGCCTTCTTTCTTCAAGGCTTTCTCCGAATACTTCGCCCAAACGGATTTGCGGGTGCTCAAAGACTACTTGATCGCGCATCTGGTCAGCGGCGCCTGCGGAGCCATCAATGATGAATTCTACGATGCCAGTTTCGAGTTTTATTCCCGCCAGATGTCCGGCATTCAGGAACCCAAACCGCGCTGGAAACGTGCGATGGCGGTTCCCAATGGCATTCTGGGCGAGGCCGTCGGCAGCATGTATGTCAAGAAGTATTTCCCGGAAAGTTCCAAAAAACAGATGCTTGCGCTGGTCAAGAATCTGCAGAAGGCCTGGGCGGAGCACATCGACGCCCTCGACTGGATGGGGGATTCGACCAAGGTGAAGGCCAAGGAAAAACTGGACAACTTCATCATCAAAATCGGCTATCCCGACAAATGGAAAGATTATTCCACGCTCAAAGTGGATCCCAAGTTGTCGTATTATGACAATCTGCGGGCGGCCGGTACCTGGTATGTGGCGGATGATATGGCCAAACTGGGCAAGCCGACCGACAAGACGGAGTGGGGGATGACGCCGCAGACGGTCAACGCCTATTACAACCCCACCACCAACGAGATTTGTTTCCCCGCCGCTATCCTGCAGCCGCCTTTCTTCAATCCGGATGCGGACGATGCCATCAACTACGGAGCCATCGGTGTGGTTATCGGGCATGAAATGAGCCATGGTTTCGACGACCAGGGCCGTTTGTTCGACAAGAACGGCAATATGGTCAGCTGGTGGACCGACGAGGACGATGCGAAGTTCCGCGCCAAAGCCAAGGTGCTGGAAGAGCAGTTCGACAAGGTGCAGATTCTGCCCGGTCTGATGGCCAACGGTAAGTTCACCCTCGGGGAGAATATCGGCGACCATGGTGGGTTGAGCATCGCCTGGACGGCGTTCCAGAATGCCATTGCCGGCAAGGACCCCGGTTTGATCGACGGCTTCACGCCCGCCCAGCGTTTTTATCTGGGCTATGCCACGGTGTGGGCGCAGAATATCACGGATGAGGAAAAGGCCCGCCTGACGAATATCGACCCGCATTCGCTGGCCGTCAACCGCGTGAATGTTTCCTTGCGGAATTTCGAGTCTTTCTTCGAGGCCTTCGGTATCAATGAGGGCGACCCGATGTGGCGTCCGGAATCAGAAAGAGTACATATTTGGTAAACCATTTAAAATTTTATAGCAATGAAAAAAACTTGGATTATTGTTCTTGCGGCTGCCGCGCTTATCGTATTTTGGTGCGTCGGCGTTTACAACAACTTGGTCAGCAAAGATGAAGGAGTGAAAACAGCCTGGTCCCAGGTGGAAAACGTCTATCAGCGTCGCGCCGACCTCATTCCCAACCTCGTTTCGACGGTCAAGGGCTATGCTTCCCACGAGAAAGGAACCCTCGAAGGGGTGATGGAAGCCCGTGGCAAAGCGATGGGTGTGAGCGGTGGCAACCTTTCGGAAGAGAGTGTGGCTGCCTATGGCAAGGCTCAGGGCGAAGTGAGTTCCGCGTTGAACCGTCTGTTGATGGTGGTGGAAAACTATCCCGATCTCAAAGCCAACCAGAATTTCCTGGATCTGCAGGCGCAGTTGGAGGGAACCGAAAACCGTATTGCCGAGGCGCGCCGTGGGTTCAACGAGGTGGCCAAGGAGTACAATACCTATATGCGGACTTTCCCCAACAATGTGATTGCCGGAATGTTCGGTTTCCAGCAGAAAGGCTATTTCGAGGCGGACGAAGATGCCAAGAAGGCCCCCAAGGTTGAGTTCTGATGTTCCGCTCGTTTCTTTTAACCCTCGCCCTGCTTGCGGCTTTGCCCTTGCAGGCGGGGCTTTTTGATTCCTCTAAGGACGGTCTGCCCGAGTCGCCGGACCCGCCCCGGTTGGTCAATGACTTTGCTTCGGTGATTCCGGACTTCCAGCGGGATTCGCTGGAGCAGGTTTTGGTGGCCTTTGACGATTCGACGTCCAACCAGATTTGCATCGTGACGATGCCGACCTTGAATGGTCGTGAGATTGTCGAGTATGGCACGGCCCTGGGCAACAAGTGGGGCATCGGCAGCAAGCGCAACAACGGGGTGCTGATTCTGTTGAAAATCCGCAACCCGCAGTTGGAGGGCGATCAGGACGCCAAGTATGTAGATGTGGCGATTTTGCCCGGCAGGGGACTGGAGGGCGCTATCCCAGATGCGTATGCCGCGCGGATCATCCGCAACATTATGGGACCCTATCTTCGGGAGGACGATTATGTTCCGGCGCTTACCCAGGCTTGTGCCGAGGTAATGGCGCTTGCGGCCGGTGAAATTTCCGAGCCGCGGGATGGGGAAGAGGATGACGGATGGCTGGAGATCATCTATATCGTCATCATCGTCATTGTCTTGATAATGATTTCCAGAAAGAATTCTTCCGGTGGTTCGAAAGGAGGAAACTCCGGTTCTCGCGGCGGTTTCGGCGGCCCCATTATTTTCGGGGGCGGCGGCAGCAGTTCCGGGGGCAGTTTCGGCGGTGGTGGCTTTGGCGGCTTCGGCGGCGGCTCCTTTGGCGGCGGTGGCGCCCGGGGACGGTTCTAGGCCAGTGTATCGTTAAGCAAAGCGGTGAGCGCGGTTTTGTCGAGGTGTTGTCCGATGAAAACCAGTTTCACCATCCTGTCGCCGTATTCAGGGTCCCAGTCGCGGCGCAGTTTGGCGTCTCTTTCCATCATCTGGGCCAATGCTTCTTCGTCCATCGTGGCGAACCAGTAGCCGGCGTCTTTGAGGGCCATCTGGCGTCCGGCCTGCTCAAATAGGTAGCATTTGTCAGGTTCGTCGGCAAAGTAGCAGATGCCTTTGGCTCGGATGATATTCTTGGGCCATTTCTTGGTGACCAGATAGTCGAATTTGTTGATGTCGAAGGGCTCCCGACGGGTGTAGACGAAAGTTTCGATACCGTATTCCAGCGCTTCGCCTTCATCGTGATGATGGTGGTGATGCCCGTGCTCGTGGCCCTCATACTCTTCGTGTTCGTGGTGATGCTCCTCGTGTTCATCATCGTCGTCGTCATCATCCTCGTCGTGGCCTTCGATTTCGGCAATCCAGGCGGCGGAGGTGGCGACGCGGTCGAAGTCGAAGAGTCCGGTGTAGATGATTTCGTCCAGGTCAATCTTTCCGTAGTCGCATTCGAGGATTTTGGCTTCGGGGTTGATGTTTTTGACGATGGCGCGCAGCTTGCCGAGTTCGTCGGCGGATACTTCCGAGGCTTTATTGAGCAGGACGATGTTGCAGAATTCCAGTTGTTCGATGACGAGTCTTTCGAGGTCTTCGTCTTCGATGCCGTCTTTTTCAAGGGCGGCGCCGTCGTCAAATTCGTCCCGCATGCGCAGGGCGTCCACGACCGTGACGATGCTGTCGACGTAGGGCATTTCGCCCATGATGCTGCGGGGGGCCAGTTGGGGCAGGCTGCAGATGGTCTGGGCGATGGGGGCGGGTTCGCAGATGCCGCTGGCTTCGATGACGATGTAGTCGAAGCGGTGCATCGAGGTGAGTTCGGCCAGCTGGTTGACGAGGTCCATTTTGAGGGTGCAGCAGATGCAGCCGTTCTGGAGGGCGACGAGGCTGTCGTCGCCTTGGCCCACGATGCCGCCTTTTTCGATGAGTTCTGCGTCGATGTTGACTTCGCCGATGTCGTTGACAATGACCGCGAATTTGATGCCTTTGCGGTTGGCGAGGATGTTATTGAGCAGGGTGGTTTTGCCGCTGCCGAGGTAGCCGGTCAGCAGCAGGACCGGAATCTGTTTCTCTTGCATGTCTATGGTCATATACTTTTTTAATTCTTTATATCTTTCACGCGGAGGAAGGGCGATGAATTCGAGAGGTACGCCCCTCCGGGGCTATCCTTCCCACTGCGCTTCGCTTGTGGGCCCCTTCCGCTCACGAGGCCGCGGACGGCCACGCCTCTCTCATCTCATCATCCCTTCCCTCCGCTTCCTCAATGCCTGAAGGCCTGCAAAGTTACAAAATTCGCGGCCAAAATATTTGCTTTTCTTTCCGTCCTGCCGTATTTTTGCGAATAATTTCAAAATTATGGCCGAGCATCATCACCATCATCACGGGCCGCAAGTGGCGGACGCGTCTTTGAAGAATGTCTATATCCTCTCCATCGTTCTGAACTTCACCTATGTGATTATCGAGGCGGTGGCGGGGCTGTATTACCACTCGGTCGGGCTTCTGTCCGATGCGGGGCACAACCTCAGCGACATCATCTCGCTGGCGCTGGCCTTGATTGCCCTCGGCTTGCTGCACAGTCATCAGAGGGAGGGCTATACCTACGGCTACCGCAAGATGTCGGTGCTGATCTCGCTGACGAATGCGGTCATCCTGCTGGTGGCGGTGGGGGCCATTATGGTGGAAAGCATCGGCAAACTGCTGCATCCGGTGGCCGTGAACGGGGCGGTCATCTCCTGGACGGCCGGGGCGGGCATTCTTGTCAACGGTCTGACCACGCTCCTGCTGCTGCGCAAACGCAGCCACGATCTCAACACCCGGGGGGCTTTTCTGCATATGCTGGCGGACACCCTCGTTTCCGTAGGGGTGGTGGTTTCCGGCATTGTCATCCATTTCACGGGCTGGTATGTCATCGACCCGATCATCGGTCTGGTGATTGCCGTCGTCATTCTGGTAGGTACCTGGGATTTGCTCAAGCAGAGCATACGACTGAGCATCGACGCCATTCCGGAAGGGGTGCATCTGGAGCCCATTCTCGCGCAAATACAAGCCATAGAGGGGGTTAAGGAAGTGCATCATATCCACGTCTGGCCCATCAGCACCACCGAGACCGCCCTCACCGCCCATCTGGTGGTGGAGAACCTGGCGGACGCCGAGTCTACCGTGCGCACCGCCAAGGAAATTCTCTCCCGCGAAGGCATCGCCCACAGCACCCTCGAAGTCGAGACCGCCGGCCATTGCAGCGATAGTTCCGTTTGTTGCTGAAAATCTGCATTCTAGGGCACTGGGGGGGGGATTTTACCAAAAAATAATGTCAAAAAAGTATTGACAATGCGAGCAAAAATGGCTACCTTTGCGGCCGTTTTTGTGAGAAGATGTCCGTAAAGCAAAGAGTTGTATGCTTGTTGATGTTATTTGTTTTATGGGACGGGACGGAATCAAAGGCTTTTAGTTCAGCCATTTATAATCAATCCATCTCGCCCGACACTCTCATCGTTCCCGGACGTCAAGACAGCCTTTCCGCAGAACCGCTCACAGATTCTCTCTTTATTTTTCATCGCGACACGACCTATATAGAAGTCCCTCCCGACTCTACGGCTTGGTTGGGATGGGCTTTGCGGACCAATCTTATCTATGCCGCGTCCGCTTCCGCTAACCTCGGATTGGATTTTGCCATCGGCCGGAACTTTTCGTTGGGTCTCAATGTGGGTTTAAAAGCCTGGCCCCGTTGGTGGGTCGGGGATTGGGATGCTGAGAACCCAACGCGTTGGCGTCATATATTGGTGACGCCGGAGTTCCGCTGGTGGCCTTCCGAGGTTTTTTCCAAGTGGTTTGTGGGGGCCGACCTTGTCTGGAGCCACTTCAATGTGGGCGGGGTCAGATTCCCGCTCGGGACGATTTATCCTGCCGTCCGGGACAACCGTCTGCAGGGCGATGTGTGGGCACTCGGGATTTTTGCGGGCTATTCCTGGTGGCTGACCGAACACCTTCGGCTGGAGGTAGAGGCCGGCGTGGCGGGTGGTTACTATGCCGCCGGGAAATATGAGTGTCCCCATTGCGGGGCGAAGGTCGGGGATGTTTCCGGCGTGGCCGTCATTCCCAAACTCGGCGTCAACCTGGCTTGGAATTTCAATCGTCCTTCCCGAAAGAAATCGTTGCGGGAGGAAATCAACTTATATATAGATACGCTCGTACGCGTGCGCGAAAGGCCGCATGATACATTGGTGCTGGCGGAGATTGTCGAGCCGGAAGATACCCTCATCTTGGAAGAACCTGTCTTCGAGCCGGATGAACTTCCTGCCGTCGTTCGTTTGGCCAAGGCCCATCCGGTCCTCAATCCCATCTCTGCCTATCGCCCCTATACGCCGGACCGCGTGCTCAGCAAAGAAAGCGGCTCGCTGTATGTGTTCTTCGAAATGGGAAAAGCCGACTTGAAGCGCAACTACACGGAAGGAGCCTATTTCCGCGACAACGGGCCCGTTCTGGATGAAATGGAAGAAGTGACGCGGGAGATGCTGCGCGACACCGCCAGTCACATTGCCAAGGTGCAGATTATCGGCCTGGCGTCTATCGACGGCCGTCTCAATTTTAATGTGCTTCTGTCCTACCGTCGCGCCCAAGCGGTCCGCAACTACCTGCAGGAACGCTTCGACCTGCCCGACGATTGCTTCGACGTTGTAGCCGGAGGAGAGGCGTGGAGCGAGTTCCGCGCGCAGGTGGAAGATTTGCTCGCCCAAGGCGGGGGAGCCGGCCTGAGCATCGCCCAGTTGGAGAAAATCTTGTACATCATCAATAACGAATCCGATGAAGAGCGCCGAGAAGCGCGTATCAAGCAGTTGGAAGAAGGCAATCTGTACCGCATTCTCAAGCGAGGGCTGCTGCGCGACCAGCGCAATTCGGGCTACTTGCGCATTTATTACGACACAAATAAAAACTCAAATATTCATCACAAAAACACAAACCAATAACTTATTTATTAACTAAACCAAAAAGTTATGAAAAAAAACATCATGAATCCGCTCCTTTTCGGAGCACTGGCCCTGACGGGCCTCTTCCTCTCCTGCAGCAAGGAACCTATTGCGCAGGAGGAAAAAGCGACTCCTGTCGTTGAGACCGGCAACAAGGAAGTGTCGGCCCAGTTTGTCCTTTCCGTCGCCACCGGCGAAGGAAAAACCCGCCAAAGCGCAACTGCCGTGCAGAAAGACAACAACTTCCTCGGCATCCAGGACACCAAGATTTTTGCCTATGCCACCGGCGTCGAGGGCGCTCCCTATGTCAATTCGACGACCACCCCGGCCAAGAAGCAGTTTGACCTCGGCGTGCTCTACAGCAGCGGCCAGATTACAGCGGCGGACAACCAGACCAGCAGTTCCAACCGCGTGCTGCAACTCTCCATTCCCTTGTCCACGGACGCAATGCTCTTCTATGGAAAAGCCATCAACGAGCAGCCCGGCCGTATCCAGGGTAAGATGGAAGCCAGCATTTCCGCGACGGCTTCCGAGACGCACTTCGACCTTTGCTCCCGCATCGGTGACCGCCTGACTTCCTACAATCGCACCGCGGCCTTGATGATTTATGTCTTCAACCGCCTGATGGATGCGGAGGTCGATGCGCTCGGCGAGGGTGAAGACTACCGTGGCTACACCAATCTTCCCGCCATCAATTGGCAGCAGATCGGCCAGCAGTATGAAATCAACAACGAACTCTACGGACGCACCGGCGTCAAAATGCAACAGGATCCCCTGGAAGAGAACCTCGCCAAGATGTTCTCGATGCTGACCTATATCAAACCGGGTGAGTACCGTGCCGGTAGCTCCCACGCCATCAAGTCGATGGTGCAGAGCCTGAGCAAATTGGTTTTGGCCACGGATTCCGCCACTCCTACTACTGACGCAGAGGCCAACGCCCATCGTCTGGCGGAAGAACTGACCGCCCGCATCGCGGACTACTTCACCTCAAGCGGTGAGTTCCAGGCCACCGCCACCATCAAGAACCGCGTGGTCAACACCCTGCATCTGATGAGCGAGAGCGACTGGAACGGCCGTTTCTCCGGCGCCGCCGACCTCAACAACTTCCCGTACGAGGACTTTGGCGTGCCTGACGGCGTTGCCCAGTTGGCCTTCAATGACACCGATCTCTTCTCCTACAAAATTCCCAACTCTTCCCTTATCACCCCGAACAACCCGACCGCCGTGTTCCAGCCTGACCACTATATGTATCCGGCCGAACTTATGTACTATGTCAACAGCCCGTTGCGTGTGACCGACAAGGATGACCTCTCCGTGAGCGACTATCCCAACGGTGTAGGCCCCTGGTCTGATGACACGAGCACCGGTAACAAATGGGCGGTCGGCCTGTGGCAGAAGAACGGGAAGGTGAAATCTACCACCCGTGGCGTTGCCATCCGCGACAACATCAACTATGGTGTGTCTTTGTTCGAGACCAACGTGGCTTGGGGCAACGGTGTTTCCTCCCTCAAGGACAACCGTTCCGCGATGACCGGTGGCGAAGAGGAAGACCGCGTGTTCAGCGTCAACGACGCTCACTTCTCCCTCCACGGTGTGCTGATTGGCGGCCAGAACCCCCGTATGGGCTGGCAGTTCCTCAAGAGGGGTGCCGACGGCGACCACGCTGCGTTTGACTATGTGATTTATGACGACCATATCGCCAGTTCCGGCGTGCCTACGGTCTCTCCCAACTACACCGTTGTCTTCGACAACTATGACAGTAGCGTGGAGTCCCAGAACGATGTCTATGTCGCTTTGGAATTCGAAAATGGCGGCGATGCCTTCTGGGGTCGCGACAACCTCATCCCCAACGGCGCCCTCTTCTATCTGACGGCTCGTCTGCAGAATGCCAACGGCGGTTCC
This sequence comes from uncultured Bacteroidia bacterium, assembly GCA_902784785.1. GTDB lineage: Bacteria > Bacteroidota > Bacteroidia > Bacteroidales > UBA932 > Cryptobacteroides. The sequence continues at coordinate 32,193 of CACZWF010000018.1, forward strand.
ATCACCTGGCCGACCGACTATCAGGTTCCCCCGATTTACGGTGTGGACGGCGAAACGGTTCCCGACGGCAAAGTGGCTGGCGCCTCCAAGCAGATTTCCCGTATCTTCATCCAGGACTTCCTGACCAAAGCGACCTTCCGCATCGGCGAGACCTCCCTGCACAATGCGTTTATGACCATTCCTGACCTGCGCACCACGCAGATGTCCCTCGGTCTGTCCGTCGACCTCGAGTGGCGCAGCGGTTACGAATTCGATCTCGAACTGTAATTGCTTACTTTATGCGTTTCTCCGCCGTATTCCGTATGCTGTTCTTGTTCACAATCGGTTTCGCCCTGATGGGATGCCGCTATCTGGTGGACGAGGACCGGCGTGACTGCGGCGGAGATTGTACCATCGATTGCCGCCTCCGTCTGCAAACCAAGATGCAGACGGAGTTGGCGACGGTACTTTCTTTGGCGGAGGACCAATATGTTGCGTCTTCTCTCCGGACCTGGCTGGACGGCCTGTTCGCCGATTATGCGAGCGACGTGGACCTTTCGTTCTATGAACCCACGGGCGGGCAACGGCGGCTGGTGCATCTGCGGGAGCGGATGGATGGCAACAGTTCGGTCTATACTTTGTATTTGCCGGCGCGGGAGTATTTGAACAACTGTGTGGCGAATATTGAAGAGAACGACCAGGTGGCCCTGGTGGAGGACGAGCATTGTACCGGTGCCCTGTTGCGCCAGTATTCCGAAAGGGAAGTCGCGGCGGGCCTGATGCCCACCCGGGGCTCGATTCCGGCCGACACCGTCCATTCCCACAATACCGGCCTGTTTTCCGCCCGCAAGCATATCCTGATGCAGGCGATGGAAGACCGGCAAATCAGCATCCATCTGTATATGGTCAATGCGGCTTCCGCCCTGGTACTGGACCGCGCGACGGCGGGAACGGCGGGGCAGGCGCAGGTCTATGTGCGCGGTTTCGCCGATGCTTTCGCCATTGCCGACAGTACCTATCGTTTTGCGTCCCAACCGGTGGTCCGTACGCTATCCCTGCCGGTGGAAGGCGGAACGGAATACTGCTATGCCGCTGCTCACTTTCCTTCGAAAGACGAGGGGGAAGGGGCCATCTGGCGCTGGGATGTCCAGGTCCCGCTTCCGGACGGGAGTGTCACGCGCTCGGTGCTGGAAGTGAAAGAGCCTTTGCAGGCGGGCTGTTTAAAGATACTAAAAGCCAAAGTTTTTGATAACGGGGTTGTGTCCGTCACGGACCCGACCGTCGCGGTTAGCGTAACATTGAACTGGAACCAAGGAAGTGAGCACGATGTGGAAATGTAAGATACATATCCTGTGGCCTATGCTGGTGATGGTCCTCTTTCTTTCCGGCTGTGAAAAAGCCCGGAATGAGGAAGAGGCTGCTGTCGGCGCGCCCGTTCCGGTCCAGTTGGCGTTGCGAGTGGGGGCGGAAGGGCCATCCTCCAAAGGCAATCCTTCCGTCATCACGGAAATGCACGAAGTGTTCCGGGGATTGACGGACTTGCAGTTGATTCCCTTCAATCGAAAAGGAGAAGTCGAGATGGGAGATGTCAGCAACGCCCAGCCGCAAGACTTGCCGGATATCACCGAACCCATCGTTCTCTTCCCCAGTTCATCCGTCCAACTTGCCCGCAAGACGGCCTCGGCGTTGGTCTATGGTTGTTCGCCGGTAGAGCCCGATGACAATCCGATTATTCAACGCCATCTCAACGGCGCCCTGACGCCGGAGGGATTTGACTTGGAAGACGGCCGCGTGAATGTATCCTCCATTCGTTTCTCTCCGGTTCCCATTTTCAATGGCGTGGCCCCCGCCGCCGCGCACGGCATCGCTTCTATCCTGAGCGAAATGGCTTCCGAGGCGAGTCTGACCATCGATTATTGGTACTATGCCAATCGTGTATGGCGCAGCGCGCAGGTGTCGCTGGTGTGGGATGAAAAGATTGCGGACGGCCGTCTGCAGGAGTATTTCAAATGGTTTACCAACGAGGGGAAACTCATTACCGGCTCCGGCCTCAGCGCGGAATATATGCTCACTTATCTCTATCGCCTGCTCAAAGACTATGTCAGTTATGACGCGACGATTTATGAACACGTGGTGGGCAACAACCACTATGAGGCGGTCAAAAGCAACGGCGGGACGGACTTGTTGACTTATGCCGATTTGTACAATGGAATGCGGGATGCCCTGCTCCAGCGTTTTGAAGACTTGGAGAACGACCAGTTCATTCACATTCTGGATGATGATTCCATCCAATTGGTCAATTCCGACCAGCGGGTGTGGCCTGCTCGTTGGGGACTGCCCGACGGTTCGGCGGTCATTCAATGGACGGGCATCCGCTTCGAGGTGGCGGAGGAGACGCTCGACGGCGTGGCGCCCATCGCTTCCTATTGCTATCCGCCCGATTTGCGTTATTTTTCCAACACCACCCTCAGCACTTCTACCAGCGACCGGGAGAGTTCCTATACGGAAGACCGAACCAGTTGGAGCGAGATCCTGAGCGACTATCGGGGCGGTAAGGCCGTGTACAGCGACACGCGCGCTGTGGCGTTGGACGAGCCGCTGAACTATAGTTGCGGCATGTTGGTCGCCAATGTCCGCGCCGTTTCGGAAGAATTGGAGGCCGGCCCCTCTTCCCGCGTGCGGGTGACTGGCAGTGATTTTCCGCTGACCGGCGTGATTGTCGGCGGACAACGCACGCTGCGGTATGACTTTACGCCCCTGTCGGGCAAGGATTATTTCTTGTATGACAACTGCATTTCCGGCGTCTATCTGACGGCGGAAGAGTCCGCGGAATTCCGCACCTTGGTTTCCCAGACGCAGACGGGCGAAAACATTTATTTCTGCCTGGAGTTCCGCAATGACAGCGGAAGCGGTTTTGCGGGGGCTGAGGGCAATATCCTGCCGGGCTGCAAATTCTACCTGGTGGGCCGCATCGACCTGCCGGAGGACGACGAGACGGGCAGCGTGTTCCAATGCGACTGCATGACCCGGGTCAACTGTCTGATTACCTCGCTGTCCGAGGCGCACAACTCCATTCCGGATTTGGAGCATCCGAGCCTGACGATGGGCGTGCAGGTGAAGACCAACTGGACCCAGGCTACCTCTTCTTATATCGTAATGTATTGATGAAGGCATTTCGTTTCATATCGCTTTTGCTGTTCCTGGCGCTCGTTTCCTGCCGTCGGGAACCGCTTCCTGTGGAGGCGGTGCCGGTGGTCGAAATGCCGCAGATGGGCATCTACATTGCGGCTCCGGAAGCCGCGCAGACCCGCGCCGATGTCGGCGAGGTCCCCGCGACGGAAGATGAATCCCATCTCTATGATATGAAAGTTTGGGTGTTCCTCAGCGAAGGTCACGAGAAAATCGCGTACCTGAATCTGTCCGGCTCCCAACTCCCGGCTGCGGGACGTACCCGGCGTTATGCGGTTTCCGTTTCCCGAGACTTTGCCCGCACCCGTCCGGATGTGGACGTGTTCGCCCTGGCCAACGCCACTTCGATCGGCTGCTCCCTGTCCGAAGAGTCTTCGTGGGAAGAAGTGAACAGCGCTGTGTTCGGGGGCATCCGTTTCGGCATCGCCGAGCCTGTGCGGGTGGTAGACCCCTTGTATGGCCTGCCGATGACCGGCGTGGGCAGGGGATTGTCCGTCCAAGGAGAGGAACCCGTGCTCAAAGTGGAGACTGTCACCCTGGTCCGGGCCGTATCCAAGTTGCGGTATGTCTTCTGCCGGATGAAAGATGCGGAAGAAAACGATGAGATTTCCGTGGACCGCATCACCCTGAACGGGGGGCTGATTCCCGTTTCCGAATATCTTTTTACGGCTTCCCTTCCTTATGCCATCGCCCCGGGCGGCTATGAGTTGGAGCCGATTCCGACCGAAGGACCGGCCTCCTTGGCCCAGAACGAGACACCCGAGAAACTGGTCTATGCCGGCCAGGATGCCGTCAGTTACCAGAAACTGCTGGACAACGCCATTGCCGAAGGGACGCTGACCGACGCGGGGACGATGTACCTGCGCGAGAGCGACAAGATGCTGACCGGCTATGTCAATTATACCGTCAACGGCGTGTCGCACGTCCGTAATTTTTCGATGGCTCAGCCCGGGGATTTTGCCCGCAATCACACCTGGACCCTTTTCGGCTACTTCCTCAGCGGCCGCAACCTCCAACTCGCCATCAATGCCCAACCTTGGGATTACAATACCTATCAAGTGGACTTCTCCAACCAGTCCGTCCAAGCGACGCAGTTTGTGGTGGATGATACGACGGCGGATGTGTCGGAGACCAGTCACGACCATTTCGACGTCCGCCTGCGGACCGGCCTCACCGCCAAGGGCCGGCTGTATATCACGACGCCGGTCAGCGGCAAGTTGATGATTCATCCGGTCGGCGATGCCAGTTCGTTCATCGTCAATCCCGATATCGCGGACATCAATCCGAGTCTCAATGCCGGCCGCATCGACGTGGAAGTCCGCCGCAATCCGGCTGCGGAAGGCGACCAGAGCGGAAAATATATCACCCTGTCCTTTACGGTGGAAGCCGGCGACCGGGAAATCGACGCCAATTCGGAAATTTTGAACGGAAAAGTCTATCGCTTTATCCTATGATGCGCCGCCTGTCATATCTGCTGATGCTCTGGATGCTGTTTTCCTGCACCCGGGAGGCGCTCGTCCCCGATTCCCAGCCTCAGGGCCCTTATTTGGAACTTGGGGTTGTTTGCAACGACCCGGAAGAGACGAGGGCCGGCGCGGATGGCACGCAGGATGGCGTGGACCGTTACAATGAGAATCTGCTTTCGACGGTGGACTTCTTCTTCTGGCCGGGCGAACAGACGGACGGGGATGCGGTGTATCATATCCGCCGGACTTCCGGCAACCGTCGCAGCGATGTGTTCCGCATCGAAATCACCTCGGACGACATCAATGTCCGGATTTTCCCGTTCGCACCCGTGGATATCCGCCAGGCGACCGTGATGGCCATCGTCAATTATCCCGGCCAACTGGTGGCGGATGAGGCGGATTTGTCCGGCACTTCCCTGGAAGAACTCCAGGCCCGTGTGGTGGAAACCGATTTTGTCTCTCCGTGGGACCATCGCCAGCCTTCCTTTATGATGAGCGGTACGACGGTCATCGAACTGCGCGGCCGTTCGCAGATCATGGCGGCGACCGGCACCATCCAACTGGCCCGCTATGCCTGCAAGATGACGGTGGGCGTGAATGTCTCCCCGTCTGTCACGCTGGCGACCGGGGAAGTGTGGGCGCCGATGCTGGAAGGAATGGAACTGTATCTGGTCAATGCGGTCAAGAGCGTCACGCTGGGCGGCGAGGATGGCGACCCGCAGTATTTCTCCTATGCCTCCAACAAGAAAAAATTCGTGTGGAAAGACCTGGAAGGCAATTTGATTCCCTATCTGGACAAAACGGGGGATTATTTCAACACCTACCCGATGTATATGTACCCCCAGCATTGGACCTACGGTTCCAACGAGGGGACGGACCGGGAGCCCTACCTCAAACTGGTCGTTCCCTGGGCCCGCAAGGCGGAAGGCGGCTACAGCGCCACCCAGAAGCAGTTCTATTATAAAATCGTGATGCCGGACGACAAGCGGGCGGAGTTCCGGCGCCGTTTTGTCCGCAACAACTGGTATCACATCAACGTCGATGTGGGAATGCTGGGCGCGGAAACCGACGAGGCGGCCGTGATGATACAGAATTGCTCCTGCTATATGGTGTACTGGCAGGATAAGGATGTCGTCATCAAGCAGGCGGAAATCGGCAATGCGCGTTATCTGTCCGTTGATAAGGATGATTACGAATTGCACAATGTGTCGGAGGTAACCGTCCGTTACACGACCAGCCATCCCGTCATCATCAAGGAGGGCAGCATCCGGGTGACGCGACCCTACTACGGGGAGCAGGGGGCGGGGACGAACATCCTCGGCGGTACGGTGCGCAAGGCGGGGCTGGGGGATGTGTATGCTGCGGGCAAGATGTATCTGGAATATTCCGAGGCGCAGCGCAAGGCGCTTTCTGAGGATGGAAAAGACTGGTTCTCCAATACGGGTACGTCCATTTTGTTCAAGCATACGCTCAACAACGACTACACGAGTACGATGTTCGACTATTCGCCTTACCGTGTTTCCTTCTCGCTGGTCCACGAGGATCGTCCGGATGACGAGCGCTTCCGCAAGGATATTACGCTGCTTCAGCGTCCGGCTATCTTTATCGAGGCCCTGCCCAACTCGGACCAGACGATGGTCTTCGTCCGAAACGGTTCCGCGGGCCGGAAAATCTACACGTCCGACTATTGGGGATATGTCTATGTGGACAACGAGCAACTGGTCCGTCAGGGAGAGGAAAGCCTCGACTATTATGCCGACTTGGCTGCCAGTCTGGGGTACACCAAAGAAGAATACCACTGGCGGGCCATCTGGTATACCGGCGGCTCTCGCGACATCTTCAACATCAATGTGACGGTGCTTCCGGCCAACTCGCAGTTTGTGATCGGCGACCCGCGCTGCGAAGCGGTGGACAACCTGCGTACGGACTTCCACGAGGGGCCCGCCCTGTACGGCTCTTCCCCGCGCAGTCTCACCTGGTATCACCCCACGGAACGGTCCGACCGCACCGCCAATATGATGGCACCCAGTTACCGTATCTCATCCAAGCACAGCGGCGTCGAATTCGATGGCATTACCTACGAACAGGCCAAATGGCGTTGCGCCGCTTATCAGGAAGACGGTTTCCCCGCCGGCCGCTGGCGGCTTCCCACCAAGGCCGAGATCCATTTCATCGCTATGCTTTCGGCCAACAAGATGTTTACCTACTTGTTCGGCAATACGACCTACTGGTCGGCCAACGGAGCCATCGCCGTTTCGAACGGAAATGTAACGGACAGTTCCGTCTCTTCGGCTTTGAGCCGCTGCGTATATGATTCTTGGTACTGGGGCGATGAGCAGCAGGAAAATCGCACGCAATTTGTATGGGGGGACCGGCCATGAGCAGGAGGATGGGAAGCATCGTGACAGCGTTGTTGCTGCTGGCCTCCTGTCTGTTGCAGACGGGCTGCCTGCGGGAGCCGTTGGAGGTGGAAACCGTTTCGGAAGCCTTCCCCGAAGGCGCTCCCATCACCCTGACTCTCTCCGTAGCCAAGGACAATCTCAACGCTTCCCTGACCCGTTCTTTTGGGGAAGAATCTACGCTGCACAGCCTGCACTTGGCCGTATTCGGCAGTTCCGGCTACCTCAAGGAATATGTGCAAGCCACGGAACTCACCCTGTCCGACGAACCCTATGTGTATGTCGATTTGGATGGCGTCGAGCGCAGTGTGGAACAATACACCTTCACCGTCACGCTGACGATGTCCGACAGCCCGCGTATCATCCATTTCATCGGCAACGGACCGTCCACCCTGCCTTTCGGCTACGCCGATGCCGTGCTGTCCTCCCTGCTTTCCGAACGGGGCGACGGGGCTTATTGGCAGATGAAACGGCTGGACGGCATCCGCGCCTGCAGGAGCGTGACGGAATATGAGGATGACCACGGCGTATGGGTGTCCAGGGGAGATTATATCGACAAGGACGGCAACAAGATTACCAATGGAAAAGGCTATGTGCCCGACCCTGCGACGGCGGCCGCTTTTACGAACATCCCCCTGATTCGCAACTGGTCCAAAATCGTGGTGATGAGCGATACCCAGGAGGACCCTGAAACGCATCAGCCCAACAATCCTTTCTTCACGCCCTATAGTTATGCCGTAGTGAACATTCCCTCTCGCGGAACGATTGTCCCGCATAGCGCTGCCACGGGCTTCATTGCTGATTATCATTTGCTGGGCTTCGAGGAGTTGGAAGCATCCGGCTATGCCGCCAACCTGCCTTCCGGTACGGTTTTCGACGACACCGTCCCTTCAGTAGACGATTTCGTGAATTGCACAGGGGGTGTGTCCGCCGTCGGACCGGACGGCGCCGTCTATTTGTACGAACGGCCCGTTCCTACGGAAAACATTCCGCCTTCTTATGTGATTGTGTACGGTCATTACCGCAATCCGGACGATTTGGAACACGAAGGAGATTATTTCTACAAAGTGGATTTGATGGTGGACGCGGAGTATTATCCTGTTTACCGCAATTTCAAATACCAGGTCGTCATCCGTAAAATCCTCTCGCAGGGGCATCACACGCCGGCGGCGGCCGTGGCGGCGGCCGGCAGCGCCGATGTGTCCGCCGATATCAACGCCCGCCACCTGTCCGATATTTCGGACGGGTACGGCCGCCTGGCGATTCAGCCTTGGATGGCCCATACCTTCACCGCCCAGCAGACGGACAACCAACTCCTGCACGCCTTTTTGATGAGTGATATCTATAACGGAACCGTGGATATGAATCCGTCCTCCGTCACGGTGGAAAAACGGCCGATGCCTTCCGGTGAAGAAGACCTGATTACCGACCTTTCCATCGACCCGCCCTCCTCCGACCCCGGTTCCGTGGGGTGGCGGACCATTCATTTCTCCACGAACGACTCCGGCCATTCCGTCCGCAGCCAGACCATCCGTATCACGGGCTATCACGAATTCGGCCGCCTGTACCGCGATGTCGTCATCACGCTCCAGCCCATCCAGCCGATGAGACTGGCTTGCTCCCGGCCGCGTATTTCCGCGGTCAAGGGAACGGACCAGACGGTTTCCATCAGCATTCCCGACGGCTTGTCGGAATCGATGTTCCCCTTGTTGTTTGAAATCGAACCGGAAGGGAAAAGCCTGAGTCCGGACGGAAGCAAAGAAGACAACAACCTGCCCGTCGTTTCCGGCATTTCCATTTCCGAGCACGAAGGCTTTGCGGGACGGCCTTCCTATCATTTTGTCTATACCCTTTCCTGGGAACGCTACCGCAGTCTGGAGACGCACCAGGATGAGGAAGACTATAGTTGGCGTACCTTCCATTGTTATTTCCAGACCAACCGGGACGAAAGCGGAACGACCGTGTGGGTCAACAACGAGTATTTCTCCAAAACGTCCGTGACTTTTTCCAATTACCGTTCTTCGATGACCTTCCGCAACCTGACCTTTACCACTCCCATCCAGCGGGCGGAGGACGAAACGATGACCGTCCGCTTCAATGTGGACCAGGATCCGGCGCTGTCCTATCCCGAAGACTTTCCGGTCATTACCCTCAAGCCGATGGGAATGATTCCCTTGTCCGAAGAACTGGTGCCGGGTGAAGTGGCGGGCACTTATTGCTTCAAACCGACTTCGGCGGCCGTCGAGTTGCAATTTGTCACCATCACCGACGACGGCGACCTTTCCTTGGATTTGTCAGCGCCCGAGTATGACAGCAAGACCCTTCGTTCGCATTATTTCTCCCACGTGGGCGTTGTCACCGGCCACAGATTGTCCAACGGCTCCTCTTGGTCCAATGTCGTGTGCGGACGGGTGAATACGGATGTCAACAAGACCGTTTTGTTCGGCTATTGCGACGACCCCGACGCGCTGAACGCGACCGTTACGCTGGAAGGCCTGACCGGGCTTACGCCGACCAAACCGACCACTTATCCTTCCACGCCCATCGGCCCGAGGGACCAGTACGGTTTGAACACCTATCACGAACTGGAATTCAAGACTCCTTCGCCCAAGTCGTACAATCCGATCGAGTTTACCCTTTCGGCCCCCGGTTATGTCGTGGAACCCGTGCGGGCCGGCCGTATGAACGGAAACATCTACACCCAAGTCATCTCGAACTCCAACGTGTTCAAGCCGGGCAACACCTATGGCTTTACGGTGGATAACCCGAGTTTCTCTTACCAGATGGACAAGTCTATCAAGCACAACTTCACCGTCACTTTCGACCATATCGGAGACATCCGTTCCGCCTATCCCGTCGGTGTGCTGATTCCCGCCGGGGAGACGGTGACCATCACCGTTTCCAGCGACCGCGCCGACTGCTATGTCTGCTATGTGGAGTTGACGATTCAGGCCCGTGTCACCTGGGATGGCAAGAAACGCAATCTGGACATTGCTTCCGGCACGACGGAGGACGGAACCTTCGAGGCTTATCCCGGCGCTGACAACCAGTATCTTTGGCTGATTTCCGAACGCAAGAGCAGCGCCACCTTGACGATTCACGCCCACAACGACCGTCCCATCATTATCAGCAGTATGGCGCTCAAGACCTACCGTGGCATGTTCTACGATTAGCCCGGTCGGGGTTTGTTTCTGTTTATTTTTTTATTTATCTTTGCAAAGATAGGCGCGGCGCTCGCGCCTGTCGTATAACTGTAATTGTTTGTCAAGATGAGTCTTTTAGCTTTTCTTCTGACGGTCACGATGCTGCCCGGACCGCAGCAGATGCTGCGCGACGACCCCAACCGCGCGGGCGTCAACACCCACATCTATGAATTTATAGACGAGGTCTGCACTCCGGTTCCCAAAGGCTACAAGCCCGTTTATTTGAGCCACTACGGCCGTCACGGTTCCCGCAATGATTCCGACCAGACCGGCTACGATTATGTGGTCGAAATCCTCAAGCAGGCGCAGGCGGAGGGCATCCTGACGGAGGATGGAGCGGCTTTGCTGGATGAAGCCCGCAAGGTGCTCAAGGAATGGGACGGCTGTCCCGGCCACCTGACGGAGCGGGGCGTGTATGAAGAGCAGGAGTTGGGCCGCCGCATCTACAAGGCGTACAAGGATGTTTTCAAGAAAGGAAACAAAAAGGTGCGCGTGGAATTGAGCGTCGTGCCCCGTTCCATCGTGAGCATGTCGGCTTTTACGACGACGATGGCCGCTTTGCAGTCGGACTTGGATTTTTCCTACGATTGCGGCGAACGTTATTTTCGATACATCAACAATGGTTGCTCCTCCAAGCACAGAAAGGCCGTTGAAAAATTAATTGCGAAGATGCTGGAGAAAGAATGCCCGGATTTTGATGCGGTGTTCGATCGTCTTTTCAGCGACCCGGCTCGGGGGAAAGTCCTGGCCGTGGACAAAGAGCGGTTCAACAAACACGTCTGGAGAATCGCGAAAACGGCGCAGGCTTCCGGTCTGACGGAGAATGTTTTCCGCCACCTGCCGGAAGAAGTGACCTATTATTTCTGGAATAAGACGGTTCATGACATCTATGCCGAACACGGAAATTCCGTGGAGTTCGGGGCGGACCGCATGCCGCGCACCGAGCCTTTGGTCCGAGATATCCTGACCAAGGCGGACGAGGCGTTGGCGAACGGGACGGTCTGCGCGGATTTGAAGTTCGGCCACGATTATCCGCTGGTTGCGTTGGCGGGTTATTTCGGCTTGGAAGAAGTAGGGGCCCGCTTGTCCTTTGACGAGATTGCCGAAAAATGGAGCAATCCTCGCAACATCCCGCTGGCTTCCACTATGCAACTGGCGTTTTACCGGAATGCGAAGGGCCGGGTGCTGGTCAAGTTCGTGTACAACGGGGTCGAGCGTCATTTGTACGATTTGAACGCGGTCGAAAGCGTCTATTATGATTGGGAAGAAGTCAAGGCCCGGTTTATGCCGCGCGAACTGCGTCTGGCGACGCTGGAGTGGAAGGACGGGGGTAACGGCCTGGAGTATGCCGTCGTCCAGGAGCCCGTCTTCGGGGCGATGCAGAGCATTTCCGTGGTCCGTTTCAAGGCGTCGGAGCACCGTATCGATGTGATTGACGCCCCGGCCGAGCAGTCGGACAGCACCAGCGCTCTCGCGCAGAAGGAAAATGCGTTGGCCGCCATCAACGGCAGTTATTTCAATGTGAAGGCGCTTACGCCGACGACCTATGTCAAGGACGCTGGCGAGCGGAAAGGGGTGACGGAGGATAGCGAATTGTACCGGGTGGATGGTATGTTTGTTTCCAACGGAAATGGTCTGCGCATCCTTCGTTGCAAGACCCAGAACAGTTATGATAAATATGCCTGTGGCTACGCCGAAGCGCTGGGCGCCGGTCCCATCCTGTTGGCCGACGGACGTGAAATTGTGGCGAACTGGCCCTCGAAAGATAAGTTCTATGCGGTTCGTCATCCGCGTACCGTCATCGGGACGGATGATAACGGATATGTCTATCTGATGGTGATCGACGGCCGTTTCCCGGAGGGCATCGGGACGACCATTTCCGAGACGGCCCAGATTTCCCGTATGGTCGGAATGACCGAGGCGCTCAATCTGGACGGAGGCGGTTCGAGCACCCTCTGGCTGGAGGGAAAAGGCGTGCTTTCCCATCCTTATGATAATAAGAAGTACGATGGTTTTGGCCAGCGTATTGTTCCCAATATTGTTATTGTGCGATAGTGCAGAAAGTTTTTTAAGAATTTGAAAATGAAAAATTATTTTGACTTGTCCGGCCGCGTGGCGGTCGTTACCGGAGCTTCCACCGGTCTGGGTCTGCAGATGGCCCGTGCGTATGCCAGTCAAGGCGCCAATCTGGTGTTGTTGGCCCGTCGAATGAATCTGTTGGAGGAGAATGCGAAAGCGATTGAGGCGGAGTTCGGCGTGCAGTGCCTGCCGTTCGCTTGCGACATCACCAGCACGGAGAATGTGCAGGCCGCCGTAGCGGCCACGATGGCGAAGTTTGGCCGGGTGGACATCCTGGTCAATAATGCGGGGACGGGCGCCGTGGACGATGCCGAGAAAATCACGGACGAGCAGTTCAAGCGCGAAATGGACATTGATTTGTTCGGCACCTTCGTTTGCTCTCGCGAGTTTGGCAAAGAGATGATCAAGGCGAAGTTCGGCCGCATCATCAACATCGCTTCGATGTACGGCTTGGTGGGCAACCTCATCGTGGGCAGCGCGCCGTATCACGCCGCCAAGGGTGGCGTGGTGAACCTCACCCGCGCCTTGGCTGCCGAGTGGGGCAAGCACGGCATTACGGTCAACAGCATCTGCCCGGGGTATTTCTACACCGATTTGACGACGGCCACCCTCGATTCCGATTTCTTCCAGGACATCGCCAAGCGCAGCATTCCGCTGGGCCGTTATGGCAAGGAAGGCGAACTCGACACCTGCGCGCTCTTCCTGGCCTCTCCGCTCAGCAGTTACGTCAACGGCCAGAACATCGCCGTCGACGGAGGCTACACCTGCGTGTAAGGGTTGTCCCTCACAAGGGGCTTTCTCAACGCCCTCGCCTTTCCTGCCCGGCTGCGACCGGGCATCTGTATGAAAAAACTTCAAAAAATATTTGCTAGTTCAAAAAAGTTGCGTATCTTTGCAGCCCGTTTGGGAAAAACGCGAGTGAATCCCCGACGGAAAGAAGGAAAAGCTCATT
>CACZWF010000019.1 GCA_902784785.1 uncultured Bacteroidia bacterium
TATATTGGTGGAGAAGAATTGATTGCTTCCATTGCGCACTTTATGGAATTTCATACCCCGTATATCAATGTGACTTGTCACCGCGATGAGGTGGAATTCCGGCACGAGGCGGATGGTTCTTACAGCCGGCATACGGTGCGTCGCCGCATCAGTGAAACGGCGGTCTGCGCGGTCATTCAGGCCCAGTTCGACACCGAAGTCGTGCCTCATCTCATCGGAGCCGGCATGACGCGCGAACAGATGGAAAGCCAGTTGCAGGACCTGAAATTCATGGGCATTGAAAATGTACTCGCCCTGCGTGGGGACTGTCTGGCGGGAGAAAAACGCTTTACGCCCGAGCCCGGCGGCTACCGCTATGCCAGCGAGCTGGTGGAAGATATACGCCGCTTTGAAAGCCGGCAGGGGAGTTCCTTCTGCATCGGGGTCGGTGCCTATCCGGAGAAACATTTCGAGGCGCCGAACCTGGAAATGGACATTGAAAACCTTAAACGCAAGGTGGATGCCGGCGCGGATTACATCATCACCCAGATGTTTTTCGACAATGCCGTCTTCTATTCCTTCCGTGACAAATGCCGTGCGGCCGGGATTACCGTCCCGATTATCCCGGGGCTGAAACCTCTTTCGACGGCCCGTCAGCTGGAAATGCTGCCTGAATCCTTCTCTTTGGATATTCCGCTTGAACTGGCGACCGAAATCCGTGCGCACGCCGACGATAAAGAAGCCTGCTATACCATCGGCACCCGCTGGTGCGCCGCTCAATGCGCGGACCTGCTTCGCCATGAGGTACCCGCCGTGCACTTCTACACAATGGGACGTGCCGACAATATCGTCACGGTTCTCAAAGAGTGCTTCTAGTCCGGCCTGCCTCCTTTTTGCTAGAATGCTTGCAGACCCTCATATCCCTGAGCGCCCCTCGCTGGCCGATGCGTTGGCCCGTCGAATCTTGATTCTGGACGGCGCGATGGGGACAATGGTGCAGGCCCTGGGCTGCCAGACCGAAAATACCGACGAACTCAACCTTTCGCAGCCCTCTCTGATTGCAACGATCCTGCGGCAATATGCAGAGGTGGGCGCGGATATCATTACGACCAACAGTTTCGGCTGCAATGCCTTGGTGCAGCGGCGGCATAACCGTTCCGAAGACGCACCCGCGATGGCGTTGGCCGCTGCCCGTACCGCACGCCGTGCCGCTGATGCAGAATATGCCCGTCGGCTGGCGGCCGGGGAGAACCGTCCCGTCTATGTGGCCGGCAGTATCGGCCCTACAGGTTTGAGCCTTACGATGGCGACGGACGCTTCCGACCCTTCTTTGCGCGAAAGTGATTTCCTTTCTTTTAAAGAAGCGATGAAGGCCCAGATAGCGGCCCTGGTGGAGGGAGGAGTAGATGTCATTCAGTTGGAAACCTGTTTCGACGCCCTCAATACCAAGGCGGCTATTTGTGCGCTGGAAGAACTGGGTGCTCAGGTTCCCGTCATTATTTCCGCGACCGTCAGTGACAAAAGCGGCCGTATGTTGACCGGGCAGACGCTCGAAGCCTTTTATCATTCCGTCCGTCATTGTCCGAACCTGCTGGCCTTCGGCCTGAACTGCGCCTTGGGGGCTGAGGCGATGCGTCCGTTGGTGGAAGAGGTGGCTCGTTTTTCCGATTTGCCGCTTGTCTTCTATCCCAATGCCGGCATTCCCGACGCTATGGGGCGGTACAACGAAGCGCCCGAGGAAATGGCGGCTGTAATGCGCTCGCTGGCCCAAGAGGGGCTGCTGAACATTGCCGGAGGTTGCTGCGGTACCACCCCTGCGCACATCCGCGCTGTTGCCGAGGCCTTGGCCGGCCTCGCTCCGCGGGTTGTCGGGCCCGCTTCGACCGGGCATCCCGTGTTGACCGTCAGCGGCCTGGAGGCCTACCGCGTGGACGCCTCCGTCAACTTCACCAACGTCGGTGAGCGTGCCAATGTCACCGGCTGCCCAAGTTGCGGGTGGTGCCAATATCATCGATGTGAATATGGATGACGCGATGCTCGACTCGAAAGCCTGTATGCGCACCTTCCTGCGTTATGTGGCTTCCGATCCGGCCGTTGCCAGCGCCGCTGTCATGATTGATTCCAGCCACTGGGATACCCTGGTGGAAGGGTTGCAAAACACGCCGGGCCGCAGCATTGTCAATTCCATTTCCCTGAAAGACGGGGAGGAGGAATTTCTGCGCCGTGCCCGCATCATCCGCTCCTATGGGGCCGTTCCCATCGTGATGGCCTTCGATGAAGAAGGGCAGGCGGTGACTTTCGAGCGGAAAATCCAGATTGCAGAACGGGCCTACCGGTTGTTGATGCAAAAGGCAGGCTACCAACCGTGCGATATTATCTTTGATTTGAATATTCTTTCCATCGGAACCGGCATTCCCGAACACGCCCGCTTTGCGATGGATTTCATAGAAGGCGTCCGTTGGGTGAAACAAAATCTTCCCGGCGCCTTGACCAGCGGGGGAGTTTCGAACTTGTCATTTGCTTTTCGGGGTAACAACGCCGTACGGGAGGCGATGCACAGCGCTTTCTTGTATCACGCCATCAAGGCCGGGCTGGATATGGCCATCGTCAACCCGCAGATGCTCCAACTCTACGATGAGATTGAGCCGAACTTGCTCAGGGCCATCGAGGATGTGATTTTCGACCGGGACGAAGAGGCTACCACCCGTCTGACCGACCTCGCCAGCCAGTTGCTGCAGGATGCAGCGGCACAGACCCCCGGTCAGGCCGGGGGTGACGCTTCCGGCTCGACCTCCGTCATGCCCGGCTCGACCGGGCATCTCTCCGCCTCCGAGCGTCTGCAGCAGGCGATTATCCGTGGAAATAACGCCACTTTGACCGAAGATACCTTGGCCGAACAGGAGCGTTTGGGCAGTGCCGTCGCCGTCGTGGAAGGCCCTCTGATGGAAGCGATGGCCCGTGTGGGGGAGCGCTTTGCCGAGGGAAAGATGTTCCTGCCGCAGGTGGTCAAATCCGCCAAGGTGATGCGCCAGGCCGTCCAGGTTCTCGAACCGTATATGGGGAGCACGGCTGCCCAAGAGACCCCCGATCAGGTATCCAAGCCGCGCTTTGTCATCGCCACCATTCGGGGTGATGTGCACGATATCGGGAAAAACATCACTTCCATCGTCCTGCAATGCGGCGGATTCGAAGTGTTCGATATGGGGGTGATGGTGCCCTGCGAAGATATTCTCGCCAAAGCGCGCGAAGTGCAGGCCGACATTATCGGTGTGAGCGGTCTCATCACGCCTTCGCTGTACCGAATGGAAGAACTTTGCCAGATGATGGCGCGTGAGGGATTCACCACGCCGTTGTTTGTGGGCGGAGCGGCGGCCAGTGCCGTTCATACGGCCGTCAAACTGGCTCCGATTTATCCGAATGTGCATTACGGCGCCGATGCTTCAGTCACGGCCGTAATGGCCAAGAAATATTTGTCCGATCCCGTGGCCTTCCGTGCGGAAGAGGATGCATTGCATCAGCGTCTGCGCGTCCTGCACGAGCAGGGGAGGGCTGCGAGCGATGTGCAGGAGGTCTCCTCTTCTGCCAATGGGCAAGAGGCAGTGCAGCAGACCCCCGATCAGGTCGGGGGTGACATGCGGTCCTCCGTTGGGGCTGACGAGCGGGGCTCTTACCCGTCATGCCCGGCTCCGACCGGGCATCCCTTCACGGACATTCCTTTGCGTGAACTCCCCGTCGACGAACTTCGCCCTCATTTTGACTGGCGGCTCTTCGACCTCGCTTACGGCATCAAAAACAATGGTTCCGAAGAAGCGGCGGACCTGTCGGCGGAAGCCCGGCGACAAGCGGCCCGGCTGCTATCCAACCACCGTTTCCCGGTTCGTGTCAACGCCCGTTTCTATCCTTGTTACACCCAGGATGACAGTCTCTGCGCTGCAGACGGCTCCTTTGTTTTCCCTATGCTGCGCGATGCCCGCGTTTCGCAAGACCCGACGTCACTGGCGGACTTCTTCCCTTCCAAGGAGAGTGGTCAAACGGCTCCGCTTGGGCTTTTCGCGATCAGCGTCTCGTCCGAGACCCCCGGACAAGCCGGGGGTGACGTGCAATATGTCGACGCGGAGGACGAACTGCTGCTACACGCATTGAAAGCGATGCTGGCTGAGGCTGCCTCCCAATGGCTGCAATCCACCTTGGAACAAAGTCTTGACCAACCCGATTCTGCGGAGCCTGTCAAGGTGATTCTGCCCGGCATCGGTTACGCCTGCTGTCCCGACCACAGTTTGAAGCGGGATGTGTTGAAACGGCTAGATTCCGCCCTTGGCATCACCCTCAGCGAATCCTGCGCGATGCTTCCCGTCGAGAGCATCTGCGGCTTTGTCATCGCCGCTCCCGCTGCCCGCTTTCCCGAGATTCGTCACATCGCTCCCGCATTCCTCGCGGCCTATGCCCGCAAGCGCGGCTTCACTCCCGAGGAACAGGCTCTGTTTCTCAGTCACTTGAAATAAAAAAGCCGACGGAAACGCCGGCTTGTAAAGGGTGGGTGCCCGGTGGGACTCGAACCCACGACATTCAGAACCACAATCTGACGCTCTAACCAACTGAACTACGGGCACCATGTTGGTTTGGGACTGCAAAGATAGTTACTTTTTGCAAATTGACAAATAATCTGACCAGGGAACTGCATATTTTTTACGCAGGATAAACACATTCATCACAGAAACTGTAATAGCAGTCGTCGCTGATGACGACGTGATCGATCAATTTGATATTGAAGGGGGCCAGCGCCTCCTTCAGTTTTTTCGTCTCCGCCATATCCGCCTTTCCGGGCATGGGATTGCCCGACGGGTGATTGTGCACAACCACGATGTTTCGGGCTTGTAGCTCTACACTCCGTTTGACAATGCGGCCGACATCGAAAATGGTGGATACATCGTCTCCCTGGCTGATTTTTTCCTTGCCGATCAGATACTGCGAACGGTTGAGGAAGGCGACCCAGCACTCTTCGCGCGGCAGTCCTTTCATCGCGGGACCAAAGAGTTTATAGATGTCACCGGCGCTCGTGACGGCGTTTTTCCGGTGGCGGAATTTTTCTTCTCCCATCCTGCGTCCCAGTTCGAAGGCGGCGCACAGGGTGATGGCCTTGGTGGTGCCGATGCCGTTGATAGTTGACAGGCTTTCAATGGAACGGGCGGAGATTTCCGTCAGGTACCCGTTGCAGTCGGAGAGCAAATGCTGGGCAATTTCCACCGCACTTTCTTTGCGTGTGCCCGTCCGCAGCAGGACGGCGATCAGGTCGGCGTTGGTCACTCCTCTTGCGCCGAAATACATGACTTTTTCGCGAGGCCTTTCCTCGCTGGACATCTGGGAAATTTTCATCGTTTTTTTCTGCAAAGATGGGCTTGCCGCCGCACTCTTTGCAAATCAATCGAGTTGCAAAATCACAAATTAGGAAAAGTTTTTCTTTTTCTTTCCCTTTTTTCCAAAATTTACCCCTTTTTCCGAATTTTTACCCCTTTGCGACAGAGAACTTACATCAAAAATTCTTCGGGGTGGGCGAGCAAGCCTTCGCGGATGGAGGTGGAGGAAATGTTGAAAAGGGGAGCGTCGAGCAAGCTGATGCGGTAGGACGGGTTCTCATTCAGGAGGTCTTCGCGCAGGGTGGCGCTGTCGAAACCTTCGCGGGGATAAACCATCAGGCCGTATTCCAAAAGGATGCGGCTGTAGTCTTTCCAGCGCCGGAAGTCCGCCAGTTGGTCTCCGCCGATGGCCAGTGCAAGGGGATGCCCGGGGGTCACATCCCGCAGCGCGTCCAGGGTGCGGATGGTGTAGTTGGGCGGACCGAGGCGGAATTCGATGTTGCTGACCTCGACCTTTCCAGCCAGTTCGGGATGGCGCTCGATGGCTTCACGGGCCGCTTGCAGACGCTCGGTGGCGGAGTCTTCGGAGATGCTGTCCTTCAGGGGGTTCTTGGGAGATACCACCAGCAACACGCGGGTGACATCTTTACGTTCACATAAGGTCCGCAAGATGGCCAGGTGGCCGATATGGAGCGGGTGGAACGACCCGCCGAAGACCAAGGTGAGATCTTGACAATCCAAGTCTTTTCCCTTCATTATGCGTTGAGGAAGCTATCTACGAGGGATTCGGCCTTCGCGAAAGTGTCCTCCAGCTTGTCGTTGACGAGGGTAACGTCAAACTTGCCGGCGGCGAAATCCAGTTCGGCCTGTGCTTTGGCGAGCCGTTCTTCGATGGCGGCGGGGGAGTCCGTGCCCCGGGCCGTCAGGCGGCGGCGCAATTCTTCGGCGGACGGGGCTTTGACCAAGATGGCCAGGGCCTTGTCCTTGAAATATTTCTTGAGATTCCAGGCCCCTTTGACGTCCACATCGAAGATAATGACGTTCCCTTTGTCCCAGATGCGCCGAACCTCGCTCTTGAGCGTGCCGTAATAGACGGATGCGTAGACTTGCTCGTGCTCGACAAAGGCATCTTCGCTGACAAGCCGTTCAAATTCCTCCACGCTTTTGAAATAATATTCCACGCCATTTTGCTCGTTGCCTCTGGGCGCGCGGGTGGTGGCGGAGATGGAAAATTCAAATTCGGGATGAATCTTCAGCAGATGATTGATGATCGTGCTCTTTCCGGAGCCCGACGGAGCCGTGAAAATAATGACCTTTTCTTGCATATTTCTCAAAAAATTTACCCGAAGGCTTTATTATTTCTGCAAAAATAACTATTTTTGCGTGATTTTGGCGAACCGAAAGCCAAAAGCGTACAGAAATAATTTAATTCCTAAATATTATGGTATCTTACAAAACCCTTGGCCTTGTCAACACCAGAGAGATGTTCAAGAAGGCCGTTGCCGGCGGATACGCTATCCCCGCGTTCAATTTCAACAATATGGAGCAGCTCCAGGCCATCATCCAGGCTTCCGCCGAGACCAAGTCTCCCGTGATCCTGCAGGTCAGCAAGGGCGCCCGCAACTATGCCAACCAGACCCTTCTCCGTTATATGGCCGAAGGCGCTGTCGAATATGCGAAAGAACTCGGTTGGGAGAAACCCCAGATCGTGCTTCACCTCGACCACGGTGACAGCTTCGAGCTTTGCAAGAGCTGCGTGGATATGGGCTTCTCTTCCGTGATGATCGATGCTTCTTCCCTCCCTTACGAGGAGAACATCGCCCTCACCAAGAAGGTGGTGGACTATGCGCATCAGTATGATGTGACCGTCGAGGCCGAACTCGGCGTGCTTGCCGGTGTGGAAGATGAGGTTTCCGCCGAGGAATCCCACTACACCCGTCCCGAAGAGGTGATCGACTTCGCCACCCGTACGGGCTGCGACTCCCTCGCCATCTCCATCGGTACCAGCCACGGTGCTTACAAGTTCAAACCCGAGCAGTGCACCCGCGACCCCAAGACCGGCCGCCTCGTACCTCCCCCGCTCGCTTTCGACGTGCTCCACGAGATTGAGAAGAAACTTCCCGGTTTCCCCATCGTTCTCCACGGTTCTTCTTCCGTTCCCCAGGAGTATGTGGACATCATCAACGCCAACGGCGGCAAACTGCCCGACGCTGTGGGTATTCCCGAAGAGCAGCTCCGCGAGGCCTCCAAGAGCGCCGTTTGCAAGATCAATATCGACTCCGACAGCCGTCTCGCGATGACCGCCGCCATTCGCAAGGTCTTCAACGACAAGCCCGGCGAATTCGACCCTCGCAAGTACCTCGGTCCCGCCCGTGACGAGATGAAGAAACTCTATATGCACAAGATCGTCAACGTGCTTGGCTCTGACGGTAAAGCTCTCTAAATCGAACCGACCACGGCAGGCTTCGCGACAATCCGCATAGCGGCCGTGAATAAACAATCAGGGGTCGACCACTGGCCGGCCCCTTTTCATAGAGGTTCCGCGCGCCAAAGGCCCAGACGGATGGATAAAATTATATGTAAATAAAAGAAAGAATGGAAAAGATAAAAATGACGACTCCGCTCGTGGAGATGGATGGAGATGAGATGACCCGTATCCTTTGGAAAATGATCAAGGATGAACTGATTCTTCCTTTCGTGGACCTCAAGAGCGAATATTATGATTTGGGGCTGACCAAACGGGATGAGACCGAAGACCGCATCACCATCGAGTCGGCGGAAGCCACGCAAAAGTACGGAGTGGCCGTCAAGTGCGCCACTATCACCCCGAACGCCCAGCGGATGGACGAGTACAAACTCCACCAGATGTGGAAATCGCCCAACGGCACCATCCGTTCGATTCTGGACGGAACGGTCTTCCGCACACCCATCCTGCTTTCCTCCATCAAACCGGCCGTGAAGAATTGGGAAAAACCCATCACCATCGCCCGTCACGCGTACGGCGATGTCTATAAGAGCGTCGAACTGCGCGCGGAGGAACCGGGCGTGGCCAAACTCGTCTTCGACGGCGCGAGCGGCGCCCACCAGGAAGTGGTCATCCAGAACTTCAAGGGAGCCGGTGTCATCCAGGGTATGCACAATACCGACAAGAGCATCCGTTCTTTCGCCAAATCCTGCTTCCAGTTTGCCGTGGACACCAAGCAGGACCTCTGGTTCTCGACCAAAGACACCATTTCCAAGACCTACGACGCCCGCTTCCGTCAGATTTTCGACGAAGTCTATGCGGAGTATAAGGAGCGTTTCGAGGCCCTCGGCCTGACCTATTTCTACACCCTCATCGACGATGCGGTCGCCCGTGTCATCCGTTCCAAAGGCGGATTCATCTGGGCCTGCAAAAACTACGACGGAGATGTGATGAGCGATATGGTCTCGACGGCCTTCGGTTCGCTGGCGATGATGACCTCCGTGCTCGTGAGCCCCGATGGAAAATATGAGTTTGAGGCGGCCCACGGGACGGTGACGCGTCACTATTACAAGTATCTGGCGGGGGAGGAGACCTCCACCAACCCGATGGCCACCATCTTCGCGTGGAGCGGCGCTTTGCGCAAACGCGGCGAGTTGGACGGTTTGAAGGACCTCGTGAACTATGCCGACCAGTTGGAGGCGGCCTGCTTCGACACCTTGAACGAAGGCATCGTCACGAAAGACCTGGTGTCGTTGATGGAAGGGGTCACGCCGGTGAGCGTGTCTTCCGCCGCATTCATCGCCGCCATCCGTGAACGCCTTGCCAAACGCTTAGGCGCTTCGATGGCAGGCTTGACGAGCAGGATGGAGAACTCGTACAGCAGATAGAGAGGGGCGAAGACGATGCCGAGGGTGACGGGATCGCCGGTGGGGGTAATCAGCGCTGCCAGTACGAGGATGATGACGATGGCGTGCCGGCGGTACTTCTTGAGGAAGGCGCGGTCAATCAATCCCAGCAAGGAAAGGACCCACAGCAGCATAGGCATTTCGAAACAGATGCCGAAAATCAAGATAATCGAATTGAAAAGACCGGTGTAGGAGGTTAGGTTGATGGTGTTCTGCACCGTCGAAGACAGTTCGTAGCCCGCCAGGAAGCGAAAAGTGACGGGAAACACCACGAAATAGCCGACCGCGCAGCCAATGTAAAACAGGACGCCGCCCAGCAGGAAGCCTTTGCGGAAACCGCTCTTTTCTTCGGCGTAGAGGGCGGGCCGGATGAATTTCCAGATTTCGAAGAGCAGGTAGGGGAAGGCGACGATGAGGGCCAGATAGAGCGACAAGGTCATGTGCGTGATGAACTGCGACGCGACCTGGATGTTGATGATCTCGTAGCCGCCTTGGTTCGCGGTCCGCATCACCACGTGTTCAAAGATCCAGGGCATAAAAATGAAGGACGGCACGAGGCATATCACCACGGCCGCCAACATACGCACGAACATCCAGCGTAACTCCTCCAGATGCTCCCAAAAAGTCATTCTTCGTCTTTCTCTTTCTTGGAGGACTCTTCCGTCGCGTCTTTGATTTCTTTCTCAACGTCGTTGAGGCCGGACTTGAAGCTTTTCACGCTTTTACCGATGGATTTGGCCAGTTCGGGAAGGCGTTTGGCTCCGAAAAGCAGGAGGATGACCAGGGCGATCAGGATGATTTCGCCGGTTCCAAGGTTTAGAAAAAGAAGATGCTTCATAATTTCGTTCAATGATTTTCGCAAATGTAGTTATTTTTTTGTATATTTGAAGCCTATGACAGGAATTTTTGATTCAGGCAGCGGCGGACTCTCCGTCTTGCGGGAAATGCTGAAGGTGCTTCCCGAGGAGGAATATCTCTATTTTTCGGACAATGCGCATTGTCCCTATGGGGAGAAGTCGCCTGAATATATCTGCGACAGGGCCACGGAAATCACGAATATGATGATGGCGAAAGGTTGCGACGTCATCGTTGTCGCCTGCAATACGGCGACGGCGGCCGCCATTTCGCACCTGCGTGCGAAATTCGCCATCCCCTTCGTGGGGATGGAGCCGGCTGTGAAGCCGGCGGCCGCCCTCACCCGCAGCGGCGTTGTCGGGGTGCTGGCTACGGAAGGGACGCTCAAAGGCGAGAAATACCATTTGACCCGCGACCGCTATGCCGACAATGTCAAGGTCGTCGAGCAGGTGGGCCGGGGATTTGTGGAGCTGGTGGAGTCGGCCTGTCTGGAAGGGCCGCACGCGGAGGCTGTGGTGCGGGAGAGTGTGCGTCCGTTGGTGGAAGCCGGCGCCGACACCATCGTGCTGGGCTGCACCCATTATCCTTTCCTTTCGCAGACCATCGCCCGCGTGGCATCGCAACTGGCGCCGCAGACGGACTTTACCCTGATCGATCCCGCGCCCGCCGTCGCACGGCGGTTCCTGGCCGTCCGCAAAGAGGCGGGAGGGCCGGTCGGGCTCCCGCGCGTGACTTTGATGGCCAGTGGATCGGACGCCACCTTGAAGAAATTGTTTGAATATTATATTTCTCAAAATTAATCGTTATGAAAAAAGGTATTATCATTGCTGCCTTCCTGTTTCTCTTCATGATTTTATGTATGGCAACTTGCCCGAAGAAACAGGACCACCACGGCGCGATTGTCGCCAAATGGAGTCAAGTGGACAGCGAAGCGAACGATTGGGAAAAGTTGGGAGGAGCTATCGGTAGTAAGTTCGTTTCTTTGGCCCTGGATACCCGTCTCGACGTGCAGGATTGCATCGTTTTGAGCCTGGGTCAGATCGATGGCGACAAAATTGTTTCCGTCGGCATATTGGGCCACGTGTTTGTCGTCAGCAAAGAAAAAATCGACGAGGCCCTGAAATAAGAGAGCAAAAAGTTGCAAATTCACAAAAAAGGTCAAAAAAAAGAAAAACTTTTTCAAGCCTCTGGTAAAATTGAAGAATAAATCTTATCTTCGTAGGTTGAATGTTTGAAAAACCATAACAATTAAAAAATAACCTTATGACAAAGCAAAAAAGCAACATTCTCGCCATTGCGATTATGTTTTTCCTGTTCGCGATGATTTCGTTTGTGACAGGTCTCCAAAATCCCTTCGCCCTCGTCGTGAAGGAGCAGTTCGGTGCCTCGAACCTGATGTCCCAGCTGGGCAATGCGGCCAACTTTATCGCCTATGCCCTGATCGGCCTGCCCGCCGGCTTCCTTCTGACCAAGAGGGGATATAAATTCACGGCGCTCACGGCTGTGGCCGTCGGTTTTGTCGGAGTCGGCATCACCTGGCTTTCCGGTATCGCCGGCAGCTTCGGCGTGTATCTGCTCGGCGCCTTCGTTTCCGGTTTCTCCATGTGTATGTTGAACACGGTGGTCAACCCGATGCTGAACACCCTCGGCGGTGGCGGCAACAAAGGCAACCAGCTGATTCAATGGGGCGGTTCCCTGAACTCCTTGTTCGCGACCATCTGCCCGGTCTTCGTGGGTATCCTGATCAGCAAGGCCGGTGAAGGCGCGAAAGCCACGATTTCCGACGTCAACCCCGCCCTCTTCCTCGCGATGGCTATCTTCGCGCTGGCCTTCATCGTCATCTTCTTCTCCGAGATTCCCGAACCGGGTCTTGAGGCGGCTGCTTCCAATGCACAGGAAGAAAGCACGATGGATACCATCAAAGGCGCTCTTTCCTACAAGCATTTCGTATTCGGCATCATCGCCATCTTCCTCTATGTGGGTATCGAAGTGGGTATTCCCAACTTCTTCAACCTCTATATGACCTCCGATGCGGTGGGTATCAGCAAAGCGGTGGCCGGCACCATTGTCGGTATGTACTGGTTCCTGATGCTCTGCGGCCGTCTGACCGGCGCCGCCCTCGGTGGCAAGGTCTCCAGCCGTACGATGATCATCACGGTGTCGAGCGTCGCGGTCGTTCTGGTGTTGCTCGGTATGATTCTCGGCAATGCGACGACGGTCAAATTCCCCGCCATTACTTCTGACCTGAGCTTCTCCCTCCAGGAGATTCCCGTCGGTGTGATGTTCTTCGTCCTCTGCGGTCTGTGCACCTCCGTGATGTGGGGCGCCATCTTCAACCTGGCCGTCGAAGGTCTGGGTAAATACACCTCCATCGCTTCCGGTCTCTTCATGGTGATGGTCTGCGGCGGCGGTATCCTTCCGCTGCTCCAGGGCGTGGTCGCCGACGCGACGAGCAATTATCTGATGAGCTACTGCGTCATCGTGGTGGCCGTCTGCTACATCCTTTGGTTCGGCCTCATGGGCTCCAAAGTCAAGAAAAATTAATGTTTAGCCGATAAAATTATGGAAAAGAATTTTGTAGTTGGCGTCGATGTGGGCGGACAGACCACCAAGATCGGCGTCGTCGATAAGAAAGGGAAAATTTTGTCCCAGACCGTCATCCGTTCCGATATCTTCGGTAGCGATGAAATGAAATATCTGCAGGCCCTGGCGGACTCCATCAATGATATGATTGCGGAAGCCGGGAAGGCCGGGCAGATCCGCGGCGTCGGTGTCGGCGCTCCCAACGGCAACTATTATCAGGGGACGGTGTACAATGCTCCCAACCTGGCCTGGGCCGTCGGCAAGAACGTGGAATTTGCCAAGATTCTCTCCGCCAACCTCGGCGGCATCCCCGTGTCTTTGACCAACGACGCCAACGCAGCGGCCATCGGTGAAATGACCTACGGCGCTGCCAAAGGGATGAAGAACTTCATTATGATTACCCTCGGTACGGGTGTCGGCAGCGGTATCATCGTCGACGGCAAACTGGTGTACGGTCACGATGGTTTCGCCGGTGAACTCGGTCACACCACCGCTATCCGCGGCGGTCGTCAGTGCAACTGCGGTTTGAAGGGCTGTCTGGAGACGTATTGCTCCGCCATCGGCGTGGCCCGTACGGCCAAAGAGTGGTTGGAGACCCGCGGCGAGGCTTCCCTCCTCCGCAATGTCGAGAATATTTCTTCCAAGGATGTGTACGATGCCGCCAAGATGGGTGACAAACTGGCTCTCGAAATTTTCGATTATACCGGCACCATCCTCGGACAGAGTTTCGCCAACTTCATCGCTTTCAGCGCTCCGGAAGCCATCGTGCTTTTCGGCGGTCTGGCCCGTTCCAAGGAATTCCTGACCGAGCCTATCCTCAAGGCGATGAACGACAATGTGCTTCCGACTTGGAAAAACAAAGTCAAATTGATTTACTCTTCCCTCAAAGAGTCCGACGCGGCCATCCTCGGTGCTTCGGCTTTGGCCTGGGACCTTTAACAGAAGACCTTTAAAAGATAAAGAGATGACCATTGGTATTTGCAACGATCACGCAGGGGTGGAATACAAGAACGGCCTGGTGAAATTCCTGCAAGGGAAAGGCTACGGGGTGGTGAACTTCGGTACGGATACGCTCGACAGCATGGACTATCCGGACGTGGCCCATCCTTTGGCCGAGGCTGTGCTGGCCGGAAAAGTCGATTTGGGCATTGCCCTGTGCGGCACCGGCAACGGAATGGCCCTGTGCCTCAATCACCATAAGGGAATTCGCGCCGGACTGGCCTGGACCCCCGAGGTGGGCCGCCTGGTCAAGGCACACAACAACGCCAACGTACTGGTGTTGCCTGCGCGTTTCATTCCTTATTCCGATGCAGAGGCTATTGTGGATCAATGGCTTTCGGAGCCTTTTGAAGGCGGTCGTCACCAACGTCGGGTGGATAAAATCGAGCCTTGAGCGATGAACGTTAACAACCAAGAGATAGAAAGAAAATTTCTCGTGCGGGGGGACTACAAAGCGTATGCGGAGAGTTCCTCCCGCATTGCTCAGGCTTATCTTTGTTCTTCGGGCGGCAATACCGTCCGTGTCCGTCTGCTGGACGGAAAGGGCGTTCTGACCATCAAGGGTCCATCGACGGGCATCAGTCGTTTTGAGTGGGAGATGGAAATCCCACAGGCGGATGCGCTTGCTCTGATTGGGCGATGCAAAGGCGGTGTGATTGACAAGACCCGCTATCGGGTTCCGTTCAAAGGGCATCTTTTCGAGGTGGATGAATTTTACGGGGACAACGAAGGACTGACGGTCGCTGAAGTGGAACTTGCTTCGGAAACGGAAGCATTCGAGAAGCCGGATTGGCTGGGCGAGGAGGTCTCCGACGACCCTCGTTACCGCAATTCTCATCTATTGTCCCATCCTTATAAGAATTGGTAATATGGCGCAATACTACGAACTTTCAGATTATCGCCGGAAACAGCGTACCCTCATTTTTGTGTTGCAGGTGGCGGCCCGTCAGTTGTACCCCGATTATACCTTCCGGGTACGTTATGACCTTCCGCGCGGCTTCTATTGCGAGTTGTTCCGTCCCGCTGAGGACGGTCGTCTTCGCGACGAGGTGAGGGTGATGCGCATGTCCGACATCCTGGCTTTGAAAGAAAAGATGAAGGAACTGAAAGCGCGTGCCTTGCCCATCACTTCCGAACTGGTTTTCAAGTCGGAAGCGGTGGAATATTTCCAAAGCCACGGCCAGCCTCAGAAGGCGGAACTGATTGCTTCCCTCCGGGCGGAGAGTTGTCAGATGTTCTATCTCTGCGGGGTGGCGGATACGCTGCACGGGTCCCTGCTGGACAATACCGCCGAACTGGGTGCTTTCGATTTGAATGCATTTGGTGACGGTTTTTGTCTGCGCTATGAGACACCGGTCGGCAATGGCTTGCTTCCCAACCTTTCCCAGGGAAAAATCGCCAACGAACTCAAACACCACTCCCAGTGGTGCGAGCAATTGGGGATCAAGGGAGTGGGTTCGCTCAACCGCTTGATGCAGGACGAGGGGAAGGCCGTGGAACTGATCAACCTCTGCGAAGCCCGTCACGAGGCGATGTACACGTTGGTCGCAGAACAAATCCGCGCCCGTCGGGAAGATGTGCGCGTGGTCTTTATCGCCGGACCTTCCTCCAGCGGTAAGACATCGACTTCGTTGCGTTTGGCGCAGCAATGCCGCGTAGCCGGCCTCAATCCCAAAGTCATCGAACTCGACAACTATTTCGTCGATCGGGAAAATACCCCCCGGGACGAGAATGGAGAGTATGATTTCGAGAGTTTGGGGGCGATGCGCATTGATCTGCTGAACGACCAGTTGGCCGCTCTGTTTGCCGGAGAAGAGGTGGATATTCCCCGTTTCGACTTCAAGCAGGGCAAAGGCTTTTTCGAAGGGAATAAGTTGCGCTTGGAAGAGGATGACATCCTGATTATGGAAGGCATCCACGCGCTGAACCCTGAGATGGTCCCGGGCATCGACGCATCGAAGATTTTCCGGGTGTACGCTTCGGCGCTGACCTCCCTGAATATGGATGAGAACGTCACTTTCTCCACGACCGACAACCGCCTGCTCCGGCGAATGGTACGGGACAACCGGGTGCGTTCCACCAATCCGGAAGAGACGCTTATGCGCTGGCAAAGTGTACGACGGGGCGAGAACAAGAATATTTTCCCTTATCAGGAAAACGCGGACGCATATATCAATTCCGCCCTTATTTATGAGATTCCGCTCTTGAAAAATTATGTGGAACCTCTTTTGCGTAAAATCGAGGAAAGTTCGCCGGCCTGGCCCGAGGCCCAGCGTCTGCTGAGTTTCCTCTCTTATCTGACCGCTTTGCCTGCCAAGGACATTGCGGCCATCCCGCCCACCAGTATCATTCGTGAATTTATCGGTGGGCAAATGTTGGTGCGTCCGTAAGGCGGAGGACCCCGGAACTGAATGTGAAACAAAAATTGAATCAAAATTATGGCTAAAGAAGTACAAAGCGCCGAAATCAATGCGGCAAAACTGAAAGCCCTGCAAGCCACCATCGACAAGATTGAAAAGGACTACGGCAAGGGTACGATCATGAAATTGGGGGACCAGCCCAAATGGGACGCCTCCGTCATTCCCAGCGGCTCCATCGCCCTGGATTACGCCCTCGGTATCGGCGGTTATCCCCGTGGCCGTATCATTGAGATTTACGGTCCCGAATCCAGCGGTAAGACCACCCTGGCCATTCACGCCATTGCGCAGGCCCAGAAATCCGGCGGTATCGCCGCGATTATCGACGCCGAGCACGCCTTCGACAGGACCTATGCCAAAGCCCTGGGTGTCAACTTGGAAACCCTGCTGATTTCCCAGCCCGACAACGGAGAACAGGCCCTGGAGATTGCCGACAACCTCATCCGCAGTGGCGCCATCGATATCATCGTGGTGGACTCCGTCGCAGCCCTTACCCCCAAGGCCGAAATCGAAGGCGAAATGGGAGAGAACAAAGTGGGTCTGCAGGCCCGTCTGATGAGCCAGGCGCTGCGTAAGCTCACCGCCAATATCAGCAAGACCAACACCTGCTGCATCTTCATCAACCAGTTGCGCGAGAAGATTGGCATCATGTTCGGCAATCCCGAGACGACTACCGGCGGTAATGCTTTGAAATTCTACGCTTCCGTGCGTCTGGACGTGCGTAAGACCACCCAGCTCAAGGACGGCGACGAAGCGCTCGGCAACCGTACCCGCGTCAAGATTGTCAAGAACAAGATGGCTCCTCCCTTCAAGAAAGCCGAGTTTGATATTGTTTACGGCGAAGGTATCAGCCGTCTGGGCGAAATTATCGACCTGGCCGTAGAAATGGAGATTGTCCGCAAGAGCGGCAGCTGGTTCAGTTATAACGACACGAAGCTGGCTCAGGGACGGGATGCGGTCAAACAATTGCTGTCCGACAACGAAGAGCTTTGCAATGAGATTGAGGCCAAGGTTAGAGAGAAATTGCAAAATTCACAGGAATAAATGGGAAAAATCATTTTGACAGGGGATAGGCCGACAGGACGTCTGCACATCGGTCATTATGTGGGTTCCTTGCGCAATCGCGTGGAACTCCAAAACAGCGGGGCTTATGACAAGGTTTTCGTGATGATTGCCGACGCGCAGGCCTTGACCGACAATGCCGACAATCCCGAAAAAGTTCGCCAGAATATTGTCCAGGTTGCTTTGGACTATCTTTCTTGCGGCTTGGATCCGGCCAAATCCGTCATCTTTATCCAGTCCCAGGTCAGTGAACTGACGGAACTGACCTTCTTCTATATGAACCTCGTGACGGTCCAGCGCCTGCAGCGCAATCCGACCGTCAAGCAGGAGATGCTCCTGCGCGGGTTCAGCGAGAATGAAGGGGAGGACAACCAGAACAAACGCGGTGTCCCGACGGGATTCTTCACCTATCCCATCAGTCAGGCCGCGGATATCACGGCCTTTAAGGCGACCACCGTCCCGGTGGGAGAAGACCAGGAGCCGATGCTCGAACAAACGCGGGAAATCGTGCGGAAATTCAACGCGACCTACGGCGCCGTGCTGGTGGAGCCTGAAATCCTTTTGCCGAGCAATGCGGCCTGCCTGCGTCTGCCCGGTACGGACGGACGGGCCAAGATGAGCAAGTCGCTGGGCAACTGCATCTATCTCTCGGATTCGTCCGAAGAGGTGCGGGCCAAGGTCAAAGGAATGTTCACCGATCCCAACCACCTGCGCGTGGAAGATCCCGGCAAGGTGGAGGGCAATACGGTATTTACCTATCTGGATGCGTTCTGCAAGCCGGAGCATTTCGACCGGTTCGGTGACTGTTTCCACGGACGGAAGAGTTCTTTCGACTTTCACAGTCTGGACGAGGTCAAGGCACAGTATCGTGCCGGCGGACTGGGCGATGTGATGGTCAAGAACTTCCTGGCCGAGGTGCTAGATTCCACCTTGGCGCCCATCCGCGCCCGTCGCGCAGAGCTGGAAAAAGATATTCCCTATGTCTTTGAGGTTCTCCGCAAGGGGAGTGAAGAGGCGCGCAAAGTGGCGGCCCAGACCTTGTCGGATGTCAAGCGGGCGATGCGCATCAATTATTTCGATAAGGATGTGCTGGCGGCCTTGATTGCAGATTATCAAAACAAACAATAGTTTTGGGAAACAAAAAGGCATTATTGGGGCTGACGCCGGAGCAACTGAAAAAAGTGGTTGCCGAGGCGGGCTTGCCTGCCTTTACGGCCAAGCAGATTGCCTCTTGGCTCTATGCCAAGAAGGTTCGGTCCATCGATGAGATGACCAACCTCTCCAAAGATGCCCGTGCCTGGCTTTCCGAACGATATGAAGTCGGGCTGATTCCCTATTCCGAATGTTTCACCTCGCACGACGGGACGAAAAAATACCTTTTCCCCGTCGCCGAAGGCGAAATGGTAGAAGCGGTGATGATTCCCGACGGGGAACGAAAGACCTTGTGCGTCAGCAGCCAGGCCGGTTGCAAGATGGGCTGCAAGTTTTGTATGACCGGACGGGGCGGTTGGCATGGCAATTTGTCTGTCGCAGCCATACTTTCCCAGTTTTTCGCAGTGGATGAAGCCGACCAGTTGACGGGAACCGTCTTTATGGGAATGGGGGAACCCTTCGATAATTACGAGGCCGTCGCTTCCGTGCTGGAGGTGTTGACGGCGGATTGGGGGCTGGGCTGGAGTCCCAAGCGCATCACCGTATCGACCATAGGCGTTTTACCCCAACTCAAACGTTATCTGGAGGAGCAGAAATGCCATCTGGCCGTCAGTCTGCACAACCCCTTCCCGGAAGAGCGTCTGGAGATGATGCCGGTGCAGAAGGTCTGGGATAGTAAGGCCGTGGTGGACCTGCTGAAACAATATGATTTCAGCGGCCAGCGGCGGGTGAGTTTCGAATACACGATGTTTGCGGGCTGGAACGATGACAAACGCCATTCCGATGCGCTGGCGCGGCTGTTGCGGGGCTTGGAATGTCGGGTGAACCTGATCCGTTTCCATCAGATTCCCGATTTTCCCTACACCTGTTCTCCGGATTTTGTGATGGAACAGTTTCGCGACCGTCTTTCCGCCCAAGGAATCACGACCACCATCCGCAAATCGATGGGGGAGGATATTCTGGCGGCTTGCGGTCTGTTAGCGGGTAAACATAAGCAGTCATGAGTGGGGAGAAGGCACCGAATCGGGCAACCGAGCTCAAATGGGCGCTGGGGCGTATGCAGGCGCTTTGTTCCCGCCGCGAGTATTGCACAGCGGATATCCGCCGCAAACTTTCGCACTTGCGGGACCATCCTTTGCTCCCCGAAGAAATCGAACAGATTATCGCTGATCTGGTCAAAGAAAAATACTTGGACGATGCCCGATATGCCGGCGCCTTTGCCCGGGACAAGGCGGCGCTGACGGCCTGGGGTGCTACCAAAATCCGTTATGCCCTGCGTGCCAAAGGGATTTCCGACGAGGCAATCCGGCAGGCGCTGGAGAGCATCGAGCCGGAGCGCTCGGAGGAACGGCTGAAGAAGTTGCTGACCTCCCGCTGGCGTGCTTTGTCCGGCGACCCGAAGGCCAGGCAGAAATTGTTACGCCTGGGACTTTCCCGGGGCTATACCTATGATGAAGTTCTCAATCAATTAGATTCAATATGTCAAAGTACAGAGGATTGACGGCTGAGGAAATCGCCGTCTTGAAAGAGCAGGCTTGCTCTTGTTCGGAGTGGGAGCGCGTGCGGGTGACCGACGGGTTCAATCCCAAATATGTCCGTTCAACCCGTTTTTCGGGAGATATTTATCTGGGCGTCTTTGAGAAGGCGTTTGTCCTTCCGGGCGGGATGAAAAAGCATTCCGGCCTCTACCACGCGACTTTGCACAACGTGACCATCGGGGACAACTGCTGCGTGGAGAATGTCAAGAATTATATTGCCAATTATACCATCGGGGAGGATACGTTCATCGAGAATGTGGATATTATTCTCGTGGACGCCCCTACGACTTTCGGAAACGGGATACAGGTGTCTGTCTTGAATGAGACGGGCGGTCGGGAGGTGACTATTTACGACCGGCTTTCTTCCCAGCAGGCGTATGTGATGGCGCTCTACCGTCATCGTCCCGAACTGATTGCCGCTTTCCGTACCCTCATCGACCGCTATTGCGACAGCGTACGTTCCGATCGGGGTGTG
This sequence comes from uncultured Bacteroidia bacterium, assembly GCA_902784785.1. GTDB lineage: Bacteria > Bacteroidota > Bacteroidia > Bacteroidales > UBA932 > Cryptobacteroides. The sequence goes on from CACZWF010000019.1 coordinate 20,285, forward strand.
ATTGGACGCAACGTGACAATCGCGGATGCGGGCTATATCAAGAATGTAAAAATCGGCGATTATTGCAAGATTGAAGGGTGCTCGCGTCTGAAAAATGGTTCCATCAACAGCAATCAGACGGCTCCCGTGCATATCGGCGTGGGAGTGATCGGGGATGATTTCATCATCTGCAGCGGCGCTTCCGTCGAGGACGGCGTGACATTCTCGCGCTGTTTTATTGGCCAAGCCTGCAAACTGGGACACAATTATTCCGCGTCGGATTCGTTGTTCTTTGCCAACTGTCAGGGGGAGAACGGCGAGGCCTGTGCCATTTTTGCCGGTCCTTATACGGTGACGCACCACAAGTCCACCTTGCTGATTGCCGGTATGTTTTCCTTTATGAACGCGGGTTCGGGTTCCAACCAGAGCAACCATATGTACAAGCTCGGTCCGATTCACCAGGGCATTATGGAGAGGGGAGCGAAGACCGCTTCGGATTCCTATATTCTATGGCCGGCCAAGGTGGGGGCGTTCTCGTTGGTGATGGGCCGTCACGTCGGACATCAGGATACGTCCAATCTGCCGTTCTCTTATCTGATCGAGAAGCAGGGAGTGACGATGGTCGTTCCGGCGGCCAACCTCAAGAGTGTCGGAACCATCCGCGACGGAAGAAAATGGCCCCTGCGCGACGGGCGGAAGGACCCCGACCGTCTGGATTGCGTCAATTGCAACCTGCTTTCTCCTTACACGGTCCGGAAGATGTTGGACGGCATCGATACCCTTCGTTCTTTGCAGAAGATTTCGGGGGAGACCTCGGAGACTTACGCTTTCCAGAGTGGGGAGATTCGCAAATCGTCCTTGCTCAATGGCATCAAATTATATGGAATGGCCATCGATAAATTCTTGGGAAACTCCTTGATTTCCCGCATTACCAAAGCGGAGGTTCATTCGTTGAAGGAACTGCGTGCGGCCCTGCTTCCCACATCGACCGAAGGACTGGGGGATTGGGTGGATATCGGTGGTATGCTGGCTCCGAAATCGGCGGTGGACCGGTTGATGGACGAGGTGATTGCCGGGACGGTGGCGACGGTTGGAGAACTGGAGCAGCGCATCCTGGCCATCCATGCCAATTATTACGATTATGAGTGGACTTGGGCGGCCCAACGGCTCGAGGCATATTATGGCGTTTCTTTGGCCAAGATCACGGCTGAGGATGTCATCCGTCTGGTGGAGCAATGGCGCAGTTCGGTCATTGCCATCGACAATATGCTGATGGAGGATGCACGTAAAGAATTCTCTTTGAGCGCGATGACTTCTTTCGGTGCCGACGGGGACGAGCGGCAACGCAATCTCGATTTCCAGCAGGTCCGTGGCTCGGCTTTCGAGTCCGATCCTTTCGTGGTCAGCATCAAAGAGCACATCCAGAACAAAAACGCTCTTGGGGACCGCGTCGTCTCCCTGATGCAAACTCTATAATCATTTTTTATGAAAAAGATTCTTTTGGGCTTTCTTGCGCTCGCGTTTTCGCTGACCCTCTCTGCGCAAGCGTCCCAGGATTCGACCGTTCAGGCTCAGAACTTGCCCCGGTTGACCGCGGACAACATTCCCGAAATCATTTCGCTGCTGACCAACGAGGAAAAAGCGGCTCTGATTATTGGTTCGCGTTCCAAAGAATTCGACGGGGTCGGCTATACTTCGCTTTATGTGCCCGGTGCGGCCGGAACGACGCATCCTATCAACCGTCTGGGCATTTCGGCTGTCGTGCTGGCGGATGGCCCTGCCGGTGTGCGTATCTTGAACCGTCCCTGTACCAAATTCCCCATCGGGACCTCGCTTTCTTCCACTTGGAATCTTCCCCTGGTGCAAGAGGTGGGTGCCGCTATCGGCAATGAAGTCAAGGAGTATGGTGTGGATGTGTTGCTGGCCCCGGGCGTGAATATCCATCGCAATCCGCTTTGCGGGCGTAATTTCGAGTATTATTCCGAAGATCCGCTTTTGGCGGGTAAAGTGGCTGCTTCCTACATCAACGGCGTGCAGAGCCAGGGTGTCGGAACCTCTCTCAAACATTTCGCGGTCAATAACCAGGAACTCAATCGCTTATTTATCGACGCCCGCGTGAGCCAACGGGCTTTGCGGGAAATCTACCTGAAAAATTTCGAGATTGCCGTCAAGGAATCCCAGCCGTGGACGATTATGACCTCCTACAATTACCTCAATGGGGTCTATACCTCCGAGAGCCGCGATTTGAATACGCATTTGCTGCGGGAAGAATGGGGCTATACCGGTACGGTCATGACCGATTGGGGTGCCGGGCACGATGCATCGGCCATCGTTGCCAGCGGTAATGATATGATTCAGCCCGGCAGTGACCGTTATTATAAAGAGTTGTTGAAGGCGATGAACGATGGTTCTCTCCCGATGGCCGATGTGGACAAAGCGGTCGAGAATATTTTGAAACTGGTGGTCCGTACGCCGCGTTTTGCCGCTTATGCCTATTCCAACCAGCCCCAACTCACAGCCAACGCGGAAGTGACGCGCAAGGCGGCGCGGGAGGGGATGGTGCTGCTCAAGAACGAGAAATCCGTCCTTCCTTTGCGGGGCGATGAGCAGATTGCTTTGCTGGGTGTCGCTTCTTATGATTTCATTACGGGAGGCACCGGTTCCGGAGATGTCAACGGTTCTTATATAATCGATTTGAAACAAGGACTGACGGATGCCAAGTTCCGTCTGGACGGTGATGTGGACGCCTTTTATGCGGATTATATGGCTTACGAGCGCCAACGCTGCGCCATCGTCGACGGACAGAACAAAAAGTGGTATACGGATGCCGAACGTCCGATCGAGGTGGTTCCTCATCGTCTGATTAAAAAGGCGGCGGACCAGTCGGATAAGGCCATTATCACGATTTCCCGCGTATTCGGCGAAGGGAAGGACCGTAGTTATGTCCATAGCTATTGCTTGTCCGAGAATGAAATCTCGTTGATCAAGGCGGCTTCCGAGGCTTTCCACAAGGCAGGTAAGAAATTGATTGTCGTGCTGGATGTGGGCGGTATCGTGGATATGGCTTCCTGGCAGGATTGGGCCGATGCCATTCTGGTTTCCTGGCTGCCTGGTTGTGAGGCCGGTCACGCCGTGGCGGATGTGCTGAGTGGGGCGGAAAGCCCTTCCGGCCGTCTTCCGATGACGATTCCGGCCCGATATAGCGATGACATTACGGCGGGCTCCATTCCTGAAATCCTGGCGGATAAACCGTACAATTATTCGTACTACCGTCGTAATCTGGGCGATGATTTCAAAAAACGTTACGAAATTCCCAATATCGACTATGTGAATTACAGGGAAGATATCTTTGTGGGCTATCGTTACTATGTGACCCGCAAGGTCCCGATGTCCTATCCTTTCGGTTTCGGCCTGTCATATACGCAGTTCCGTTACGAAAAGCCGGTCGTCACGCCTGTTGAGGGGGGCTATCAGGTCTCCGTGAAGGTGAGCAATACTGGCTCCGTGGCCGGCAAGGAGGTCGTCCAGCTCTATGTCAAAGCGCCGGGTAAGGATATGGTCAAACCGGAGCGTGAGTTGAAGGCTTTTGCCAAGACCGGCTTGCTTGCTCCCGGTGAAAGCGAGGTGGTAATGCTCTTTGTGCCGCAGGGGAGTCTGGCTTCTTATGATGCCGCTCGTTGTGGCTGGGCCGTGGAGAAAGGAAATTATCAGTTCATCTTGGGAAAAAACGCCGCGCAACCTATTCAGAAAGTGTCCGTCAAACTCTCTGAAGCGGCCTTCACGCCCACTCGGAATCTCTTCGGTGCCGAACCTTTGTTCATCGAAGAATAGTTTTTTCAAAAAATATTTGCTAGTTCAAAAAAGTTGCGTATCTTTGCAGCCCGTTTGGGAAAAACGCGAGTGAATCCCCGACGGAAAGAAGGAAAAGCTCATT
>CACZWF010000020.1:0-22169 GCA_902784785.1 uncultured Bacteroidia bacterium
CGGAAGCGGCGTCTTGATGCGCCCGTCGCAAGTATAAGCATCGTCCTCCGCCTTCAACACGCTCAAGTCGTCCGTCGCGATGACCACGTGCAGATTCGCCAACAGGTCGGCGGGAATCTTCGGGAACAACTTCTTGGAAACGAACAGGGCCTTGGTCCCGGAATGGGTCAGAATATTGCGAATCTCGTTTTCGCTCAATTCCGTCAACATCGGAACCGCAATACGGCCAAAGGCAGTAATAGAAAAGAAAGCCACCGCCCAATTGGGCATATTCTGCGAAAAAATCGCGACTTTATCGTTGGGATTGATGCCGAAATTAGACAACAAACGGGAAATCCGTCGGCAGCAATCTTTGAAATCCGCATAACGGTAACTCGCCTCTTTGTCACCGACGACACCGAAAGCCGGCCTTTTGGCATATTTAGCGGTAGAGTAGAGAAAAACCTCTGCCAGAGATTGAAAGTCGTGTTTCATAATTGTGACTCGTCAGGGTTTCACGCCCGCACAGGCGAGTGCGCAAAACTTTAGTGCGTAATATAATTTTCCGGGTTCTTTCCGGTCAAATGCATATCCTCATACATTTGTTGGATACGAAGCATATCCGCCTTGACGTCATCGGTCAACTCCACTTTCTGTCCCCTTCCGATACGCTTGGTCCCCCAATCGAAATAACCCAGATAAACGGGAATACCTGTCTCACGGGCAATCAGATGGAATCCGGCTTTCCAACGGGCGGTCGGCTTGCGCGTCCCTTCGGGAGCCAGCGCCAGATGGAACGTTTTATCCTTCTCCATTTCCGCGATGATGCTTCGGACCAGTTTGGTCGGACTGGTGCGGTCTACCGGGATGCCTCCCATTGCGCGGAGCAGCCAGCCTAGCGGAGGGAAAAACATCTCCTTCTTGACCATACATTTGGCATTGCCGCCCACAGAAGTATAGTAAAGATATGAAATCAAAAAGTCCCAAATGGAGGTATGAGGAACGCCCAGGATGATACAACGATCCTCGGGAACCGGAGGTTCTACGGCCGTCCAGCCCAAAAGGCGGAGCAGTTTTCCGCAAATTTTAGCTTTGCAACTCATGGTTCAGGCTTCAATTATCTAAAATTCCAGCGGCCAAAGTTAAGCATTTTTTTGAATAAATGCTTGCATATAGTCTTTATTCGCACGGACACTGTGGAAGAGGGCCATCTGGTTCCGGGTGCGGACCCAGTTGTGTTCAGGATAAGTTATTTTATAATACGTATCTCCATTGAGGTAATCGGTGAAGAAGCGGACGGCCTGCATAAAAGGGAAAAGCATCACGCCGTAGGGCAGATTCTCCTTCTCGACCGGGGTGAGGAAAGAAGAGGCGGAAGAGAGGTAGCCACGGGCGAATGCCTCGAAAATCTCTTTGCGGAAAGCGACCTTCTCGACAGCGGGGTCGTCTTCCGCGACCGTGTTGGCGGCCGTACGCAGGAAATCACCGAAATCGGAGAAAACAAAACTCGGCATCACGGTGTCCAGGTCGATGACGCAGAGCACGCGGCCCTGGGCATCGAAAAGCATATTGTTGACCTTGGTGTCGCAGTGGCAGATGCGTTTGGGCAGTTTGCCTTCGTGATAAAGCCTTTCCGCCAGGCACATTTCCTCAATATATTGTTGAATGTCGGCGAGCATCTCTTGCACTTCGGGCTTGGCTAGACGGCCTGCTTTGTCGGCCGCGACGGCATCCTGCAACTGAAGGGCGCGGAACTCCATATTGTGAAAATCGGGAATGGTCTCACCGAGGGTGTCGGGAATGTCCGCTAGCTGAGCCTCGAAGCGGCCGAAGGCTTGACCCGCAAATTCAGAATAGACCGGATCGACCGTATCGTAAGTGAACGCATCAGGAATGAATACGGACACCCGCCAGTAAGAGCCATCTACGCAACACCAAGTCTGGCCGGAACCGTTGTTGAGCGGAATGAAGCGAAGGACCTTGCGGTCGATGTCGCTTTCGCCGGCCGCCTCCAATTTGGCGCGGATGTGTCGGGTCACAGCCTCGATGTTGCGCTGGAGCATCGCCACGTCTTGGAAAATGGCGTTGTTGATACGCTGGAGGACATAGTCGGGCGCACCGGCGGAGGTCGTCACCTTATAGGTGTCGTTGATGAGTCCGTTACCCAGGGATTTGACGCTTTCAATGGTCCCTTCGAGGGCAAAACGGGAGAGAATTTCTGTAGTATTGATAGCCATAATTGTACCGCAGTGATAGATTTTTACAAATTTACGGGCAAGAAGAGAGAAAAACAAATTTTTTTCTTACCTTTGCAGTCCGTTTGGGGTATTAGCTCAGTTGGTAGAGCGCTAGGTTCGCAATCTAGAGGTCAGGGGTTCGACCCCCCTATGCTCCACAAAAAAAGAGACCGCTGGGTCTCTTTTTTTGTGAAGCAAGCTTCCTTTCAACCCCCAACCCCCTGCAGGGGGATACCGCCGTCGCTACGCTCCTGGCGGGCGGCTTCGCTGCTTCGATGTCTTCAACATCTCGCTGACGCTACACCGCTACGCCTGAGGGCGTCCGGAGACCGCTGGGTCTCTTTTTTTGTGAAGCAAGCTTTGTTTCAACCCCCCTGCCCCCTTTAGGGGGATACCGCCGTCACTTCGTTTCCGGCGGGCGGCTTCGCTGCTTCGATGTCTTCAACATCTCGCTGACGCTTCACCGCTACGCCTGATAATGTCTTAAAAATTTTGATTATTAAATATTTATATTTGCACGGAAAATTTTTAATTATTAATAATTATTTTTATATTTGCACGGAATATCGTGTGTGCGCACACATACTTAAGGCGAATTTTTGAATACTAACTGATACACAAATGTTTATAAGCGTTCAGAAAATTGGGTATCTCTGCATTGCCACCGCATTGCTGCTCACCGCAGCTTGTACCGCCGAGAATCCGGCCGGTCAGAACGGCTCATTGGTAAAGGTTGAGTTGCTTGCCGGGACGGATACAGGAGACCTTTCGTCCGAGACGAAAACCACCATTCACAAACAGCTCGCAACGACGACACGCAGCGTCGCCTGGGAGAAAGGAGACAAGATTCTCTTCTGGCACAACAGCGGAAGCGTCATTGGAGAAGCGGCCGCTACGGGAAAGAATTCGACCATTTCCGTTGAATTGCCTATTGGCGACTACACCCTGTATGGCGTCTATCCGTCCACAACGACTGTTGCCAAAGAAGGCTCGACGTTCAATGTCACGCTCCCCCAGGAACAAAGCGGTACTTTTGCCAAGTCCAACATCGCGCTCACCACGGCGGCGGTCAGCGTATCGTCCGCAACATCCAGCGCAGGCAATTGCCAGTTCTACAACGCTACGGGCTATATCAAGTTCGTCGTCACCGACGCTGACATCACCAAAATTACGGTCGAGAGCATTGGCGGAGAACCCCTCGTAGGAACGCTGCCCATCACTTTCAACCCGGACAAGACCCTGGCCATCGGCACTGCCACGGCCACTTCCACCACTGCCGCCCTCTTCCCTGACGGGCCCGGCGAGTACTACCTTTCGACGATTCCGGGCATCACCTACGCCTCCGGACTCCGGGTTCGCTTCTTTGTGGACGGACTGGAAAAATACAGCATCGCCCGCGGCATCTACAACAGCACCGACGGCGCGATCACCATCGCCCGTTCCCAGATTGCCTCTTTCGGCGAACTGGACAAACGCGTGGGCATCATCTATGCCTCCGTCGAGGGTGCGGGCGCCCACGACGGGAGTTCCCTCGAAAACGCCCTCTCCTCGGATGAGTTGTTCGCCCTGCTGGCAGACGGATCTGCCGGTACTTTCAACCGGCTCAACGGTTCCACCATACGTCTGGCAAGTGGAGTGTATGTAAATTCTACCCCCCCCTACCGCGTTGATTTCGCCGCTGCCGGTGAAACCTGCGCCATCCGTTTTGCTGGCGGTGACGGCGTAGTCCTCTCCGGAGGCAACGCGCATGCGGCCCTCGTTCTGGGCACGAATGTCTCCGCTGTATTCTCTGATGTCACTTTCTCTCATGGCCTGACCGTCAGCAACCACGGGGCTTGCCTGCAAGTTATCGATGGGGCCGCGGCCGTACTGACGAATTGCGCCATCAGCAACAACAAATCCGGCGGTGAATTTTACGGAGCCGGAATCTATGTCGGCAACGGCAGCACCCTCACGGCTGTCAACTGCCTCTTCTCTGAAAACAGCGGCGCCCATGCTTGCGCGCTGGATGTCGAGGGCGGAGCGACCGTCTCCGACTGCAGCTTCAGCGCCAACACCGCGACATCCTCTGCGGGAGCTGTGGCCCTCAACCCCTCAGCGGCAACTACTTTCACCGACTGCGCTTTCCATGGCAACAGCGCCCAGCAAGACAAAGTCGGCAGCCAGGGCGGCGCCCTGACCCTGCTGGGTGGAGAAGTCTCCCTCACCGGCTGTATCTTCCAGCGCAATTTAGCCTACCAGGGCGGCGCTATCGAACTGACGGGCAACGGGACCATGAATCTGGAAGAATGCCGCTTTGTAGAAAACGGCGCCAATCATGTCTGGGAAGATAGCGATGCCACCAGCCTCGGAGGCGCCGTCAATTTCAGCGGACCTTCCTTCCTCAAGGTGCGCCACTGTACTTTCCTGGACAACACGGCCACCCGCGGCGGAGCTATCGCCACGCAGCACAACGATGCCAAGCTGTGGATAGACGCCTGTGTCTTCGGCCCCAACAACATTGTCTGGGGACACGGCACCAATATGTACCTGAACGGTTGTACCGAATGCGCCATCAACAACACCACGATGCAGGATGGCGGTTACTCCACCCTCGCGAGCAATGGCGACTGGGTCGCCTTGAACAAATGCACCAGCTTCCTGATCGCGAATTCTTCCCTGGCCGGCAACCCGAAAAAGAGCCCGACGGATAACACGGGTAACTGCGGACTGATTTGGCTCGGGCACTCCAATCCGGTCACGGCTTACCTTATTAATAATATAATAGCCATTCCCTCCGTCAATACCAGTTCGTCTGTCAAAGTGCGTGACTCTTCACATCAGGTACACCTCTTTGGCAACAAACAATCCAACTGGATTTCTGCCGGCGACGACGGAATCGAGTGCACCTATGAGAAGAAATACGGCAACGCCGAAGACTATTATTGGACCAATGCCTATTTTGAAGGCATTCAGCGCATCAGCGGGACCGACCTCCTTTGGAACAACACCTACAACAAATGGAACGGTACCCTGCTCAAAGGCTCCAGCACCAGCAAAATGAATGGAACGGACGTGCGCAACGAAATGATTGCCGTCATGACTGACTTCTGCACCTGGATTGGCGAATCCATCAACAAAGACCAGCGCGGAGTCACCCGCGGCGAGCAATACTGGCCCGGCTCTTATCAAGAATAGAAACCATGAACCATATGAAAAAACAAGCAACACAACTTGCTTTGGCGCTCCTGCTGTTCCTTATAGGACCGGCGCTACGGGCGCAGAACACGGTGACCGTGAGCGGAACGATCGTTGAGGCTGCGACCGGTGAACCCATCATCGGCGCCTCCGTGATGATCAAAGGGACGACGACGGGAGCGATTACCGACATGGACGGCAAGTTCTCCATTGCCGCAAAGAACGGGTCCACCCTGGTTGCCAGCTTCATCGGCTTCAAGGACCACACGCTCGTCGCGGACAAGAACATCAAAGACCTGACGATCAAGCTCGAGGTTTCTTCCGAATTCCTTGACGAAGTGGTCGTGGTGGGTTACGGCACCGTCAAGAAAGAGAACCTGACGGGCGCCGTGGACCAGGTCAGCTCGGAAGTCTTCAGCGGCCGTCCCGTCGCCAACGCCTCCCAGATGCTCCAGGGTGTTGTTCCCAACCTGAACATCGAACTGGTTGACGGTAAGCCGGGACGCAGCGCAGATTACAACATCCGCGGTACCACCTCCATCGGCGCGGGCGGTTCCGCCCTCATCCTCATCGACGGCGTCGAAGGCGACCCTTCCCAGTTGAACCCCAACGATATCGAGAGCGTCTCCGTCCTGAAAGACGCGGCCTCCGCAGCCGTTTACGGTTCCCGGGCTCCTTATGGCGTCGTGATTATCACCACCAAGAATCCGACGGGCGACAACAAATTCACCATCAACTACTCGGGCAACTTCTCCATCATGGACCCCACGGCCATTCCGGACGTCGTTACCGATGGTTTTGTCTATGCAAGCCTTTTCCAAGAAGCCTACTACAACGTATCCGGGAAATACCACAACACGATGAACAAAGGGCAGGCTTTCTCCCGCAGCTGGTTGGAAGACTTCCGCCTGCATCAATTGGAAGGCAGCGGCCGTACCACGGAGGTGGGCCCCGACGGCAAGTATGTGTACTACGGCAACGAAGACTACTACGACTTCCTCTACAAAGACTTCACGACAGCCCAGTCGCACAACCTTTCCATCAGCGGCGGCAGCGACAAATTCAACTACTACCTCTCCGGTCGTTATTACCAGTATGACGGTCTGTTCAATATGAGCACCGACAAATACAACACGATCAACCTCCGCGCCAAAATGTCGGCATACGTCCGCCCCTGGCTCAAAGTCTCGGAGAACATCACCTTCGACAACGAGACCTATCATATCCCGAGCACCTCCAACCAGCAGAGCTCCGGTAACTTCTGGACGGCCATCAACGCGGAAGGTCACCCCAGTTCGCCGATCTTCAACCCGGACGGCACGATGACCAAATCCGGTGCCTACGCTCTCGGCGGTCTGATTACAGAAAACAACTACAAAAACCGGAAAGTCAAGAACTTCAAGACCACGACCGCCCTGCGGGCCGAGTTCTTCGACAAGACCTTCCGCATCAATGCCGACTTCACCTATGCCGACCGCAACAAGAACGAGCTGACCAAACGCACGGTCATCCCCTACAGCGAGGCGCCCGGTGAAATCACCTACCTCGGCACCCCCGGCTTGGACGACTATCTGCAAGAGTATATCTCTTCCACAGGCTACATAGCCGCCAATGCCTATCTCGAGTATGAAAACACCTTTGCCAAGAAGCACTATTTCAAAGCGATGGCCGGTTACAACTATGAGCAGGAGCAATGGAAAGGCGTATACGCCCGGCGCTATGACTTGCTCACCTACAACACCGACTCCATCAACCTGGCAACGGGTGACGACATGAGCATCTCCTCCGAAGAGAGCCGCTGGAGAGTATCCGGTTTCATGTTCCGTTTCAACTACAACTACGACGAGCGCTATCTGTTCGAAGTCAACGGTCGTCTCGACGGATCTTCCAAATTCCCGACCAACAGCCAATGGGGTTTCTTCCCTTCGGCTTCCGCCGCCTGGCGTGTATCCAAAGAGCATTGGTGGAAAGTGGATCCGAAGTGGGTCACCAACCTGAAAGTGCGCGGTTCCTTCGGTGAACTGGGTAACGGTAGTGTTTCCACCTACGCCTTCATGGAAAAATTCAGCTTCGAGAACATGGGTAAAGGTGCCAGCGAATGGTGCCGCACCCTCGACGGCGTAAGCGGCATGCGCTATACCAGCGTTCCCTCACAGATTCCCGACAACCTGACCTGGGAAACCTCCCAGACCCTCGATGTCGGTCTCGACCTCGGTATGTTCAGCGGCCGGATGGAACTTGTCTTCGACTGGTACCGCCGCCGCACCTACAACATGTACACCACCGGCCCCACGCTGCCCGACACCTACGGAACCTCGGCCCCGAAAGGCAACTACGCCGATATGTACACGGATGGTTGGGAAATCTCGCTCTCCTGGAACGACAGTTTCAAACTGCTTTCCTCTCCGTTCAGCTACGGCATCAAGGCCACGCTGGCGGATAGCCGTTCCTTCATCACCCGATACTACAACCCGACCCGCGCCATCAACGACTACTACGAGGGATATGAGATCGGCGATGTTTGGGGATGGCGTGTCGAAGGCATTTTCCAATCCCAGCAGCAAATCGACACCTACTGGACGGATATCAACACCGGCCTTCCCATTCCTTATCAGCAGACGCGTATCCGCATGCATGATGACGGTATCACCCGTGTGGGTGAGGTCATTTTCTCCGACCTGAACCACAACAATAGAATCGACTCCGGTTCGGATACGGTGGACGACCCCGGCGACCAGACCATCATCGGCAACACCCAGCCCCGTTTCATGTATTCCATCGGGCTGAATCTGGAATGGTACGGCGTGTATGTGTCCGCTTTCTTCCAGGGTGTCGGCAAACGTCTGTGGTGCCCTACCAAGGAAGGTCCCTTCTGGGGACAGTACTGCCGTCCTTACGCCCAGGCCTACAAATGGCAGCTGGACAACTGCTGGACGCCGGAAAATCCGGATGCCCTGCTGCCCAGGTATACCGGTTACTGCGGTATCTCCTGGCAGGCCAAGCGTATCGACCGCTATATGATGGATGTCTCTTACATCCGCCTCAAGAACTTGCAGGTCGGTTACAATTTCCCGAAGAAACTGATCAACAAGATCAAGATGTCCCAGCTCACTCTCTATTTCTCCGCGGAGAACCTTTGGACCTGGTCTCCGCTCCACAAATACACCAAGGACTTCGACGTGGTCACCGTCTGCTACGGCTCCGACAGCGACCTCGGCGGCGGTCAGGGTGACGGTTACAACTACCCTACCATGCGGACATTCAGTTTTGGCATTCAAATCGGATTCTAAAAGACACAGCTATGAAAAGATATACCTTATATATTATATTACCGATGATGATGCTGAGCGCGCTGGTCTCTTCCTGCCGGTTGGATGAGCCTCTCATCTCCTCCGCGGACCGTAAAATCATCTTCGGTTCCGAGAACGGTATCCAGTCTTATTCTTATTCCCTGTACTCCATCCTCCCCTCCCTGGATAACGTGTTCTATCAGGAAAGTTCCTCGACGGACTATTGCGCTTCCTACAACTTCGATGATTTTTATCTGGATGGCACATACAACCCTGAGCAGACCACATCGTGGAGTTGGAGCAGCCTGCGTCGCGTCAATTACTTCCTCGACGGCCTCCTGAGTGAGGACTGCACGGTAGATCAGGACGTGAAAGAGCATTACCTGGCCCTCGGGAAATGGTTCCGCGCCTGGGTCTATTATGGAAAACTCCGCACGTACGGAGACGTTCCCTGGTTCGAGCATGTCGTCAGCAGTACGGACGAAGCCACGATGTACAAGAATCGGGACCCGCGTGAACAGATTGTCGAGAACATGATCAAAGACCTCGACTACTGCTACGAGCACCTGAAGACGACCTCTTCCGTAGGCAACTCACTGGTGTCCAAGTATGCCGCCTTGCTGCTGAAAGCCCGCATCTGCCTGTACGAGGCCTCCTGGAAAAAGTACCACAACCTTCCCAATAACATTTACACCGCGGAAGACCTCTACCGGATGGCCGTCAGCTCCTGCTACCTCATCATGCAATCCGGCAAGTTCTCGCTGCATACCAGCGCCGGCTCCAAAGGTGCCTACAGAAGCCTGTGGTACAGCCAGGAAATCCAGACCGACGAGGTGATCCTGGGACTGTGCACCGATGCCGATTATGGCGTTTTCAACTCGGCCAACCGGCATTTCAACACCAACTACGGAAACAGCGACTGTATGTCCCGCGCATTCGCGTTTACCTATCTGAACACCGACGGAACGCCCTTCACGGACAAGCCCAACTATACGACCACCCTCTTCAAGGATGAGTTTAAAAACCGTGACATGCGCCTCAAACAGACGCTTAAGAATCCGGATTATGAAATGACGGGAGCCAGCACGGCCGACCTGCTGCCGGACATTCTGCACCAGAATGCCATGACCGGCTATCACATCATCAAGTTCTCCATTGACGACGTCAAATACGACGATGCCTCCAAGGGTATCAACTCGATGCCGTTGATGCGCTACGCAGAGGCGCTGCTGATTTATGCGGAGGCCAAAGCCGAATTGGGCGAATTCACCGACGCCGACTGGGCCGCCACCATCGGAAAACTCCGTTCAAGGGCCGGAATCACCGGCGGGCTTTCTTCCAAGCCCACCCGGCTGGATCCGTATATGGTAGAGAACTTCTATCCCAATGTCACAGACCCCGCCCTGATGGAAATCCGTCGCGAGCGCGCCATCGAACTCTTCTTCGAGGGCTTCCGCAACAGCGACCTCGACCGTTGGGCGGAAGGCCACCTGATTCAGGACCTTCGTTGGACGGGCCTTCACATCGAAGGGTTGGATATGGCCATCAACATCAGGGGCAAAGGCGGGGAAGAGTTCTACTTCTCCAAAAAGCCGCTGTCCGAAATTCCGGCCGCCCACAAGAACTACTATGTCCAGATTATCGATGAAGCGTCCAACGAACAGGGCTTGCGGGCCAGGCCCAACCCCAATGGAGGATACGACCTCGAATGGGTGCTGGCCATCAGGCGTATCTGGCACCCTGACAACAGACAATACCTGAGCCCTATTCCGCCGCAGATTATCCGCGAATACAGGGACAAAGGATATGTATTGTCCCAGAATCCCGGTTGGTAATATGATGAAAGTGATGACTATGAAATCGTATAAGAGAATAATCCTTCCCCTGCTCGCCGCCATCCTCGTTGTGACGGGATGCCACAAGAAGCGCGACTACGACTACTCCCGCTGGTATGTTGACCCCAACGAAGGCGATGGAGGCAGAAAGCTCTCGACCATGACGTTCAATGTACGTTCTTCCAGCATGGAGGAAAGGTACGAAGTGAACACTTGGGCGGCACGTCGCCCCGGCGTCAAGGCGATGATGTCCGACAGAAAGCCCGTATTGATGGGTACGCAAGAATGCAAGATCGATCAGCGTGAACACATCCTTGCGGACCACCCCGAATACGGCGCCATCTGGGCCGACAACATCAGCCATTCGAAAGAGGAAACCGAAGAATGCACCATCTTCTACATCAAAGACTCGGTCGAAGTGTTGCGCTATGGGACGTTCTACCTGAGCAGTACACCGGATGTGGAAAGCAAGCCTAACGCCACCAACCACTACCGGGTCTGCACCTGGGGTAAACTCAAGATGAAAAACGACGGCAAGCTCCTCTACTACTTCAACACCCACCTGGACCTGGAACTCAGCATCCAGCAGTTCGAAATGGATGTGATTCTGAACAAGATGAGGACCATCAACACCGAGAACCTGCCCATCTTCCTGACGGCGGACTTCAACTGCGATGAAGACTCGAACATTTTCGGCGGCATCAAGGGCGACGGATTCTTGAGCGCGCGGCTCGAAGCCGTCGTGGGCGACTCCTACAAGACGTTCAATGGATTCGGTTACAATGGCAGCAGTCGCCTGGACCACTGTTTCTTCAAGGATTTTTCGGCCGTCACGCGCTTTACTACCATCCGGAACGCGTATGCCGGCATCGAATACATTTCGGACCATTATCCCGTCAGTATCATCTTAAAATTCTGAGTGACACGATGAAAAAGTATATTTTGATTATTGCGCTGTTTGTCACCGCCCTTTCTTGCGCCAAGAAAGCACCGGTGCAGGTCACGGCATCCTTTACCACCGACAAGGACGTCTATCAGGTTGGAGAAGAACTGATCATCAAGAATCTCTCGACGGTGCAGAACAACATTCTCGCCTTCTGCAAATGGGAATTCGGAAATACGGGCGATTATCGGAAAGTCTACACCATCGACGTCGAAGGCATCACCTTCGACAAGCCCGGTATGTATAACATCATACTGACCGCCTATGCGGAACAAGGAGCCGGATCCGACACCTACACAAAGCAGGTCTATGTCATCGACGAGAATGACATTCCCTTTGCGGACTTCACTTACCCCAAGGTCATCCGCAAGGGGGTGGAAGTGCCTTTTGAAGACCAATCCACCGACAAGGTAGGCGGTATTACAACTTGGTTGTGGATCATAGACGGCGTACCCTATCCCTATCGTTCACCCTCCGTCACTTTCCCCACGGCCCAGAACGGCGTAGAGGTCAGCCTCACGGTCACCGACGCCTTCGGTGCATCCGATACGAAAACTGTTTTAATTGATGTTATAGAGTAAAGCCAATATGACCAGAAAAGCACTATATCTCCTGCTTGCCATCCTCTCTTGGACCGCCTGCACCAAAACGGCGGTTACACCGGCGCCGGCCGAAGAGGATATGACTTTCCTGACCATTCAGGGAGCAAGCACCAAGAGCCAGATGGGCACCAACAACATCCTTGCATGGAGTTCGGGCGACCAAATCGGGTTGTTCAGCGACGCTCAAGCGACGCCCGAGGTTTTTACCCTCCATTCGGGAATCGGGTATTCGGTGGCCTCTTTCACGGGCAGAAAGCCGGAAGGAAAGAGTTTCAGCGCCTACTACCCTGCCAGCGCCAGCTGCGACGGAAAAACGTTCAAGGGCTTGCTCAACACGCGGGTACAGCACGCCTACCCGGACGAACCCGTCGGCACGCTGCCCATGTTCGGACGATCGATCGATTTCAAACAGATTGAAGTCAAGAGTCTTTGCGGTATCCTCCAATTCAACCTCAAGGGCAGCGGCCTGCTGAAATCCGTGATGCTGGATGCGGGCAAGCCTATATCAGGCCCCTTCACCTGCAATCTGCAAGACAACACATTCAATATCGAAGGTGGCTCCAATATCATTATGATGGATGCCTCCAAGACGGAACTCTCCTTCTACAAGGACACGCCTTTCCGCTTCATCCTGCCTGCGGGCGATTATGACGACCTTCGCATCGTCACGACCTCCCGGGAAGGGGTCGTCACCATCTTCAGGGCGGAAACGACCGTACAGGTGGAGAACGGAACGATGGTAACCCCGACCTTCTCCGCTACGGATGTCGAGCTGATCGATATGAACTTCCTGATGGAAAAGAACACTTCCGGCTGTTTCTGGTACACAAGCATTGCCAAAAACCCGAGTTTCTGCGTGTCCTATCTTTTCGGCATCGGGACCAAAGCGGAGTACGACAGCTACTCCGGAGATACCGAGCGCTGGCTGAACGACCACGGACAGTTCTTCGCATTTTCCGCCGATCACATGCAGGTGCTTGACGCCGAGACGCAATACGTCGCCGTCGCTGTCGGTACGTCCATCACCGGTTCGCTCAGCCTGCCTATCGTGAAAACCTTCACGACACCGGCCCTGCAACTGAGTGAAGCCAACAAGCCGACCATCAATGTCACCAACATCCAAGGGAACTCGGTCGATTACACTCTCTCCCTGCCGGAAGGCGTGACCTACGTCAGCGAGGTCTATGTCCTGGCGGCCGAAGAATTCGCCACAAAAGACGCCGTTGAACTGGCCAAGGAATGCCTGTCCACGCGCCGGAACGACCGCGCGCTCAGCGGGACCATCAGCGGTCTGATGCCGGGCGTCAACTATGTGCTCTTCTGCGTGGGTGACGATGAAGTCTATCCCAGCAAGATTGCCAGCGTCGCTTTCTCCACAGGCGGAACCAGCACGGGCGGCGGTACGGAAGACATCGACGAACAAGAAATTCACTAACGGAATGAATGCCATGAATCGTTTTGCAACAACCCTATTAACAGCACTCGCATCCATCCTGGCGGTGGCGTCTTGCAACAAGGCGGAGAAAACGATCGAGCCCAAGAAACTCGACACGCCCGTCCTCGAGGTGGCGGTGACCGGTATCGACAATGCCACCCTCCTCTGGGAACAGATCGACGGTGCCGGCGCCTACCGGATCATCGTCAATGATGAGACCACCCTGACCGTCAAGGGCGACAGTTATACCATCAACAACCTCAGCTCCAACACGGACTATTCCGTAAAAATGAAAGCGCTCGCGCCTGAAGGCAGCAAACAGTGGCTGGATTCGGACCTGAGCGCCGCCGTCAGTTTCAAGACGGAAGGCAAAAAAGCGCTGGACAAACCGGTCCTCTCCATTTCCGAGATTCGTCCCAGCGGCTTCACCGTTTCCTGGAATGCGGTGAAAAAAGCCGGCAAGTACGCATACAAAGTGGGAGATGGAGCCGAGTACGAAACTACGGCCACCTCTGCCGTCATCAACGGCCTGTCCTACTCCACGAACTATACGGTGAAGGTGAAGGCCCTTCCCGGCGAAAGCACGTCCGCGACTTCACTGGAAAGCGAATGGGCCGAAGCGGAAGCGACCACCATCGCCCGCATCACCCTGGACACCCCGGTTCTCGCCGATTCGCATATCCACACCAACGGATTCACCCTTACGTGGGATGCGATTGCCAACGCCGGCCAGTACAAATATAAACTCAACGGAGGAGCCGAGCAGAGCACGACGGAAAACCAACTTGTTCTCAACGGTCTGAGCGCCAACACGGAATACACGGTGGAAGTCTGCGCCGCACCTTCCGAAGCCGGCGCTGTCGACTATCTCGCCAGCCCTTGGACCAGCAAGAAGGTCACCACCTCTGACCTGGTGGCTTTGAGCGCCCCCGTCCTCCAGTCCAAGTCGATTCTGGCTACCGAATTTACGGTTGTCTGGGCTGCCGTCGAACACGCCTCCGCCTATATGTATTCCATCAGCGACGGTGCGTACAGCAGCACGACCACGACTTCCGCCAAGTTCGACGGCCTCACCAACGAGACGAACTACACGGTCAAGATTTACGCCGTTCCTTCGGATGCCGACCGGGTAACCTACAAAGACAGCCCCATCTCCACGATTGTGGTACGGACGAAACGTCCTGCCAGCGAAGACGACAAGAACGGAGACCTGTCCAACTTTGATGAAAAGCCCATTTTTTAATCCCGTCGGAATATGAAAAAATCAGCATATATCATTCTCGCAGCCTGCTTCGCTGCAGTAACCCTTTCCTGCAGCAAGAAAGAAATCGAACCGCAGTTCGCAGAGGGAGCCAACTCCATGGAAGACGGAGAAAAGACGCTGGTGGAATTCACTGCCACTGCCACTGCCGCCAACACCCGTACGGATATAGACAATGGCAATACCGTCTGGTCGGCCAACGACCAGATTACGGTCTTCTTTGACGGAGGCGGAAGCGCCACGGCCGACATCAAGGTCGGTGAAGGCACCAACCACGCCACCTACGAAGTCGCCGTCCCGGCCAGCACCAATTACTATGCCGTCTATCCGGCCTCAGTCAGCTCGTCCCTGACCGATACCGACAAGATCCGGGTCACCCTCCCCTCCAGCCAGAACGGCAGTTTCGGATGCGCCCATATCGCGGTGGCGAAAGCCGTCGAAAAGACCTTCACCTTCGCCAACATCAACGCGTTCCTCAAGATCACCCTTCCGGAAGGGGGATACACCCGTATCGTAGTCGAAAGCCCCGACGGCAGCGCGCTGGCCGGTGAGGCAGACATCACGCTCGGCGGCGAAACGCCCGGCATCGCCATCGGAAGCACGACCTACTCCACCGTAGAAATCAGTTCTGCGGGATATGAGGCCGGAAACGTGTACATCAGCGTTCTGCCCGGCGTCACGCACAACAAAGGTCTCCTCTTGAAATATTACAACGGCTCCG
Source organism: uncultured Bacteroidia bacterium (assembly GCA_902784785.1). Classification (GTDB taxonomy): domain Bacteria; phylum Bacteroidota; class Bacteroidia; order Bacteroidales; family UBA932; genus Cryptobacteroides. Next base: position 15,481 of record CACZWF010000020.1, read on the forward strand.
AACTCAAGGGTTCTTACTATCTGGACAAGGCCGTGACCACCGAGGTCTCCACCATCCATTCTTTCGGTGACTTCGGCGTCTCCGGTCATCTGTATGCCACGGTAGCCGGCGCCGGCAACAAATCCGGTATCAATCTGGCCAACGCCATGGATGCGCAGGCTCTGAAAAACTACCTCAGCCTGCCCGAAGATGCTTCCGAACTGGCCGCCAGGATTGCCGCCCTCAGCGACCTCACCATCCATATGGGAGCCGGCACCTACAATTTCGATAATTACATCAATCTGGATTTCCCTTCTGCCAGCGCCAATGTCAAGATCGACTTTGTCGGCAACACGCCGGACGAAGAGGATGCGACGAGTTGGACCATCATCACCGGAGCCGAGGCGCACCGCCTGCTGATTCTGGGCAAGAAAGCCAACGCCTCGTTCACCAACATCTCTTTCGAGAAAGGCCGCGGAGTCAAGGCGAAAGAATCCCCCTTGTATGCCAAGAGCGGTTCCACGGGCCATTTCGTCGGCTGCCGATTCCTGGACAACATCAACCAGAAGACGGACGGTTCCTATTTAACCTGCGGATGCTTCTATGCGGAAACTGGCACCACCCTCTCGTTCAACCACTGCGAATGGGCCGGATGCAAAGGCTCCTGGGGCGGGACATTGGTTCCTTACGGCAACACTACCCTCAGCAATTGTGTCTTCCACGACAACAACAGTTATTCGGGGCCGGGCGCTGCCATATATATAGACGACAGCAATGCCATCTGCAACTTGGAGCATTGTTCGATCAAAGCCAACAAGGTCAATGCCTACGACGGGGGTGCCCTCTGTGTCTGCGCAGGTACCATCACCCTGACATCCTGTCAGCTGGTGGACAACAGCTGTGAGAAAAAAGGCGGTGCGCTGCGGCTTTACAACAGTGCGAAAGGGACCTTGATCAATTGCACGGTCAACACCAACAACGGAACCTATGGCGGCGCCATCCATCTGGACAACGATGCCATACTGGAAATCCAGGGTGGTTCCTATGAATCGAACATCGCGGATGGCGGCGGATGCATCTGTGCCTCCAAGAATTCCACGCTCACCATCAGCGGAAACGCTTATTTTAAAGGAAACAACTGCAAGAAAGGTCACGGCGGCTGTATTCTTGCCGAGAAGGATTGCAAGTTCACCTGTACGGATGTCACCTTCGAGGAGAATTTCCACAACAATACGGGTACGGGCGGCGTGTACGGTGGCGCCATTGGGTTCTTGAGCGACAACATTGTGGCCAATATCAATCGCTGCGTATTCCGGGGCAATTACACGCTGAGTTCCGGCGGTGCCGCCATCAACCACCAGGACAACGAGGGGGCAAGTGGATCCCTCACCGTCAAGAACACCCTCTTCGAGAACAACTGCAATCATGTCGCCGGAAGCATGTCCGGTGATTATGGCCGTCAATGCGGCGCTGTCCGTCTGGGCAGCGACAAGGCCAGCTTCCTCTTCGAGGACTGCATTTTCAGAGGCAACGGGACCAAATGCGTGGACATCGGAACAGAAGGCCTGTACGGCGGCGCCGTCTGCTACTATTCCGATTTGGGCGGCACTTTCAACCGTTGTACTTTCGAGGGCAACTACGCCACGAAAGGCGGAGCCATTTCCTGCCGCAAATCGGCCGGCAAGCTCTACCTGAACGCGTGTTCCTTCAGCGGGAACTACTGCTCCAACACCTACGGTTCGACCATCCACGTTGTCAATTGCGGGAGTTTCTGCATGAACAACTGCAGCTTCAACGACAACTCCTATACGACCACGGGCTCCACCAGTCTCGGAGCCGGAACCTGGGTCCTCTTGGAGAACTGCAAAAACCATTGCATCGTCAGCAACTGCAGCCTGATCGGTTCAGCCCGTGGGGAGAATTTGATCGCCCGCGGCTCGGACGATTGCCTGCTCTACTTCTGCGACAGCATGACGGAAGGAAGCGCGGCCCCCTATCACCTGTTCAACAGCATTGTGGTGGCCGAGAGTAACGGACTGTACTACATGATGCACGGCGATGTAACCTATTGTGACGCCGCACTGAAAGCCAACAAACTGAGTATCGTCTTTGAGGACAAAGAGGCCGCCCGCGACACGCTGGACCGTGTGCGCGAGTTTGTGACTCATCACCCCACGGTGTATCTTTCCACTCATTGCCCCGAGGGCTATGAGAACCTTGCCCTGAAGCGAGTCATGAAGCTGTAATGCCCTCAGCGGCACCAGCACACGAAATGACTGCGCGGAAGATAGACGGCATCGCCGTTCTCTTCCGCGCAGTCATTTCTTATGGGTCGACCGCCCTGCAGGGCGTGTTCACTTCTTCTTGAGCTTTTTCTTCTTGGTGACCGCTTTTTTCTTGGCGGGCGTTTTCACTTGGTCCAGGCCCAGCTGGATGTTTTTAATCAGTGCCTCGCTGGTGTAGGTGGCTCCGGTGGCGCAGTCGGCCTTGAGCTTGCGGGCCTGCTCCACGGTTTTGCCTTCGTACTGCCCGAACACCTTGTCGCAGGCCCGCTTGAGGTAATGCGGGTCTTCGCGGTTGTTCAAGGCTTCGATTTTGACAATCTTTCCGTTCTGGATGTGGATATTGAGCGGCGTGGTGCCGTTGTAGCCGATGACCTTGCTGGCGATGTCGCCGGTGTAGATGACTTGTGGCGCGGCTTGCGTCTTGCCCTTGGCCGAAGCCGTGGATGTGCCTGCTGCCACGAGGGCGGCCAGTGCGATGCCGATGATGGTTGTGTTCTTGATCATAAGTGTAGGAATTGTTATTTGTGCTGCAAAATTACAAAAATTAGACCATATTTGGTTGCCTAACGTTTAACTTGGTGGGCCGCTTTAACTTTTTTATACCTAAACGGCCCGTCGAATCAAGAATTATTATTAACTTTGCGTGAAACCGATTGAACGAAGTGAAAAAAGACGGAAAAGCAGGGATGATACCACTGGACGATGACATAGCCGCCTGCCTTGAGGTGCTCAAGGCCGGCGGGCTTATCCTGTATCCCACCGACACGATTTGGGGCATCGGCTGCGACGCTACCAATGCCCGTGCAGTGCAGCGCGTCTATGACTTGAAACGCCGGGCCGACAGCAAGGCACTGATTGTGCTGCTCGACAGCGCCGACCGCCTCGACCACTATGTGGTGGATGTGCCTCCCATGGCCCGCGAGCTGATTGATGTGGCCGTGAAGCCGCTCACCATCATCTACGAGGGTGCCTATCATGTGGCATCGAATCTGCTGGGCCCGAACGACAGCCTGGGCATCCGCATCCCGTCCGAGCCGTTCACCCACAGGTTGTGTCGTGAGTTTGGCAAGCCCATTGTGTCCACCAGCGCCAACATCAGTGGCGAGCCGTCGCCGGCCTGCTTCGCACAAATCGATGGTGCGGTGGTGAGCGGTGTGGACTATGTGGTGCGCTACCGCCAGGATGATGCCACGCCCCATCAGGCTTCTAACATCATCCTGCTCAGCAGCGACGGAACATTTAAGATTATCAGGTAAAAAGGTAACGGCTGTGATTAGCGAAGGCAAACAACGATTACGCTATGTGCTCGGCGACTATGTGTCGTCGAACATCGCTTGGTTTGCCTATAACTGCTTGCGCTATTCGCTGGGTGTCATCGAAGGCCGGTACGAGTCGTTGACGCAGTTTGTCACCGCGCCCATGGTCATGGTGGGACAGCTGGTGTTGCCCGCGATGATGATGGCCGTGTACTGCCTGTCGGGCTACTACAACGTGGTGTTTCGCAAATCGCGGCTGCAAGAGGTGGCCGTCACTTTCTGGAGTGCCGTGGTCAACTCACTGCTCATTTTCTTTGTGGCCCTTATCAACGATGTGATGAAAGACCGCGGCAGCGACTATGAGATGCTGCTGCTGCTGTGGGCGTTGCTGTTCTTTGTGGTGTATGTGGTGAGGGCTTCGATAACCGCTCACACGTCGCATAAAATCAGGAACCGGGAGTGGGGCTTCAACACATTGATTGTGGGGCGCGGCACAGCGGCGATGGCTTTTGTCGAGAAGATGAACAGCCAGCGCTATTCGCTGGGTTACCGTGTGAAAGCCTTTGTGAGCATTCCCGGCGAGAGCGATGCCAAAGGGGTGAACCTGCCGTGCTACGCGCTCGCCGATGTGGCCCAAGCCTGCCGTGATGAAAAAATAGAAGAAATCATTGTGGTGCCCACCCGTCATGAGGAAAGCCAGGTGCTCACGGCCATCAACCGCCTTTTTGCGCTCGACCTGCCCATCAAGATGATTCCCGACCGCTCCAGCTCGAATGTGCTGCTTTCGCAAGTGCGCATCAGCGACATGTATGGCGACCCGCTGGTCAACATCTCGGGCAGCAACATGAGCGAGAGCGGCAAGAATGTGAAGCGATGCATCGACGTGGTGGTGTCGGCTGTGCTGCTGGTGTTGCTGCTGCCGTTTTTCGCAGTGATGGCGATTCTTATCAAGCTCGACTCGCCGGGCACAGTCTTCTACCGCCAGGAGCGAATGGGCTATCACAACGTGCCGTTCAACATCATCAAATTCCGCTCGATGCGTGCCGATGCCGAGCGCGACTCCCAGCCCCAGCTCTCGAGCGAGAATGATCCGCGCATCACGCGCGTGGGGCACTTCATGCGCAAGTATCGCATCGATGAGTTGCCGCAGTTTTGGAATGTGCTGGTGGGCGAGATGTCGATTGTGGGGCCACGACCCGAGCGCAAGTATTATGTGGACCAAATTCTGGAGCGGGTTCCGTCGTATGCCTTGCTGCATCAGGTGCGCCCCGGCATCACATCGATGGGTATGGTGAAATTCGGCTATGCCCGCAATGTCGATGAGATGGTGGAGCGCTTGAGTTACGACTTGCTCTACCTTGAGAACATGTCGCTCATCAACGACTTGAAAATCATGGTCTACACCGTGAAAACGGTTCTGACCGGGCGAGGAATGTAATTATTCAGTAATCAATGCCGCAAGCGATATTCACCACACCCCGATGACCGAAACAACGACCACACCGACCGGCAAAGCCATTTCCACCGCACAGGCGGCCGATGGCTGGTTTATGCGCGTGGTGCAGTGGCGTGAGCGCCACATTCCCGAGCGCACATTTGTGGTGGTGCTGGCCCTGATTATCGGTGTGACCGCAGGCCTTGCCGCGGTTTTGCTCAAATTTCTCATCGCCACAATTTCGGATTTCTTGACACAGCGAGTGCAGGAAGGTGGCGGAAACTACGAATACCTGATTTATCCGCTCATCGGCATCGGGCTGGCGAGCCTCTATGTGCGCTATGTGGTGAAGGACAACATCTCTCATGGTGTCACCCGCGTGCTCTATGCCATCGCGTTGAAAAAAAGCCGCTTGAAAGTGCACAACATGTACGCCTCGCTGGTGGCATCGTCGGTGACCATCGGTTTTGGCGGCTCGGTGGGAGCCGAGGGCCCCATCGTATTTACCGGTGCGGCCATCGGGTCGAATCTGGGGCAGGCTTTCCGTTTGTCGCCGCAGACGCTCATGATGCTTGTGGGCTGCGGTGCCGCCGCGGGTATTGCCGGCATTTTCAAAGCTCCCATCGCCGGCCTGCTGTTCACCATCGAGGTGCTCATGCTCGACCTCACGGCAGGCTCGGCCATGCCGCTGATTATTGCATCGGTGGCCGGTGCCACGGTGGCCTATGTGTTCAACGGATACAACGTGGAGTTCTTCTTCATGCAGAGCGAGCCGTTCTTCGCCACGCGCATCCCCTTTGTGGTGCTGCTGGGCGTGTTTTGCGGCCTGGTGTCATATTATTTCAACACCACCATCGGCTGGGTGGAGAGTAAATTCCGCAAAATGGCCAGCCCGCGGTTGCGGTTTGTGGTGGGTGGTGCCATGCTGAGCCTGCTCATCTTCCTGTTGCCGCCACTTTATGGCGAGGGTTACGATTCTATCAACGCGCTGCTGGCCGGCAACACCGACCAGATGTTCGATGGCAGCATCTTTTACGCGCTGAAGGACAATCGGTCGATGGTGCTGCTTATTGTCCTGATGCTGGGCGCGATGAAGGTGTTTGCCACCAGTGCCACTAATGGCGGCGGCGGGGTGGGGGGTACGTTTGCGCCCTCGCTCTATGTGGGCTGCATGGTGGGATTCTTTTTCGCCTATCTGGTGAATTATCTGGGAATTTATAACGGTGCCGACCCGCTGTCGACCAAGAACTTTGCCCTGATGGGCATGGCCGGTGTGATGGCCGGTGTGATGCACGCCCCGCTCATGGCCATCTTCCTCACGGCCGAGATGACCGGCGGCTATGCCTTGTTCCTGCCGCTGCTCATCGTGAGTGCCGTGTCCTACGGAACCTGCCGCATCTTCACCCCCTACGGAATCTATGCGCGGCGCTTGGCTCAGCGCGGTGAATTGCTCACCCATCAGAAGGACCAGACCGTGCTCACCCTGCTCAAGATGGACAGCGTCATCGAAACCGATTTCATCGAGGTGCATCCGCAGATGAGCCTCAAGGATATGGTCGACGTGATTTCACGCAGCCACCGCAACCTTTTCCCCGTGACGGGCGAGAATGGCGAACTGCTGGGCGTGGTGCTGCTCGACGACATACGCAACATCATGTTCCGCCCCGACCTGTACCGGCGCATGCACGTGCACCGGTTCATGTCGACCCCGCCGGCGCGCGTGGTGCTGGGCAC
>CACZWF010000020.1:22190-26709 GCA_902784785.1 uncultured Bacteroidia bacterium
TTGACGAGGAAGGCAAATATGTGGGATTTGTCTCCAAGAGCAAGATTTTTAACAGTTACCGTCAGGTGCTCAAGCACTACACTTATGATTAAGCCGATGGACAAAAAAGATTTGAGAATTGTGTTTTTTGGCACTCCCGAGTTTGCCGTGGAGAGTCTCAAGCGCCTTGTTGAGGGCGGATATAACATCGTGGGCGTGGTCACCATGCCCGACAAGCCCGCCGGGCGCGGGCACCACCTGCTGCAGAGCGACGTGAAGCGCTATGCCGTGGAGCATGGACTGCGCGTGTTGCAGCCTGTGCGCCTCAAGGATGAGGCGTTTGTGGACGAATTGCGCTCGCTGAAGGCCCACCTGCAAATCATCATCGCCTTCCGAATGTTGCCCGAGGTGGTGTGGGCCATGCCGCCCATGGGCACTTTCAATCTGCACGCTTCGTTGCTGCCCAAATACCGCGGGGCAGCGCCCATCAACTGGGCGGTGATGAACGGCGACACCCGCACGGGTGTCACCACCTTCTTCCTGAAGCACGAGATTGACACCGGCGACATCATCGAGCAGCGCGATATCGCGATAGGTCGTACCGACAATGTGGGCGTGGTGCACGACAAACTGATGCTGCTCGGGGCCGACATGGTGATGCACACGGTGGAGGCCATCCTTGCCGGCACGGTTCACCCCGTTGCGCAAGAGCAACTGCTCACTGCCGGGCAGGAGCCCACGCCCGCGCCCAAGATTTTTAAAGACACTTGCCAGATTCACTGGACGTGGCCTGCCGAGCGCGTGTATAACCACATACGCGGTTTGTCGCCTTATCCTGCGGCATGGACCGTCATGGCCGACGAGGCCGGCGGCCGGTGGCAGCTCAAAATCCTGGCCACCGCCGAACCTCAGGCGGCTTGCGGCACGCCCGGCCGCGTGATGATTGAGGGCCGGCGGATGCTGGTGAACTGTGGCGACGGTGCCGTGGAGATAACTCGGCTGCAGCCGGCAGGAAAAAAGCCCATGAGTGCCGACGAATTTCTGCGTGGTCTGCACTTCACAGGCTCGTTAAGTATGGATTTGTGATAATCCTTGCCCGGCTCTTACTTACTGAATCAAGAATTTTTTCCCGTCCTTGATGACGATGCCACGGTAATCGGGGCCCACGGGACGACCCAGCAGGTCGCACGGCGGCAGGTCCTGGCCCGCCGGCTTGTCGGCACGGACTGTCGTCACACCCGACAAATTGGGCCGGTAGAAAAAGATGGCATCGTAGTTGAGTTGTGCGCCCCATTCATTGCCGCTCATGATGGTCACCACATCGCCCTTGATTACTTTGGGGTCGACGAACGGCTGGGGGTCGAGTTTCAGAATCTCGGAATAAGGGATGTCGAACGACGTCCAGCGCCCGTCGCGCGGAAAATCACCCATGATGGGAAGCGGCGTGCCATTGTCGTCGAATGCCACGTTGCCGATGCAGAACGACGCGCTGCCGATGCGGATGGCATGAGTGGTGTGGCTGTCGGGGTCGTTGCCGCGAAAGGCAATGTGCAGGTAGTACTCATCGTTGAGCATCGACAAGTCCTTGCCGGTGCCGGTGAGAAACTCACGGTAGCTCAGTGTGGAGCCTTGTGTGCTGTTGACGAAAAAACGGCGCCAGGGTTCTTCGTTGCCCATCGAGTTAAGGCCCTCGGTGGAGCCGGTGGTGTAGGAGCTGTTCCACACTTGCAGGCGCGACTTGTTGTTGCCGCCCGGAGTGTAGTCGGCAATGGTGAGCGGTTCCACTTGCCGGCGAAACTGCTCGTCGGCGTCGATAATCACATAGTCCTTGCCCTTGCTGGCCGTGAAGGTGGGCTTGTTGTCTTCGGCGAGCGAGAACGTGCCGTATTGGCCCAATTCGGTCTTGTCGTCTATTTCGGTCGATGGCCCTGGATCGATTGCCGAGCTACCCGGAAAGGTGTAGTCCTCGCGACCCGGCCGCTGGTAGACGCGCACATAGTCCACCAGCATGGCGCGCTCTTCTTGTGCCAGGGCCGTGATGCCGTTGGTGTTATAGATGCCCGTGTAGTTGCCTCCGATTGCCACGTTGAACAAGATGAAGAACTGCTTGTGGAAGTAGCGTCCCGGTGAGTTCTCGCTCGACTTGTCGTTGATGCTCATGCGGAAATAGGGCGCAGCGTTGGGGTTGCGGTCCAGGTCGAGGTACATCTCTATTTTATAGTCGTCCCACACGAGCGAGAACAGGTGGAAGTCGTCCTGCAGGCTGTAGGTGGCGGTGAGGTCGGTGGCGTACATGGGGTGTCCGCCGCCCACATACGGGCCCCAGTGCAGGGCGCCGCCCATGTAGCGGTCCTGCGTGCCGCGGTTGATGCCGTTGACGTTGCCGGCCTCCATCACGTCGATTTCCCCGCAGTATGGCCATCCGGTGCCGGTGCTCATGTCATTTCCCATGAGCCAGAATGCCGGCCACAAGCCGTTGGCGGTGCGCGGCATCTTCAGGCGCGCGTCGATGCGGCCGTGCATGAAAGCCGCCTTGCCCAGTGTGTTGACGCGCCCCGAGGTGAAAGCCCGGCCGTTTTTGTTCTCCTTGCGTGCGGTGAGCACCAGGCATCCGTCGGCCACGCTCACGTTCTCGGCGGCGTAGTATTGCAACTCGTTGTTTCCGCCTCCGTTGCCGTTCACTTCGATGTTCCAGATGGAAGGGTCGAGCGTGGTGCCCTCGAACTCGTCGCTCCACACCAGTCGATAACTGTCGAGTGAGGGTGCCGCGGCCTGCAGCGTCATGGTGCCGGCGGCCAGCGTGAGCAGGGCCAGGATGTTTCGTTTAGCGATAGTCATTGCTCTATAGATTAGTTTTGGTGGCAAAATTACTCCATTTGCCACCAAAACGCCAAATAATTCACCTCACAAAACCTCACTTTACGAGGGTTCGAGGCTTAAATGTTTTCGGAAAACAGTTGCCGGCTGTCAGCCTTTCTTCTGCTCCTTGGCCCAGCTGTCTTTCAGGCCGATGGTGCGGTTGAACACCAGGCGGCCGGGCTTGCTGTCGGGGTCGACGCAGAAGTAGCCGATGCGCTGGAACTGGAATTTGTCCTCCACTTGTGCCGTCTGGGCCAGATAGGGCTCGATTTTCACGTCGTCGAGCACGCGCAGCGAGTCGGGGTTGAGCAGCTCGCGGAAGTCGCGTTCGGCCTCGGCGCCCGGATTCTCCACGGCAAAGAGGCGGTCGTAGAGCCTCACCTCGGCGCTCACGCAGTGCTTGGCGCTCACCCAGTGCAGGGTGCCCTTGACCTTGCGGTTGGCGCCGGGCATGCCGCTCAGCGTGTCGGGGTCGTAGGTGCATTGAATCTCGGTGATGTTGCCCTGCTCGTCTTTCACCACGCCAGTGCAGCGGACGATGTAGGCTCCCTTGAGCCGCACCTCCTTGTCGGGTGCCAGGCGGAAGAATTTCTTGGGCGGCTCTTCCATGAAGTCGTCGCGCTCGATATAGAGCTCGCGTCCGAATGGCATCTGGTGCTTGCCGGCGTCGGGTTGCTCGGGGTTGTTGTCCATCTCCATCATTTCCACACGGTCGGCAGGATAGTTGGTGATGACCAGCTTCACGGGGTTGAGCACAGCGCTCACGCGCGGTGCGTGGGCGTTGAGGTCCTCGCGGATGCTGTGCTCGAGCAGGCTGATGTCGTTCAGCGCCTCGTATTTTGTGTAGCCGATGTCGTTGAGGAAGTTCTTGATGCTCTGCGGCGTGAATCCGCGGCGGCGCAGGCCGCACAGGGTGGGCATGCGCGGGTCGTCCCATCCGGCCACCAGCCCTTCCTTGACCAGCTGCAGCAGCTTGCGCTTGCTCATCACGGTGTAGGTGAGGTTCAGGCGGTTGAACTCAATCTGGCGCGGGCAGTATTCTTCCACGGAGTCGCCGGCCAGCTCTCGCACGAAGTAGTCGTAGAGCGGGCGGTGGGGCACAAACTCCAGCGTGCAGATGCTGTGGGTCACGCCCTCGAAATAGTCGCTCTGGCCGTGGGCAAAGTCGTACATGGGATACACTTTCCACTTGTCGCCTGTGCGCCAGTGCGGCTTCTTGATGATGCGGTACATGATGGGGTCGCGGAAGTGCATGTTGTCGCTGGCCATGTCGATTTTGGCGCGCAGCACCCGGCTGCCTTCCTCAAACTCGCCCTTGTTCATGCGCTCGAACAGGTCGAGGTTTTCCTCCACGGGGCGGTCGCGGTAAGGGCTGTTTTGGCCCGGTGTGGTGGGCGTGCCCTTTTGGGCGGCAATCTGCTCGCTGGTTTGGTCGTCGACGTAGGCTTTGCCTTCCTTGATCAGGCGGATGGCGAAGTCATAGAGACGGGGAAAATAGTCGCTGGCGTAGTACAGGCGGTCGCCCCAGTCGTAGCCCAGCCAGTGGATGTCGCGCATGATGGCCTGCTCGTACTCGGTGTCCTCCTTCTGGGGGTTGGTGTCGTCGAAGCGCAGGTTGCATGTGCCGCCCATCATCTCAGCCACACCGAAGTCCATGCAGATGGCCTTGGCGTGCCCGATG